>UQVK01000092.1 GCA_900544445.1 uncultured Lachnospiraceae bacterium
TCAATCGTTCCCGGCGGCTTGGAAGTCAGATCATACATGACCCGGTTAACTCCCTTCACCTCATTGATAATCCGGTTCATCACCCGGGAGAGCACCTCAAAGGGAATCTCCGCCGCTTCCGCGGTCATGAAATCAGAAGTAATCACCGCTCTCAGCGCTACGGCATAATCGTAGGTGCGCTCATCTCCCATGACGCCCACGGAACGCATGTTGGTGAGGGCCGCAAAATACTGTCCCAGACCCTTGTCAGCGCCGGATTTTGCCAGCTCCTCGCGGTAGATGGCGTCCGCGTCCTGCACGATGCGGACCTTGTCCGCAGTCACCTCGCCCACGATGCGCACGCCCAGACCGGGGCCGGGGAAGGGCTGACGGTATACCAGATATTCAGGCAGGCCCAGCTCCAGGCCGGCGCGGCGGACCTCATCCTTGAACAGCAGGCGTAAGGGTTCGATGATTTCCTTGAAATCCACGTAGTCGGGAAGGCCGCCCACGTTGTGGTGGGATTTGATCACGGCGGATTTTCCAAGACCGCTTTCAATCACGTCGGGATAAATCGTACCCTGTACCAGGAAATCCACTTTGCCGATCTTCTTCGCTTCCTCTTCAAAAACGCGGATAAATTCCTCGCCGATGATCTTGCGCTTTGCTTCCGGATCGGTCTGTCCGGCGAGCTTTGCATAGAAGCGCTCCTGGGCGTTGACACGGATGAAGTTCAGATCGTACTGGCCATTGGGGCCGAAAATCTCTTCCACCTCGTCGCCCTCGTTTTTCCGGAGCAGGCCGTGATCGACGAAAACGCAGGTGAGCTGCCTGCCCACAGCCTTGGAAAGAAGCACCGCAGCCACGGAGGAATCCACGCCGCCGGAAAGAGCGCAGAGCACCCTGCCGTTTCCGACTTTTTCCCGAATCTGGGCAATGGTGGTCTCCACGAAGGAATCCATCTTCCAGTCGCCGCTGCAGCCGCAGACTTTATATACGAAATTGGAAAGCATTTTCACGCCTTCCTGAGTATGCATCACTTCCGGATGAAACTGTACCGCATACAGCTTCTTTTCCGCATTTTCCATGGCAGCCACCGGGCAGACCGGAGTATGGGCCGTCACACGGAAATTTTCAGGAGCCTTTTCAATATAGTCCGTATGGCTCATCCAGCAGATCGTTTTGGGGGATACATCCTCAAAAAGCACGGAGGAGTTGTCCACCTCGACCTCCGTCTTGCCGTATTCGCTCACGGGAGCGGTGGTCACCTTTCCGCCGTTCATGTGAGCCATGAGCTGAGAACCATAGCAGATGCCGAGAATCGGAATTCCGAGCCCGTAGATCTCGCTGCTGCAGGTCGGGGAATCCTCACCGTATACGCTGTTGGGACCTCCCGTGAAAATGATGCCCTTCGGATTCATTTCCCTGATTTTCTCAATGCTCATCGTATAGGGATGCACTTCGCAGTAAACGTTGCATTCTCTGACTCTCCGGGCGATCAGCTGATTATACTGTCCGCCGAAGTCCAGAACAATAACCATTTCTCTCTCCATCTTCTCCTCCGTTCTTCAAAATTTTCTGCCGGAAATACGTCTTATTATAAAGTAGAGATATCTCATCTGTCAACTTCCTCACGCTCTCTGTCTCTGCATGGCCGTCTCCCATCTATGGCCACGGTAGCGGATGACATAGCAGATGGCCCGGAAAATCCAGTCAACCACCATCGCTGCCCAAACGCCGAGCAGCCCCAGATGGAACACATAGGTGAACAGATAGGCCGCGCCGATCCGGAAGACCCACATGGAAAAAATGGCGATGATCATTGTTCCAATCACATCTCCCGCCGAACGGAGGGTATTGGGAATGGTAAAGGAAGGCACCCAGAACAGAATCGCCATGATATTATGGAAACGCATTACCTCGATCGCCATCTGAGAAGCCTCCGGCCCCAGGTTATACAGTTTCACCAGGACGGGTACGCTGACAAAAAGGATCACGGACATCAGCGAGGTAAGCGCTATCGCTATCTTCATCATTTTTCTGGTATAATACCGGGTCTGTTCGATCTCGCCGGCGCCGATGCAGACGGCGGATACGCTCACCAGTCCCAGGTTAATGGCGGAGCCGAACAGAATATTCCAGTTCGCCAGAGTGTTTGCGGTCGCATTTGCCGCGATCGCGGAGGTCCCCATGGTGGAAACCACGCTGAGCACCAGGATCTTACCGAGCTGGAACATACTGTTTTCCAGGCCGTTAGGCACCGCGATATAGAGAATTCTCTTGATCAGAACCGGATTGAAGCGGAAACGAACCTGACCGCAGAAATTGATATCGCGCGCCGGATTAAACATCATCACCAGAATCACGATGGCACCCACGTAACGGGATACGGTGGTCGGAATCGCAGCTCCGGCCACGCCCCATTTCAGGCCGTAGATGCAGATGGTATTTCCGATCAGGTTGACCGCATTGATCAGAAGGGAAATCCACATGGTGACACGCGCGTTATTCATGGCGCGGAATATGGCCGCGCAGGAATTGTAAATGGCAAGTCCCGTAAAGGAGATGGCCGTGATGATCAGATAGGTTTTCGCCGACTGCATAACGTCCGCCTCGATCTGTCCGAACATCAGACGCAGCAGCCCGTCATGAAAGGCAATAAAAATAATGGAAATAACCAGTGCCAGACTGGAGGCAAACATCAGGATCTGCCAGGCGACCTTGCTGGCCTCTTCCTTGTGCTTCTGTCCCAGATAATGTCCGGCGACCACAGCGCCGCCCGTAGCCAGCGCGGAAAAAACGTTGATGAGCAGGATATTCACCGTATCCACCAGGGAAACCCCGGAAACCGCAGCTTCGCCCGCCGCAGATACCATGATCGTATCTGCCATGCCGACAGCGATCGCCAGCGTCTGTTCGATGATCAACGGAATGATCAGCTTCTTCAGATCTCCGTTTGAATACAGCATCTTTTCCTTCTGATTTTTTTCATTCCGGATTTTTTCACCCTGCATTTTACCGTCCCGCCTTTTTTCTCTTTTGCCGCTCTTTCCGGGCTGCTGTAAAAACTGCCTCTACACCGCATGGATATGTAAAAAAAGCGTTTCCACAGCAGCTTTTGTAAGAGCTTTCCCTTATTTTATTCCGTTTTGCATCTGATGTAAATACTTTTCTCGCGTCGCCATTCCGCCACGGATATGGCGCTCTGACTTGTTCACATCCAGGACCTTTCTGGCCTCTCTGGCAAGGGACGGATTGATCTGGGCGAGGCGCTCGGTCACGTCCTTGTGCACCGTAGACTTGCTTATCCCAAACTGCTTCGCAGTCTGCCGCACGGTTGCGCTGCTGTCAATGATAAAATTGGCAATGTTAATTGCCCGTTCCTCGATATAATCCTTCACGAAGTTCCCCCGGATACCTGTTTTTACAAGATATGCACAGGGAGTCGGGGGTATGCCGGGCGCGTGGGAAAGAATCCAGGGAAAGCACCGGCCGGCCTGCCTGCAGCGCTTCCCGTCACTTTCTCCCGCAGCACTTCTTGTATTTTTTCCCGCTTCCGCATGGGCAGGGATCGTTTGGATATACCTTTCTGCTTCCGGGAACCATTTTCCCGGAGACTCCATTGGGCATGACCATTGCCGGAATTTCGTCAGCGTTGGAATCCAGGTCAAGGCCGAAACCCATCGAAGTCAGCTCATCCGCTGATTCCCTCAGCATGTCCGCGGCCTCGGTGCTCATCGGCACGATGGTCGGAAGCTTTCCGTCCGGCCATTCCGGCATCCTGCCCGCATGCTCCAGCGGGGTCATGCCACGGTGTGTCAGCATCCTGGTATGATTTCTCACATCGATCATGAGAACAACAAATTTCTTCATGTCCGTGGACGAAAAGACAACTCCCGTCTCTTCCAGAACGTCCGTGATATCAGGTATCTGAGCTCCCATTTTAATATGGCTCCAGATGATGGGAAGCAGCTCTTCCGCCCGCTCCTCCTCCAGCCGCAGCGTCCCGGTCAGAAAGCTTTTCAGCCTGCCATAAAAGGGATCTGCGGTGGGATATCCGTTCTCCGTATAATCCAGAATTTCTTCCGGGGAAGGAATATAGAACGTATCCTCTCCCTGCACTTTCTCAATCATATCATACAGATTGTTTTCCAGGATTTCCCTGGTAATCAGTTCTCCGTCCTTCCTCACGCAGGGATTCAGGCTCTCCGGAATCATTTCAAAAAGCTCTGCAAACCGTTCCCGGCTCACCGGATAACCCAGGCATTCCTTCAGAAGCCGCCGGACGATCCTTTCCGGCGCCATTCCATAGAGCAGCTCCACAAACAGCAGGCAGCGGTACGTCCAGGAGGCCTCTTTTCTTTCCTTTTGAAATTCCGGCGTATTGATCATTTGGTAGACCTGCACGGTTTCCTGTGGTATCTCCACCAGACCATCCTTATAAATAAAAACGTAGTTCAGCTCATAGGGGCGTTCCAGATTTTCCAGTTCCTCCGGTCCCGGGTAATAGCCGCTGCGCTTTTGCAGCGCATGCTCAAAGGCCTCCATTTCCATGTCCGTAAGCAGAAGCATTCTTTTTTTCATGACATCCGGCTTCAGGATTTCATCCCGAATCGTTACGGCCAATTCATCCTTCTGCATCGTTTCACAGTCCGGAATGGACAGATCGTCCGCCATCTCCCGCAGCTCCTCCAGAGACCAGCCTGACAGGAATTCTCTGATGGTGGGCGTCCGCTTTTTTTCTGACTGGTTCCTTACGTGTCTTTCTTCCGCAGACGATTCAACCATCTCCCAAAATTTATCCGCCAGTTCCTTCATCATGGATTGAGGCGATTTCTGGCTCCGCTCCATCCTGCTTTCCGGCTTAAGGGCGCCATTCAGGCCGCAGCCTCCGTTTTCCAGTCCCTGACGCAGCTGTCCGAAGCTGCTGTAGTCCGGATCCCCATAGGTCACCGTAAATCGCTCCTGCAGCCGGAGGTTTGCCTCCTCCACATCTCCCCATTCCCGGCTCTCCGGCTTTCCGCTCTGTTTTACGATAAAGGGGAAGGATTTTTCCTGGGGCAGGCTCTTTTCGATCTCCGCTCTGTATTCTCCGCCGCTGCCCGTCCGGAAGGTAAACCATCCCTCCGCGTCCAGATAGGTGTCTATGAAGGAGTCGGAAGCGCACAGATAATCATAATTCCATTTTCTGACTGTGGGCCTGTCCTCTCCCCATTCCCTCAGATGCATGCCTGCCTGAAAAAATTCAAACTCATAGTCCTCTGTGGGCGTTTCTTCCGTAATCTGCGCAAGGATGAGGACGAGCTGGGAAAAAGTGATTCCCGATGGGATGATACAGCGCCTCCATACCGGCGGCTTTGATTTTTTTCTGATGATTTTCAGCTGATAGGCTTTCATATGTTATCTCCATTATTGAAATCAAATTCTCTGTCTCCATCATACTCTGCATTTTACGCCATGTCCATGAAACTTCTACAGATTTTGGCTTTTTCACAAACCGGCCGAAATATGCTATACTTTTCACAGTTCAAACTCTTTTTTGAAAAAGGATGAAATGCGTATGAAAAAGAAAAGACAGCTTCCTGAGAATTCCTGTCCTCCGGGGAAGCTCACCACTCCCTGGACCGCCTCCGTCACCGCTGAAAATGTCTGGAAGGAGTATCCCCGTCCCGCCATGGTGCGGGATGGCTGGATCAATCTGAACGGGCTGTGGGATTATGCGTTCACCTCTGGTCCTGACGCACCGGAGTCCTTCGTCGGCAAAATTCTGGTTCCCTTCTCTCCGGAAAGCTCTCTTTCCGGCGTAAACCGCCAGCTGCAGCCGGAGGAATATCTGTGGTACCGGCGCAGCGTGACCGTGCGCAGGCCAGAAGAAGGCCGGCGTCTTCTCCTGCATTTTGGAGCGGTGGATCAGCGCTGCGTCATTTACATAGACCGGAAAAAAGCAGGCTCTCACTCCGGCGGCTATCTGCCCTTCTGTCTGGATATCACGCCTTTTCTGCCGGGGACCGGCGCGGATCGGACGGACTCCCCCTCCGTCGCCTTTGAGCTTCTCGTCCGGGTACAGGATCTGAGCGATACCTCCTGGCAGAGCAGGGGAAAGCAGAAACTGAAGCGGGGCGGCATGTTCTACACCGCACAGAGCGGCATCTGGCAGACGGTCTGGATGGAAGAGGTGCCTTCCGTTCATATTTCCTCCGTACTGGCAGTTCCGGATTTCGACAGCGCCAGCTGCCGCCTTCTGGTACAGGTAACAGCCTCACAGGAAGAAAGCGGCCAGAGCAAACGGACAGATACAGCCGCCGCGAAGCATACCGTCACCGCGCGGATCCGCCCGGAAACGGAAGCGGACCGGCTGCTGCGTGACGATCCTGCTTCCATCTTCCGGCATGGGAGAAAACCGAAACCCGATCCATCCGTAAAGGATACAGACATTCTTTTTTCCTTTTCCGCCGGAGAAGAGACGTCCGTCTCTCTTCCGGGCTTTCATCCCTGGACGCCGGAGGATCCGTTTCTCTATCATCTGACGGTGCAGACAAAACAGGACCGGGTGGAATGCTATCTTGCCATGCGAAAATGTGAGGTGCAGACAGACGGGAAAGGGCTGCGGCGGATTTTTCTGAACAACCGTCCTTATTTTCAGGCAGGCGTGCTGGATCAGGGTTACTGGCCGGACGGCCTGTACACCGCCCCCTGCGATGAAGCGCTTGTATTCGATATCGTCTCCATGAAGAAGCTGGGCTTCAACATGCTCAGAAAGCATGTAAAGCTGGAGCCGCAGAGATGGTATTATCACTGCGACCGCCTGGGAATGCTGGTCTGGCAGGACATGGTCTGCGGGGGCGCGTCTTATCAGCACTGGTTCGTCACCTATCTGGCCACGCTGATGAACGCCTTTTCCCTCACCATCCCCGATGGAAAGCTGAGCCGCCCTCTCCTTTCCAGACGAAATCAGGAGGGGCGGCTGGATTTTCTGCGGGAAATGGATGAAACCGTCCGGACACTGCAGGTCCATCCCTGCATTGTCTGCTGGGTTCCCTTCAACGAGGGCTGGGGCCAGTTTGATGCGGCGGACGTTTCCAGGCGGCTCGCCCGGCTGGATCCCGGCAGGCTGATCGACCATGCCAGCGGCTGGTTCGATCAGGGCGCCGGAGATATCGCCAGCATCCACTACTATTTCTTTTCCCTCCACGTCCGTCCGGAGCCCGTCCGCGCGCTGGCGCTGACCGAATTCGGCGGCTATTCCTGGCAGATCCCGGAACACAGCTTCAGCCGGGACCTGTATGGATACGGAAAATATCAGGATAAAAAAAGCCTGACGGCAGGCTATGAAAAGCTTCTTGCAGACACCGTCCTGCCTGCCGTACAGAAAGGCGTAAGCGCCAGCATCTACACCCAGCTGTCCGATATTGAGGACGAGGTGAACGGTCTTCTCACCTACGACCGAAAGGTGGAAAAACTGGACGGGGACACGGTGCGCAGGCTGAATGAAGCGCTCCGTGCGGCCGGAGGCGGAAGCTGACCGCCTTTCGCCAGCCCCCAAAGCGTCTGCCATCTTTACGTTCTGTCCCCTTCGCTTTCCTTCCACATCCGCCGGAAAACGGGGATGTACATCAGGAAAGAAAACAGCAGGAAAGCGCCGCAGATTCCGATCAGCACATTTGCCGCCGTCGTCCCGATGCCGGGAAGAAGGAGCAGCAGAAAAAGCACCGCATACAGCACGGCCGTGCATACCTTGCCAAACCACATGGCGCCGTCCAGCTTTTTCCCGCGGGGCAGAAGCAGGGCGCCCATGACCGCCATGAAGCCTTCCTTGATGACAAACAGCACCAGCACCGCCCGCATCAGCGGATAGCGGACCGCCAGGCAGATGAGCAGAGCCGCCTGGGTGAGCTTGTCCGCCAGCGGATCAATGAACTTTCCGAGCTCGGTGATCATGTGAAACCGCCTGGCGATTTTGCCGTCAAACATGTCCGTCAATCCCGACACGCCCACAACAACGGCCGCCGCATAGTAATCCCCCGTGCTGTCCGCCGTGCAGTACATCCAGGAAAACAGCGGGATCAGCAGAATCCGGAAATATCCCATGAGGTTGGGGATGGAGAAAATTTCTCTTTTGTCTATTCTGTTTTTCATCAGCTTTTGTCTCCTCCTCGTTCTTTGCCGGGTCCGCCGTCAGGCCGGCGGACCCGGCTTCTCTCTTTATTTTTTCCATTATAGCACCGTTTTCCCCTTGACGCACTGTTTTTGCTGTGCTATTCTTTTTTCACCAAAAGGCGTTGAAAGGAAACAGTAAGCATTTCGGAAGCTGCAGAGAGAAGGCGGCCGGTGAAAGCCTTTGCCGAAGAAGTGCCGAACCCCTCCCGGAGCCGTGGGCCGAAACCGTCTCCGGACGGCAAGTAAGCTTCACCGGGTTCTCCCGTCACAGAGAACGGTATTGGACCGAAAAAGTCCTGTACCATGAGCGCGGAAAGGTTCTGAGGAATGCTTCCATAGAATGTTTCCGAATTCAGGTGGTACCGCGGATCGTACAATCCGCCCTGAACATTCCGGCCCTGGGCTGCGGGGAAGAGATGTTCAGGGCGTTTTTTGTTTTTATTATTGTTCACGCTGCATAACGGCAGCAGGGGCGGTCACAGCGGCGTCCCGCCGCGGCAAAACGAAGCTTTGAGCCGTTCCGGAAAGGAGATTCCATGAAGCTTTCAAAACTGGTTGGCGACCGTTTCAAGGAAACGCCGTCGGACTGCGTGGTGGCAAGCCACGCGCTCATGCTGCGGGGAGGCTACATAAAATATGTGGCAAACGGCATTTATTCCTCTCTCCCGCCGCTGAAGAGAATCACAAAGAAAATCGAGGAGATCATCCGGGAGGAAATGGACGCTCTGGACGGGCAGGAGGTTTCCTTCCCCGTGGCGCTGCCCGCTTCCCTCTGGGAGGAATCCGGCAGGTACACCTCCGTCGGCAGCGAGCTTCTTCGGTTTACGGACCGAAACGGCGCGAAAATGGTGCTGGGAATGACCCACGAAGAGGCCGCCGTCCAGCTGGTGCGGGAATACGCCTCCACCTACAGCCGCTATCCTTTTATGATTTATCAGATTCAGACCAAATTCCGGGATGAGGCCCGTCCCCGTGCGGGGCTGATCCGCGTCCGGGAATTCACCATGAAGGACGCCTATTCCTTCCACACCTCCCAAGAGGATCTGGAAAGCTACTACGCGCGTTGTCTGCGGGCCTATCAGCGCATCTTCGCCCGGACCGGCATTCCGGAGGTGGTCTGCGTGGCTTCGGATTCCGGCATGATGGGAGGAAACCTGTCCCATGAATTCATGCTGCTCACCCCTGCCGGAGAGGATTCCATCGTCCTGTGCCCGGAATGCGGCTACAGCGCGAACATGGAAGCGGCGGAGTGCATCTATCACACGGAGGATAACGGCACGGACCGGTCAGCGGACGCGGCCAATATCGGTTCCGGAAACGCTTCCGCAGACGAAAGCGGCCCTCTCCTTCCCGTGGAAACGCCCGGCGTACACACCATAGAGGAGCTTGCGGATTTTCTGCACATCCCGCCGTCCTCCACCTGCAAGGCCGTCGTTTATCAGAAAAATCAGGATGATTCCTATGTGGTTCTGTTCCTGCGTGGCGATCTTGAGGTGAATGAGGCGAAGCTGACCTCCTTCCTCGGAGAAGACATCCATCCGGCCGTCATCACGGAAGAAAGCGGCATGCAGGCCGGATTCATCGGGCCGGTTTCCTTACTGGCTCCGGAAGGAACCACGGTTCTGTTCGACCGTTCTCTGGAGGGGCTCTCAGGCCTTGCCTGCGGTGCAAACAAAGAGGGCTGGCATCTGACAGGACTGGATCTGAAACGGGACTGCCCGGATGCGGTCTATCGGGATTTTGCCAAGGCCTTCGCAGGCGGCATCTGCCCGGTCTGCGGCAAACGGAGCCTGACCATCTCCCGCGGCATCGAGGTGGGCAACATTTTCCAGCTGGGCGACAAATACAGCCGCTCCATGCACATGCAGTATGTGGATGAAAAGGGAAACAGCCATACTCCCATCATGGGCTGCTACGGCATCGGCGTGGGCAGGCTGGCCGCCTCCGTCTGCGAAGCAAAGCACGACGATTACGGCCCCATCTGGCCCATCAGCATCGCGCCCTGGCAGGTGCACCTGTGCTGTATGAGAGGGGACAACGCCGAAGTGCGCGCCCAGGCGGACCGTCTGTATGAGGCGCTGCAGAAGGCCGGCGTAGAGGTGCTCTACGATGACAGAAACGTGAGCGCGGGCGTCATGTTCTCCGACGCGGACCTTCTCGGCGTTCCCGTCCGTCTGGTGGCAAGCCCCAGAAACCTGAAGGAAGGCTGCGTGGAGCTGTCTCTGCGGGGCGACAAGTCCAGCGCGGTGAAGCTTCCGGAAGAGGCCGCGGTGGACGGTGTTATTTCCAGAATCAGAGAATTGAAGGAAGCGTTGGAAGAAAGGGTGCCGGAACGCATATAAGCGTCCGCCAGGCATCAGGGGGCAGGCCGTCGTCAGACAGTCTGCCCCCTCTATATAAGCTCAACCCTGTATAACTAAGCCTGCCCGCCGGGCTCAATGAGCCAGGATCTCACAGCCGTCCTCTGTGACGAGGACCATGGTTTCCCACTGTGCGGAGGGCTTTCCGTCCTCCGTATAGATGGTCCATCCATTGTTGTCGTCCACATAAATATCCGCGCTCCCCATATTGATCATGGGCTCGATGGTGAAAATCATGCCGGGAACCATCAGCATTTCCGTCCCGGCCGGTGCCACATAGCTGACAAAGGGATCTTCATGGAATTCCAGCCCCACTCCATGGCCGCCGATGTCGATGACCACGCTGTAGCCGTTTGCCTTCGCGTGGCGGTTCACCGCATCCGCCATATCTCCCAGAAATCGCCAGGGCTTCACCTGTTCGATTCCCTTCTCCATACATTCCTTTGCCACCTGCACCAGCCGGAGATTTTCCTCCTTCACATTTCCGATGCAGAACATACGGGAGGAATCCCCGTAATACCCGTTATAGATGGTGGAAACATCCACATTGATGATGTCGCCGTCCTTCAGCACATCCGTTTCGCTGGGAATACCATGGCAGACCTGACTGTTGATGGAGGTGCAGACACTCTTCGGAAAGCCTTCATATCCTAACGGCGCCGGAATGCCGCCAAGCTCTCTGGTCTTCGTATCCACCAGCCGGTCAATCTCCGCCGTGGTCATCCCCTCCCGGATGTGCTCCGCCACATAATCCAGCACCAGCGTGTTGATCCTGCCGCTCTCCCGAATGCCTGCAATCTGCTCCGGATTTTTGATCATGTCATGGGTGGGGACCATATGCCCTTCCAGTTCAAAATGCCTGATCTTTTCATCGAATGCCTCGTGGCACTGCTTATATTTTTTACCGCTTCCACACCAGCAATGATCGTTTCTTCCCAGTTTTTCCATCGTTTTTTCCTTTCTGTCTCAAAGGCGCATACTCATTTCTTTCAGTTAGTCCTGCAAAACCATTCTATTATAACGCGTTTTCCTCCCTGCGTCAAAATTCCCCTCACTGCTCGGCAATCTTCGCCGCCAGCTCCTCCAGATACATCCACCGCTCCATTTTCTCCTCCAGAGCAGCCTCCGCCTCCTCTTTCTCCGCCATGAGCTGATTCAGTTTCACAAAATCACTGGCGGAGGCCTCGATGGCCTGATCCAGAGCGGCGATCTGCTCTTCCAGCTTCGCCATATCCGCCTCTATCGTCTCATAGTCCTTCTGCTCCTTATAGGTGAACTTCAGCTTCTGCGGCCCGCGGGTGCGCTGGCCTTTTCCCGCTGCCGGCGCGTCTGAGCCGGAGGAAGCGCTCTGTCCTGCAGAAGCATCCGCCTTTGTGGAAGTCCCTGCCATCCCGGAGCCCCCGCGCTTTCCCTCCCGTTCTTCCTCCTGCGCTTCTTTCTCGGCGGCTCTGCGCATCGCATAGTCCGTATATCCGCCTTCATACTGACGCAGCTTCCCGTTTTCCTCAAAGGCAAAGATCCGTTTCATCGTGCGGTCCAGAAAATAACGGTCATGAGATACGGCAACCACAATTCCCTCAAACTGGTCCAGATAGTCCTCCAGAATCGTCAGCGTGGTGATATCCAGGTTGTTGGTGGGCTCGTCCAGCAGGAGCAGATTGGGCGAGGAAGCGAGCACGCGCAGCAGGTTCAGGCGCTTTTTCTCCCCGCCGGAGAGCTTTCCGATGGGGCTGTACTGTTTGTCCGGCGGAAACAGGAAACGTTCCAGCATGGCCGACGCGGACAATACGCCGTCCTTCGTCTGAATATACTCCGCCGTATCCTTCACATAGTCGATGACTCTCTGTTCCGGGTTCATGTAGGAAAGATCGTTCCCCTCCGGCTTTTCCCCGTCGATTTCCTGGGCGTAATATCCCATTTTTACGGTCTGCCCGACCACCACCTGGCCGGAATCCGGCGGAATGATCCCTGCGATGATTTTCATCAGGGTGGTTTTTCCGCAGCCGTTCGATCCGATAAAGCCTACTCTGTCCCCTTTCAGAAAAATATAGTTAAAGTCATCAATCAGTTTTCTTTCCCCGTAGCTTTTGCAGATATGTTCCAGTTCCACCGTGGTTTTTCCCAGCCTCGTGGAAATGGAGCTCAGCTCCACTCTGGAATCCTGGACGAGAGCCTGCCGGTCGCGCAGTTCCTCATACCGCTGGATATGCGCTTTCTGCTTGGTGGAACGGGCCCTTGCTCCCCGGCGGATCCATTCCAGCTCCACGCGCAGGATGGACTGGCGCTTGCGTTCGCTTGCTTCTTCCATCTCCTGGCGCTGTGTCTTTAGCTCCAGAAAGCCGGAATAGTTCGTCTGATAGCTGTAAATGGCGCCTTTATCGATCTCCACAATCCGGTTGGTCACACTGTCCAGAAAATAACGGTCATGGGTCACCATGATCAATGCGCCCCGCCATTTTTTCAGATAATCCTCCAGCCAGTCGGCCATCTCATTGTCCAGATGGTTGGTGGGCTCATCCAGCAGCAGAATATCCGCCGGAGAAAGCAGGACGGAAATCAGCGCCAGACGCTTGCGCTGGCCGCCGGAAAGCTGGCCTGCCGGCTGCGCAAAGTCCCGGATTCCAAGCCGGGTCATCATCGCCTTCGCGTCGCTTTCAATGGTCCACCGGTTCTCCTCCGACACATTGCCCTCCAGCACGCACTCCAGGCTTGACATTGCAGGATCAAATTCCGGGTGCTGGGGGAGATAGCGGATCACCACATGATTGGCCGTTGTGATGGAGCCTTCATCCGGCTCCTCCAGTCCCGCCATCATTTTCAGAAGCGTGGTTTTTCCGGTTCCGTTGATGCCGATGATGCCGACCTTTTCGCCCTCCTGCAGGGAAAAGGACGCGTTGTCAAATAGTTTGTGATCGGTAAATGACTTGGTGATTTTCTCTATGTTGATCAGATTCATTGACGTACCTCTTCGTTCGCTTTTTCCTTATACAACCATTCATTATACACGCAATCCCAAAATCAGTCACCTGTTTTTGCCCACGCTTCTTTCTCGGGACGCGTCTAAAAAATGAACCATTGCATCCTCCAAAACTTCTTCGTTATAATAAAGGAAACGTGTCCGCAAACGCCGCCTCACGGCAGCACTACTTTTTCAAAGGCAAAGAAAATGAACCAGAACGCTGAACAATTTTTATCTACAGAAGATTTCGTCCTGTATGTGGAAGAGGATGCCGACCAGGCAGCCGCCGAATCCATTGCCGACGAGCTTCAAATAAACAGGATACCGAAATCCTCCGCAGGCTCTCTCCCCGCCCGCTGTCTGCTGATGGATGCGGAAGGTCTCTCGCTTGTAGAAGGAGCCCACACATTGCGGGGAGATTTTGCGCGTTTTCTGCCGCGGCTTGTTCCCAATAACCTGAATCACGAACTTCTGGTAAAAGCCGCAAGGCTCCGGGGAGCTCAGGATCCCCTGTCCGCCGTTGACGCCACCGCAGGGCTGGGGGAGGATGCCTTCCTGCTCGCGGCGGCCGGTTTTCAGGTCTGGCTGTATGAACGCAATCCCGTCATCGCAGCTCTCCTTCAGGACGCCCTGCGCAGGGGAATGAAAAATCCGGAACTGGCGCCCGTGCTCGGCCGCATGCATTTTCACCGGGGAGACAGCATTGTGGAACTGCCCCGGCTGGATTTCGCGCCGGATATCGTCGTCCTTGATCCCATGTTTCCGGACCGGAAAAAGAGCGGCCTCATCCGAAAAAAATTTCAGATGCTCCATCAGCTGGAAAATCCCTGCTCGGAAGAAACGGAGCTGCTTACTGCGGCCTTTTCCTGTCATCCCAGGAGGATTGTGATCAAACGGCCTCTGAAAGGGCCCTGTCTGGCTGGACAGAAGCCCGCCTACACGCTGAAAGGGAGGGCGATCCGTTATGACTGTATCGTTCCTCCGCAGGCGACCGGTAACAAGGAGAGCACCGGCCACCGGGATTCTTAAGTTTTCTTTAATCCCGCATAAAATTTCATCCCGCACCTGTTTTCTTCCGTCCATTTCTGGTATAGTGATTTCAGGAAGGCATTTTGCATACGCCTTATTATAGAAAGAGGCCGTTCTCAGGTTCGGAACCGGGAAACTGCCTTTCAGGGGAGGAACGTCCATGAAAAAAGGAATCACAGTACTTCTGTTCTGCGCGCTTCTGACGCTGACCGCCTGTCAGCAGGAAGGCACCGCAGAAAACACACCGGAGGAAGATATCGGCCGGAGCGTCACAGTCAACAGCACCGAACAGGTTTCTGTGGTGCCTGACATCGCGGAAATCGTATATTCCATTCAGACGCAGGGTTCTGACGCGCAGACCTGTCAGGAAGAGAACAGCGCTGCCTCAGATCAGGTCGTGGCTCTGCTGAAGCAGCTGGGGGTTGCGGAAAATTCCATCCGGACCACAGGCTATTATCTGAATCCTGTTTATGACTGGAGTGGCAGCATGCAGGTTCTGACCGGATATGAGGCGGTAACAACGCTCACCATTTCCGATCTTCCGATGGATCAGGTGGGAGAGATCCTGACGCAGTCCGTGGATGCGGGCGTCAATAATATCCAGTCCATCTCCTATCTTTCCAGCGAATACGACCAGGCCTATCAGGAGGCGCTTTCTCTGGCCGTCGCTGCCGCCCGTACGAAGGCGGAGGCTCTGGCACAGACAGAGGGATATACCGTCGGAGAGATTCTTTCCGTCCAGGAAACCAGCGGTTATTCAGAAGCCCGCTACAATGACACCGCTCTGGCACAGAGCACCATGACCGCAGCCGCTGCGGAGGAAAGCGTCAGCATCATGCCCGGCGAGCTGGATATCGAGGCATCCGTAGTGGTGGAATTTTCCATGCAGGCACAGGAAACACAGGAAAATTGATGTCACCGGTCAGACGACCAGATGGAGATTGGTATGAAAATCGTAGTAATAGACGGACAGGGCGGCCGAATGGGCGCCCTGCTCTGTGATAAAATCAGGAAAAATAAGGAAAAGCTTCCCTCCGGTACGGAGTTCATCGCCATCGGCACAAACAGCGCGGCCACGGCCGCCATGCTGAAGGCCGGGGCGGACTTCGGGGCTACCGGGGAAAATCCTGTGCTGGTAGCCTGCCGGGACGCTGACTTCATCATCGGTCCCTTAGGGATTATGGCCGCGGATTCTCTGCTGGGGGAAGTCACTCCCGCCATGGCGGTCGCCGTGGGAAGCAGCCTGGCGCAGAAGATCCTGCTTCCGGTCAACCGATGCAACCACCATGTGGTAGGGGTGCAGGATTACTCCATGGCGCGGTTGACCGATGAAGCGGTGGAGGATCTGCTTGCCTGCCTGGAAAAGAAATGAGGCTGAGTGAAGGCAACTGCCTTCACTCAGCCTCAGCCAGCAGATCCACGCTTCTTTCCACCGTTGCCCCATTCCGGTCCGTATAGAAAATATCCATCGTC
>UQVK01000093.1 GCA_900544445.1 uncultured Lachnospiraceae bacterium
TCCTCTTCCTCTGCCGTCAGCCCCAGATACTCCCGGAGCGTGCGCATATCCTCACTGTTGTTCCACTCTTCCACATAATCGTCGATCTTCTCAAAAGGGATCTCCCCCGCCAGATACCGTTCCCTGAATGTCATCTCATCCGCCTTTCTGCGTTTCGTTTTTCCGCCTGTTCTGCCAGAATTCCTTTACCCTTTCCGCTTCCTTTTGGTCATAGGGATAGCCCAGGCCCCCGGCAACCGCTTCTGCCAGCTCTTCAAAATAGTCGTACATGACGCCCAGGCCATTCCACATATGCGCCGTCTCCCCATCGGGGAAGGCTTCCCGCACCCGCGCCATCTCTTCCTCTGGCAGATATTTTTTCAGATATTTTCCATGCGATCCCGTGGAAACCCGGAAATCGTGGGAAAGACCGATTTTCCAGTCCAGCATTTTAAAAAACATCCCGCCCATCCCCTCGGAAAGATGAAAGCGCGCATAGTTGAACTGATCCCGGCACAGTCCCTTCGCCACGTACAGGCTCAGCCACCGGAACTCGTTGACACAGTCCAGATACTCTTTTTTCCCCGGCCTTTTTATGAAAAAAGCCTCGTCCGTTTCCACCGGCTTCAGCCAGTCATAGCCGTCCTTGTCGAGAAGAACCGTTCTCGGTTCTCTGTTGTTTTCTTCTTCCCCGCGGCTTACGTCACGGATCGTAAAATCAATCCGGTTTCCGTCTGCATACTGTATCAGACAGTGGAACGGTTCCTTTCCCTCGTAATCGTACGGATGATTGTACCAGTCGTCGGGAAACTGTGCGATCAGCACCTCTCCATAGTCTCTGATCCATCCGGTATTTTGCGTAAATTCCCTGCTGTCCCGCACAAAAAAGACCACATCAAAATCACTGTACTCATCATGCAGCGCATCCGGATTGGCGCGCGAACCGTCAAGCGCAGCGGCCCGTATCCGCTCGTCCGCCTCCGCCTTTTTTTGAATCAGGGAAAACAGCTCCTCCTGCGTCAGTCCTTCCCTCATTTTCTGCCTCCCTTTATGGCCCTCATCCGCAGCCTGACATAATCCGCATACCACTTTCCATCCCGGTACAGATCCTTTTTCAGAAGCTCCACCGCATGGTTCCTGATGGCTTCCCTCTGTGCTTCCTCAGAGACGGCATAAAACGGCGTGGAAATGAACATGCGGATCCAGTCCTTCATGCCGTCTTCTCCCATCAGCTCCGTCATTCTGTCAAAAAGCACCGCATAGCGCACCTCAAAGCCAGCCTGCTCCAGAAGGGAAGCGTATTCGCCGATGGACGGGAAGTAGAAGGGAACCTGATAGGAATATCCCTGTTCCGCAAACGCCTTTGTCAGCGCCTCATGAATCAGCCTGTTATTTCCATATCCGCCGAATTCAAACACAAACTCCCCGTTCTCTTTCAGAGCCTTATACACGCACCGCAGCATGTCCGGCTGCTTTTCTCTGTCGATCCAGTGAAATACGGCATTGGAAAACACCACATCCACCTGCTCCTTCAGAGAAAAATCCGTGGCATCCGCATGGATGAATTCCAGATCGGGAAAATATTTTTTCGCAACGGAAAGCAGATCCTTCGAATCGTCCAGACCGGTCACCTGGAAGCCCTGATCCTTCAGCACACCCGTCAGCGCCCCGTTTCCACAGCCCAGATCCAGCACCCGGCTTCCTTCCGGTGCTTCGATCAGCTCCGTCACGCTGTTTCCATACTTATGTACAAAGGAAAAATTAGACGTATATTTTTCCGCATCCCATTGAATGTTCATGGATTGCTCCCTTCCTTCACCGCCACAAACGTGACCACATTCGTCATGATCTGCACTGTTCTGTCTCTTCTTCCCGTCTCCCAGGCCTGCTGCTTTACGGTTTCCTTCAGAATTTTCCAGTCTTCAAAGATCTCTTTCAGCCTTTTCTGCATGAATTCAGTGGAAAGATTCACCTCAAACTGCGCGATCAGCCGTTCATCCGTAACGATATCCCGCTCCTCGACCTGCGTATTCAGGATCAGGCATACGATTCCGCATTCCCGGATTCCTTTCCGGATTTCATTCAATTTTCTGAAAAAGGTCTCCTCTGAATCCACATGTTCCAGCGCAGACACTGCCAGAATCAGATCATAGCTCTCCCCGGGAATCGGCCATGCCTCCAATGGACATACATGTCCGGAAATCTGACTGTCGATTCCATATTTTCTGCTGTTTCTTTCCAGCCGGTCTATCGCAATCTCCAGAATATCCACAGCATCCGCCATACATTTTCCCGGAAAAGCCTGTACAAACGGGATACAGGTTCGCCCCACTCCGCATCCCAGATCCAGAATCTTTATCTTCTCATATTTCTGAAAATACGGGATCAGATCCGTAACCGTTTTTACCGGCTTATTCAACCAGCTTTCTCCGGTGAAAAGCTCTTCCTGCTCATAGATCTGCGTATGAGAAATCCGTTCCTCTTCCCGGATTTGCTGAAGTCTCTTTTTTTCCTCTGTTTCCCCAAGAATCTTTTCCGCCATTTTCACATCTTCCTCTGTCAGCCCAAGCCTTCCGTCCGTTTTCACCTGATGGGAACTGATCCTTTCATCATGCAGCGTAAGATCATCCAGTACCACGTAGCTTTCCACTTCTGTTTCCTGATTTTTGAGCCACAGAAGGATCTCTTTTGCTTTGACCAGACTGAACCTCCGGCTTCTGACTTTCCCTGTCATCTAAAAAGCCGACATCCGGTATCTGCCGGTTCAGTACACCATCTATATCCAGAAAAAGGACTTTCATCATCGTTTCCTCATAGTTAACCTGTAATTCCTTCCCTGAACCAACTGCAAGTTCTTCCTGCAGAGTCCATTTTTTTCTGTATCGTTGACATATCCGTTTTTTTTGATTATTCTGAAAACAGATAAAAGCAAGGAGTTACATTATACTCCCGGACAGTAGCCGGCACACCTTACTCTGTGCTTCTTACTGTTATACACAATAAATTTGCTACATACTATAATTTTAAGAAAGGAAGGTATTTATGAGCAATCGAGAATATGCCAAAAATCTTATTGATCAGATTCCGGAAAATAAA
Organism: uncultured Lachnospiraceae bacterium; assembly: GCA_900544445.1. Lineage (GTDB taxonomy): Bacteria > Bacillota > Clostridia > Lachnospirales > Lachnospiraceae > Eisenbergiella > Eisenbergiella intestinigallinarum. Next base: position 3,076 of record UQVK01000093.1, read on the forward strand.
CTGCTTTATATCATAGCCTATCTGCAGGGCGCAGCAGTTCCGGATGAAACACCAAATGCCGAAACGCTGGCGGCCTTTGACGAACTCGACCATGATGGAGGAATCCGTTACAGCGGTTCTACAGAAGATCTCTTTTCTGAATTAAAGGAGGAATAATAATGTTAACTATCAGATTTCCACTAAATTCAAAAAAGACTTTAAATCCTGCGTAAAACGTGGGTATAAGATGAACCTGTTGCAACAGGTGATTGACACGCTTCGAATTCCTGATACTCTTCCCATCCAAAATAAAGATCATATGCTCAGTGGTAATTATTCCAGTTATCGGGAATGCCACATAGCACCGGACTGGCTGCTGATATATCGTCAGGAAAAAGATGAACTTTTACTATATCGAACCGGTACCCATTCAGATTTATTTGGATTATAAATTTCATCCCCAATAGACTTTTCACCTCTGATAGATCTTGTCCACGTTCTATTTTTTATCTCCAGCCAGAAAATACCGTCATTCTTTCATACAATGTTCATACAAGTTACAGCTCCCGTCGGTATCTCTCTTTAGATCTTCACCTTCGTCCACTTTCCTGAGCGGAACCGAAGATTGGTAAAAATAAACCGGGCAAGCTGATCCGCGCAGACGCCGAACCAGATGCCAATGATGCCAAAGCCAAACGCGTAGCAGAACAGATAGCTGGCGATAGGCCGGATCAGGGTGACGCTGATGGTGGAAGCCACCGTGGTGAAAAACACATCGCCGGCGCCGCGCAGGCAGCCCATATAAATCACCTGGGCGATCTGCAGAAGGACGACAACCACGATCACGCGCATGATCTGGACACCAATGGCGATGATCTCCGGCTCGGTAAAGAAAATACCGTACAGAAAACGGCCGAAAAACAGATAGATGACGGCGAGAACCACGGCGATGGCACGGCCGATCCACTGGCAGATATGGCCGTAGGTTTTCGCCATTTCAACGTCCTTCCTGCCAAGGCTCTGCCCGATCAGGGCGACGGCCGCCACCTGCATGCCGTCTCCAAAGGAAAAGGAAAGGCTCATCACGTTCATGCCCACCTGATGGGCAGCAAAGGCGGCGGTCCCCATTTTGGCCGCCATAACCGCCACGGAAAGAAAGCCCACACGCATCAAAAGCTGCTCTGCCAGCACGTTAGCCCCCAGCTTCACCATGCTCTTTGCCACAGTAAGGGTGGGGCGCAGCCGTTCCTTCCAGATATAGACCAGGCTGATAAAGCTGCCCTTCCGGCAGGCAGCCACAATGCTCATCACACAGCCAACCGCGCTTCCGATCACGGTAGCGATGGCCGCTCCCTTCACGCCAAGCTCCGGAAAGCCGAAATTTCCGCCGATTAAAAGATAATTGAACACCACGTTTACCAGGTTCGCCGTCACATTGGTGGTCATGGAAATTTTTGTATTTCCCGCTCCTCTCTGCGCCGCGTTTATGGAGAGGGATACTACCGTAAAGCCGATGCCGCCCATGATGATCCGGAAATAATCCACCGCCTCCTGATGAGAGTCCGGCGAAGAACCGCAGAGAGATATAATCGGATCCGCAAGGGCAACACAGACCGCGCTGACGACTACGGTCATGCAGATGGTAAAAAGAAGGGAGGCCGCAAGAACCTGATTTGCCTCTTTCCTTCTTCCCTCTCCCTTCCGTCTCGCCACCAGAGCGGAGACAGCCACGTTTGCGGCAGTGAAGGCTGCCAGACCGATGAATTTGGGCTGGGTGGTCAGTCCCACTGCCGCCACCGCATGGGCTCCCACCCGGCTCACCATCAGCGAATCCACCATACCGATCAGCGCCACAAAAAAGGATTCCAGAACGGATGGCCAGGCCATTTTCAGCACCGTCTGCACCGCTTCCCTGCTGTATTTCTTTGTTTTTCCCTGTAAAATCTGTTCCCCCGTTTTTTCCATTTCCCCTGTTTTTACAGCCTGACGGCCGATGCCGCAGGCTTTCTCCTCCTCATTCCGCCATAACCGGCTATCTTCTTAAAGTATTCTTATCTCTTTTCCTTCCAGGCCTTTACCTGCGCACGCAGCCATTCCGCCCACTTGTCAATGCCCTCCCCGGTTTTGGCACAGATGGGAATGACCGTAATATCCGGATTCTGCTGCTTTGCCCTGCGGATGCACTCCTCCATGTTGAAATCAAAATAGGGAAGCACATCGATTTTGTTGATGAGAAGCACCTGGCAGACGGAGAACATCAGCGGATACTTCAACGGCTTGTCGTCTCCCTCCGGCACGCTCAAAATCATGGCGTTCGCCGACGCTCCGGTATCAAATTCCGCGGGACAGACCAGATTCCCCACATTTTCCAGAATCGCCAGATCCAGACCGTCCGTTCCAAGCGCCTCCAGCCCCTGTCTGGTCATATCCGCATCCAGATGGCACATGCCGCCCGTATGAAGCTGTACCGTCTTCACATTTGTCTGCGCGATACGGAAGGCATCCACGTCCGAATCGATGTCCGCTTCCATCACGCCGATCTTCATCTCATCCCGCAGAAGTTCCATGGTCTTCTCCAGCGTGGTGGTTTTTCCCGCTCCGGGCGAGGACATCAGATTCAGAAGAAAGATTCCCTTTTCCTTCAGCTCGTCCCTCAACAGTTCTGCCTGATGATCATTGTCGGCAAAAACGCTCTGTTTGATCTCATATACCTTTACCATCTGTTTTGTTCCTCCCGATTCCGTCTTAATGGTAAATCCGGTTCGTCCGCTTTATGCGCGTTACGGGCCGTTAGTCTTCATTATAGCATCCGTCTGTGCGAAGGGTCAACCGGGCCAAACCGTTTCCCCGACGTGATTTTTCCAGGAAAATCTCGTTGCTGCACACGGCGTACGATTCCGGGAGACGGGACATTTACGCTCACGAAGCGCCGTGGTATAATGATTGCGCCAGGCGCAATCCGGCCCGATCGCATCGGGCCGCCCCGCTTTGCGGGGATTATACCCAACCTGCGGTTTGCGAAGAAAATGACGCCTCCGGCGTCGCTTTCTTCCCTGCTCACGCAGTATAATGTACAGGATTAAACGGAAAGGAAGCGCGGATATGGCAGCCTGCTACAAAAATATGGTGAATCCGAAAGCAGAAGCGGCAAAGCTTATTCTTTTTTTGTCGCTGACAGCCTTCTCCGGCAGAATCCATGATTTTCTCCATTCCGCCCTTGCAGAAAGATATGGAGGACTGAATGCGGATTACATCCTGCGTCTTCTGGCGCGCCTTCAGCTCATACTGATCCTGATTTACGCCTGCCGCCGTTTTCTGCTGTTCTGCCGGAAAAACTGTGACAGCCTTCTGCTTCTCGGAATCGCCGGCCACCGTATCCCGGGGCTGTTCTTTCTGGCAAATCTCCCCCTTTTTTGCCTGGAAATATTCCTGACGGCTGTTTTGAAGCCGGATTTTTCTGGAATCGGATGGTCCGTCATTCTGTCCGGAATCCTGAATACCTTCCTCATCCTGTTCGGCGCCATCCTTTTGATGCAGAGTCCCCTTTACAAATGCCGGATTTTCCTGCTGGGAGCAGCGACGATTGGCGCAGGCGGTCTTCTGTACGCTTCTTCCCTGAATTACCAGAGCGCATACGCGCTTCTCATGCAGCATCCGCTCAGCAGATTTCTCTTTTCTCAGTATCATAATTTCACATTTGGAAAGCTGGCGGCCGCTTTGTCGCTCTGCGCCCTCCTGCTGTATCTGTCCGGCACGCGGTATCCCGGAACCGATCAGCCGGAACACGCCGGGAAATCAGCCAATCTGGCAGGAGATCTCTGGCACCGTTTCGGCGGCAGACTGATCTGGAAGAAAAATTACCTCTATCTTTACCGTAACGCTGATTTTGTCATCTGGAAGCTCTTTTCTTCTTTTCTGCTTCTGATCGCCTGGCAAAGCATGGGCGGCACGGCTCCCATGCTGCTGCTTATCTATGTCCTCTGTCTGGCCGCCGCATCCTATCTGCCTGACAGCTGCCAGCTGGAAGCAGAATGCCGCTTTATTTATCTGACGTCAGATCGCACCTATCCGGAAATGCTGAGGGGACAGATTGCGGGAGGTACATTGCTGATCGGTGACAATGTGCTCCTGATTCTTTTATTCATGCGGGCTGATCCGCTGTCCTTTCTCTGTGCTCTGGGCAGCGTTCTCTTCCTCTCCGTCTATCTGACGAACGCCCTCTGCTCCGGCTATCCGGAGCATGTGTCAAAAATGTCCTTTATAAAGGCCATTGCGTTGATGCACATACCGCTGTATTCTCTAATCAAAGCCCTCAGGGATTACCGCCGGGGCAGAGACAACTGGACGAACTGGAAATATATCGAAAGAAATGAAAAAGAACAATACTCTTGAAATTCATGAACTCACAAAACAATATGCGAAAGGAACCGGAATCAGCCGGATTTCCTTCACCGTAAACGCAGGGGAAATTGTGGCTCTCATCGGTCCCAATGGCGCCGGTAAAACCACGCTGATGAAAGCGGTTGGCGGGCTGTGCCGCCTTTCCGGAGGCGAAGCTCTGCTGAACAACGTCCCCACTTTCCAATGCCGGGAAAATCTGGGCTTCATGCAGGAAGCTCTGGATTTTTACGAAAAAATGACCGTATACGAAGCGCTGGACTTTTTATGCGCGGTTAAATTCCGGGGCGGCTGCCGGGAAGAAATCGACCATTATCTCAAAGCATATCAGCTGTTTGAGCAGAGGAATCTCCGGATCAGCCGCTTGTCTCTCGGAATGAAGCGGAAGCTGTCCCTGATCATGGCGCTGATGGGGGATTGTCCCCTTCTTCTTCTGGATGAACCCACAAACGGAATCGATACCGCGGGCCTGATCCAGCTCAAAAGAGATCTGCTCAGGCGCAGAGACCAGAACGGCATCACCCTGTTCACAAGCCATGTGCTGGACTGGGCGGAGCATGTATGCAGCCGCTGCATTTTTCTGAAAACGGGCGAAATCGCCGCCGACTGCCGGATGGAAGAGATGCATCCGCCTCTTGAAAAGCTGTATGAAAACCTTTATTTTATAGATTGAGGTGAATGTTATGGCATACAGAGCTGCGATCTGCGACGACAGCGCCGCGGACTGCGAATACATCAGAAAGCTGATCTCGGAATGGGCGCAGGAAAGAAATATTACCGTCAATGCGGAAGAATTTCCATCTGCCGAAAGTTTCCTGTTCCGATATGCGGAGAACAAGACCTTCGATCTGCTGCTTCTGGATATCGAGATGGACGGAATGGACGGCGTGACGCTGGCAAAGCGCATCCGTCGGGAAAACGAAGCGGTACAGATCATTTTCATCACCGGATATTCCGATTATATCGCGGAGGGCTACGAGGTGGCGGCGCTCCATTATCTGATGAAGCCCGTAAACCAGGAGAAGCTGTTTTCCGTTCTCGACCGGGCGCTGGAAAAGCGCAGGCAGGAAGAAGGCTGTCTGAACCTGGAGCTGTCCGGTGAGATGCTCCGGATTCCCTTCTACGAAATCCGGTATCTGGACGTCCACCAGAATTACGTCACCATTCATTGTAAAAAGGAATACACCGTAAAGCGCACGCTCAGCGAGTTTGAAAAGCTGCTGGATCAGCGTTTTTTCCGGGCAGGCAGGGGACTGATCGTCAACCTGACACAGATCCGGAGGGTGACGAAAACCGATGTTTTTCTTGCGGACGGCACTGCACTGCCTTTGCCAAGAGGGATTTATGAGCCGCTGAACAGGGCCATCATCTCCCATACCTGAGGAAAGGAGCACCATGTCCATATTTGTCAAAAAGCTCGATAAACAGATCGCAGCCTACCAGCGGGAGCTGATTGAAACGCATTACCGGGAAGTGGAAAACATGTACCGCCAGATGCGCGGCTGGCGGCACGATTACCGCAATCACATCCAGACGATGAAGGTTTTTGCAGCAAACGGAGATCTGGATGCCATCCGCGCCTATCTGGATGAGCTGGACACTGATCTGAATACGGTAGATACCGTCATTAAAACCGGAAACGCCATGGCGGATGCCATTTTAAACAGCAAGATTTCTCTTGCCCGTTCCAGAGCCATTCCCGTCCGGGTAGACGCCCATATCCCGGTAAAGCTGAAAATGTCCGAGCTGGATCTGTGCGTTATACTGGGGAACCTCTTCGACAATGCCATCGAGGCCAGCCTTCTTCTTCCAGAAGAAAAACGCATGATCCGGATCTATATGGATATGAAAAATACCCAGCTCTATATTTCCTTCACAAACTTCACTGCGTCAAAAAAACTTCAAAAAAGCGGCAGGCTTTTTCGCAGCACAAAGGGAGCGGATCACGGTCTCGGTCTTGTCCGCATCGACAGCATCGTGGATCGTCTTGACGGCTATATCAGCCGCAACAGTGAAGACGGGGCCTTTACGACAGAAATCCTGCTTCCACAGGTATGACGCTGCCGGATACAGCAGTCTTTCAGGAGTAAAGCCCCGGCCTGCAGTTCATCCCCCCATCCAGGCAATTCGTCCCCGGTTTTTCCGGGGACTCTTTTTCTGTGTTAAATTACAGATAAGAACAGCCCTGCCAAAAACGGCTGTCAGGAAAGGAACAAGAATATGAAGGAAACGAAAAAGCCCCGTTATAATATGTGGCAGAATACCGGTTTTATGCTGAAAAACGCCTGGGGAACCCGGAAAAGTGTCATTTTTCTCTGTATTGCGGTCGCCGTTGTAACCACGGCATGCTCCACCGTGGAACTCCTGATCGCTCCGTCGATCCTACGTCATGTGGAAAACGCAGATCCCTTAGACAGTCTGCTTTTCTCCATCGCATTTTTCAGCCTTCTGCTGATTCTGTTCTCCTCGCTTAAGGCCTACCTGAACACCAACACGCTTTACGGCAGAACCTCTGTCAGACTTGCCATTCTCCAGCAGATCTCCCTGAAAGTTTCCCGCACCTCCTATCCCAACATCCTGGATACGGGTTTTCTGGGACAAAAAGAAAAATCCTACGATGCGTGCTCCACGAATCTCTCTCCCACGGAGGCCGTATGGAATACATGGACGGAAATTTTGATCAATCTGTTCGGTTTTCTGGTTTATCTGACTCTTTTGTCGGGCCTGAATCCGCTGTTGATCTTTTTCATATCCGCGGTGTCCATAGCCGCCTTTCTGGTAAACAGCCGGATCAGCAGCTGGTCCTATCGCCACCGGGATGAGGAAGCAGAATGTTTCAAACAGATGGATTATATCCGCGATATCTCCGAACAACGTCCTGCGGCAAAGGATATCCGTATTTTTGGCCTCCAGCCATGGCTTATGCAGGTATGGGACAACGCTCTGGATGTATATCGTTCTTTTCTGAACAGGCGGGAAAGGAACAATCTCTGGATAGATATTACGGCGCTCCTTCTCACTCTGCTCCGAAACGGTGTAGCCTATGCTTTTCTGATCCATCAGACGCTCAGGCAGGGGCTTCCCGCTTCTGAATTTCTGCTGTATTTCAGCGCAGTCAGCGGCTTTACCCAATGGGTGACAGGGATTCTGGAACGTTTTTCACAGCTGCACCGGCAGAGCATGGATTTGTCCATCATACGGGAATTTCTGGATTATCCGGAGCCCTTCCTGTTTGAGGAAGGAAAGCCCCTTTCCGGAATTTCCTCTGCCTCCTGTGAAATCCGTCTGGAGGATGTCTCCTTCCACTATCCCGGAGCCGCCTCTGATTCCCTTTCTCATATCAGTCTCACGCTCCATCCCGGGGAAAAACTCGCCGTTGTCGGTCTCAACGGCGCCGGAAAAACCACTCTGGTCCGCCTTATATGCGGTTTTCTTGACCCAACGGAAGGGAGGGTTCTCCTGAACGGACAGGATATCCGGCAGTATAACCGCCGCGACTATTACCGACTGTTTTCCGCCGTTTTTCAGGACTTTTCCGTTCTGGAAGCCAGCGTTGCCGAAAACGTGGCACAGAAAGTGGAGGGCATTGACAGACCCAGAGTACAGGATTGTCTGGAAAAAGCAGGCCTTTCGGAAAAGATCGCATGTCTGCCCCGCGGAATGGATACCTGCGTCGGCAGGCTGGTCTATGAAGACGGAGTGGAATTTTCCGGCGGCGAAACCCAACGTCTGATGCTGGCCCGGGCCCTGTATAAAGACGCTCCCTTTCTCCTGTTGGACGAGCCAACCGCAGCCCTGGACCCCATCGCTGAAAATGATATTTATATGAAATACAGCCAGATGACGGCTGGAAAAACTTCTCTGTTCATCTCCCACCGTCTGGCTTCCACACGATTCTGTGACCGCATCCTTTTTTTGCAGAAAGGTCACGTTGCAGAAGAAGGTACGCACGAATCCCTGATGAGACAAAACGGCGGATATGCCCGACTCTTTCAGATACAAAGCCGTTATTACCAGAACACTCCGCTTTCTTCTGAAAACACATTTTCTCACGAATCCGATGAACCATTTGCCGCTACAGAGGAGGATAACTGATATGGAAAAGCAAAACAGAATCGACACATTCCATGAAACAGCCGCACGGAATATCCGCTCCTTTAAAATATGGGGGAAGCTGTGCCCCGGCGCGATCCTTTCCATCCTTCTCGTTTCCGTTTTCACGGCGCTCAGCCCCTATGTCACGATCTGGCTGTCGGCCCGGATCATCGATGAACTGGCCGGACAAAGAAGGCCGGAGGTCCTGCTGACACTGGTTCTTGCCGAGCTTTTCTCTGCTGCAGTCCTTGCTTTTATAAGCGGAGTTCTGAAACGGTGGAAAAATATTGAGGGTGATTGTTCCTACCGAAAAAATGACCGAATTTACATGGATAAAATGTTTGACATGGATTTCGCGGATATGGACAGCCAGCGTACCTTTGACCTGTTCTCGCGCATCCGGCAGAACCAGAACTGGACAGGATGGGGCTTTAACAAGAGCCTGCTTCTGCTGGAACAGCTCCTGACTGCCCTTCTACGGATCCTGGGCGGCATCGGCCTGTCCGCCAGCCTGTTCTTTCTGCCGGTTTCTGAAGCTTCCCGGCTTTCCTGGATGAACCATCCGCTCTGCATCGTGGTCATCTTCGCCCTGCTACTCTTGGCGGCCCTGCTGTCCCCTATGTGTGCAAACCGCAGCGCTTCCTACTGGAACCGGAATGATTCAGAATTTCTTCTTGTTAACCGGATGTTCGCGTTTTACGCTTATATGTGTTCCGACAATAAACGCGCTTCAGATATGCGGATTTACGATCAACAGGAAAATGTCTGCAATGTATATCTGAAAAAATCAGCGCTCTTTGATCCGGGCAGCGGGCCTGCCCGCTGGGCCAGAGGCCCCATGGGGCTCTGGATGGCCCTTTCCCAGGGAATTTCCGCCCTGCTGACCGGCATGATCTATCTTTTCGTATGCCTCAAAGCCTGGGCCGGCGCTTTCGGGGTAGGCTCTGTCACCCAGTATATCGGCGCAATCACCAGCCTTTTTCTCGGCATTTCCAGCCTTCTGAAGACTCTCGGCACCATGCGTGCCAACAGCGGCTTTCTGAAGACCAGTTTTGAGTTTCTGGACATTCCCAACAGAATGTACCAGGGAAGCCTGACCACGGAAAAGCGGTCAGACCGTCAGTATGAGATCGAGTTCCGCGACGTATCCTTCCGCTATCCCGGAAGCGATGCCTACGCCCTGCGGCATGTGAACCTGCGCTTTTCCGTGGGAAGCCGCCTGGCCGTGGTAGGCATGAACGGCTCCGGCAAGACTACCTTCATCAAGCTCCTCTGCCGTCTCTACGATCCGGAGGAGGGTGAGATTCTGCTGAATGGCATCGACATCCGCAAATACCGCTATGACAACTATATCCGGCTGTTCTCCGTGGTCTTTCAGGACTTCCAGCTCATGGCCCTGCCGATCGATCAGAACGTGGCAGGCTCCGCCTCCGTCGATGCCGGACGGGCCATGGACTGCCTCACCAGAGCGGGCTTCTCAGACCGTCTTGCCGCCATGCCGAAGGGAACGGCCACCTGGCTCTACAAGGATCTGGACGAAAACGGCGTGGAGATTTCCGGCGGAGAGGCACAGAAGATCGCCATCGCCCGCGCGCTGTACAAGAATGCGCCCTTCATCATCCTGGACGAACCCACCGCGGCCCTGGATCCGATTGCGGAAGCGGATATCTATTCCCGGTTCAACGATATTGCGGGGGACAAAACGGCCGTCTACATCAGCCACCGTCTTTCCTCCTGCCGGTTCTGTGATGAAATCGCCGTGTTTCATGAAGGAGCCATTATTCAGAAGGGCTCTCATGAAGAGCTGCTCGCCGACAAAAAAGGAAAATACTATGAGCTGTGGAACGCACAGGCACAATACTATACGGAAAAGGAGCAGACAGCGTCTTAAACATCCCCTTGCAATTCTCTCCCTCAGTGATACAATATAATGCGGTTCCGGCAGAAAAACCGGAACCGTTTCGGGAAATCAGCGTAAGCTGATTTCCTGCGTATATCGCGGCCATAATACCTTCCGGCAAAAGAAAGGAGCCCCACCGATGAAAGTCCTCACCGCCCTGAAAAAAGACCCTGTCCTTGCAGTTTCCGGCGTGCTCGCCGTGCTGTCCATGTTTTTCGTACATCCCGACGCAGCGTATGTTTCCTATGTTGACTACCGGGTTCTGGCGCTGCTTTTTTCCCTGATGTGCGTCATGAATGGCTTTCAGGAGCAGGGCGTATTCCGGAAAATGGCGGTTTTCATTCTCAGTCGGACGGCGGATACCAGACAGCTTTCCGCCGTTCTGGTATTCCTGTGCTTCTTTCTCAGCATGCTGATCACCAATGACGTGGCGCTGATCACCTTCGTGCCGTTCACCGTTCTGGTTCTGTCCATCACGGGACAGCAGAAACGGCTGATCTCCGTCATCGTCCTGCAGACCGTCGCCGCCAACCTGGGGAGCATGCTCACGCCGGTGGGAAATCCGCAGAATCTGTATCTTTATAATCTTTCCGGCATGGGAATCGGCGAATTTCTCTCCATCATGTTCCCCTATACCGCCGTTTCCTTCTTGCTGCTCGTTCTTTCTCTCTTTCCCGGGAAAAATGAGCCGGTACGCTTATCTTCCGTTTTCACCGATCTTCCGCCTGCGGACAGGAAAAAGCTGGGCTGTTATATCTTCCTGTTTCTTCTCTGCATGGGCGCCGTTCTGCGTTTCCTCCCCTGGCAGCTCATCCTCGCCGCCACGCTCATCATCCTCCTTCTGGTCAACCGTCCTCTGCTCCGGAAGGCCGATTACGGGCTTCTCTTGACCTTTGTGTTCTTCTTTCTCTTCATCGGAAATATGGGCCGCCTGCCTGCAGTCTCTGATCTGCTCGCCCGCATTCTTTCCGGCCATGAGCTCATCATCGGCGTGCTGTCCAGCCAGGTCATCAGCAACGTCCCTTCCGCGCTCCTGCTGTCCGGCTTCACCTCCGCCCTCCGGCCGCTTCTGATCGGTGTAAACCTGGGAGGACTGGGCACCCTCATTGCTTCCCTGGCAAGCCTGATCTCCTACAAGCAGTACGCGCAGACGGAAGGGCGCCTATCTTCTGGCCTTTACAGCGGTAAACGCGGTCTTTCTGCTCATACTGCTGGCGGCTGCCCTCCTTCTGGGCGATTTCTGAGCATCCGCTTTCAGGAATATCGGAAGAAAAAGGGACATATAGTGATAAAAAAAAGACGGAGGCAGCCATGCTCTCCATCCTGGAACAGGTCAATCAGTTTCTCTGGGGCTTTCCCCTGCTGGCGCTTCTGGCAGGAGCTCATCTGTTTTTTACCGTAAAGCTGAAATTCCCGCAAAAATATACCCTGAAGGCGATTCGTCTTTCCGTCACACCGGAGGAAGGAAACGGTTCCGGCGTTTCCGGGTTTGCAGCGCTTGCCACCACCCTGGCCGCCACGCTGGGAACCGGCAACATCATCGGCGTTTCCACTGCCGTTGCCGTCGGCGGCCCCGGCGCCCTGTTCTGGTGCTGGATCACCGGCATCCTCGGCATGGCCACCTGCTATGCCGAATGCTACCTTTCCGTGCTCTTTTGCGTCAGAAAGAAGGACGGCACCTGTGTGGGCGGCCCCATGTATGTGCTGGAAAAGGGGCTTCACAGCCGCCCCCTTGGCATGGTGTACGCCGCCTGCGTCATTCTGGCCGCCTTCGGCGTGGGCTGCACCACCCAGTCCTCTGCAATCACGGAGGCGGTGCATACCGTGTTCCCCATCTCCTCCCATCTCATCGGCATTCTGGCTGCCGTAACCGCCGGGCTGGTGATCCTGGGCGGCGTCCGTTCCATCGCGGCCTTCTGTTCCCGGATGGTTCCCGCCCTCGGTTTCTTCTATATCATCTGCTGCCTGTATCTCCTTTTTCTCAACCGGGACGCCCTGCTGCCGGCCTGCTCCCTGATTCTGGAGAGCGCCCTTTCTCCCCGGGCAGCGGCAGGAGGCTTCATCGGAAGCA
>UQVK01000094.1 GCA_900544445.1 uncultured Lachnospiraceae bacterium
ATGGCTAACGACAACCATCTTTTCTCCGTTCCATGTTATAATGGAACTATGCTAACCAAAGATTATTATAATGACTTTTTTGAAATTGGGCAACAGAAAATTAACTTCAGTTTCTTCGAATTGAGGCTACCCGACGACGATCCAGTCTATACCCTGAAAAAAGTGATGGAGGAATTAGATTTTTCAGGCCTGCTGGCCTGCTATTCGGATAAGGGAAGAACCGGGTATAATCCAATCATGCTGTATGCTGTTGTTACCTACGCAAACATGCGCGGGGTCAGGGCTGTTGACCGTATTGTAGATTTATGCCGGAGAGACCTTGCTTTTATCTGGCTGACCAAAGGGCAGAAGCCCCAGAGGGATGCTTTTTACGATTTTAAAGGAAAAAAGCTGACGGAGGAAGTCCTGGACGATCTGAATTACCAGTTCATGCGCCGCCTGGAGAAGGAAGGCCTTATTACGCTGAAAGAACTTTACATTGATGGGACCAAAATCGAAGCGAACGCAAACCGGTACACCTTTGTCTGGCGGGGCAGCATCAACTATCACCTTGCCGGCCTGCTGGACACCATCGATGCCCTTTATGCAAAGTACAATGCCTTCCTGCTTGAGAACGGCTATGGCCCCAAATACGATCTTGGGGATGCCCATATGTTCGTGATCGAGGGGATGGACAAAGTCCGGAAAGTTATCGAAGAAAACAGGAAGCGGAAACTGACAAAGCATAAGAAGATCTCCAATAACACGATCCTTGAGATTGATTCCTGTTCCCCTCTTGAGATCCTGAAGCTGCAGAAGAACCTGGTGCGGATCGCAGAAGGGGAAGGGATCGGATTCGTTTTCGGAAAAGGGAAGCATAAGCCGGAAATCCAGAAACTCTACGAGGAACTGGAAGAATGCGGCAGGCGCCTGATGGAGTATAAGAAATGCTTTGAGATCATGGGGAAAGACCGGAACAGCTATTCGAAGACGGATCTGGAAGCAACGTTTATGCGGATGAAAGAAGACCATATGCTGAATGGGCAGTTAAAACCGGCATATAACGTCCAGATCGCGGTAGAGAATTACTTTATTGTCCACGGATATGTCAGCAATGACCGGACAGACTACAATACGCTGGTCCCCGTCCTGGAAAAGCACAGGAAAGCGTTTGGAGACACACTGGAGGCAGTAACTGCCGACAGCGGATACTGCTGCGAAAAGAACCTGGTGTATCTGAAAGAGAACGGGATCCGGAGCTATATCAAGCTGCAGGACCATGAGAAGAGGAAGACACGGGCATACAAAGAAGACATTGGGAAGTATTACAACATGACATACGCCGTCTTTGAAGATGAGCATTATTATATCTGCCATGATGGAAGGGAACTGCACCATATCCGGACAGAAAGCAAAGAGCAGGACGGCTATACGCAGACGATAGAGGTATATGGCTGTGAAGACTGCAGCGGCTGTGAGCATAAATCCAAATGTCTATATAAATACAATGCGGAAAAGAATCCTGATCGGAATAAAATCGTGAAGGTCAACGAACGGTGGGAAGAACTGAAGGAAGAGTCCCATGCGAATATCCAGAGCGAGGAAGGGATCCTGAAACGTCAGACCCGTTCGATCCAGACGGAGGGCCACTTTGGAGATATCAAGGAAAATGAAAACTTCCGTCGTTTTAACTACCGGTCAGAGGAGAAAGTATATAAAGAATTCATGCTGTATGCGATGGGCAGGAATATCATGAAATACCACCGGTTTTTACAACATGAAATCGAAAAATATGAAGGGAAAAAGGGGCAGAAAGCAGCTTAGCTGATGGAGCGCTTCAAAAAGTCCAAACAAGGGGTTTTTGCGCCCAAAAACAGGGCAGTGAAAAAAGGAAGAGACACCCTCACAGTGAATTCAGACCTGAAAAAGCCTGAATTTTGTGGAAGTGTCTCTTTCCCGCATATCAGGGGCTAAAAATCGGTATTAACCGACAGCCCCAGTACGGATTACAGCATCACAGAGGTAGCACAGTTATCCGGCTTCTCTTCACAGAGCTATTTTGCCCAGTGCTTTCAGAAATACTGCCGGATGACCGCTTCCGCCTACCGGAAAAGCTGCCGGGAAAATGTGGAGAAGGATTTCTGAAACGGCCGGTTTTGAAGAACCATGCGTTTCTTCAGCCGGGCTATCCTGCCAGTTCTCCAGACAGATGCTTTATCACCTCTTCAAACCCCATGCTGTGGGAGGCTTTCACAAGAATGATATCCCCCGGCTTCAGCAGGGCGTCGATTCCGTCAAGCAGTTCCTGCCTGCCGGGGAAATAATGGATACCTCCTGACGGGTGTGCGCCGCTTTCCTTCGCGGCCTCAAGCGCCCCCTCATACATGGCGGCAGAAAGTTCCCCTGCGCAGATGATGCAGTCCGCGCCTTTCTCAATGAGGTACCGTCCCACCCTTTCGTGAAGCTCCTTTTCATCCTTTCCCAGCTCAAACATATCGCCGAGCACTGCCACCGTGCGGCCGCAGGGCGCGTCCGTTCTCCCGCCGGAGCCCTCTCCGCCCGCCTGTGTCAAAAGATCAATGGCGGCCTCCATGGAAACGGGGTTGGCATTGTAGCAGTCGTCGATGAGGATCCTGCCCTCCGCCCGTATGACGCGGCTTCTTCCGCTGACGCTCTGCGTGGATGCGATGCCGGCCGCGATCTCCTTCTCCGTCATCCCCATTTGAAATCCCACTGCTGCTGCAGCAAGGGCATTGTATACCATGTGCTCTCCCGGAAGCGGAATCTGTACCGGAAAGCGCGTCCCGTGATGGCAGAATACGGCTTCGCTTCCCAGGATTCCCTTCATCCGGATATTTTCCGCATAAATATCGAGGCCGTCGCCGCTTCCGGCATCTCTGCCGGGCATGCCGCACGCCGCCTGGCCGGATGCGATCCCGTAGGTTACCGGTTTTTTCCCCTTTACCCGGGTGAGCGTTGCCAGCATGTCGTCGTCCCCGTTGAGCACAGCGCAGCCGTCCTCTTTCATATAATCAAAGATTTCCGACTTGGCCTTCAGAATGCCTTCCCTGCTGCCCAGAAATTCCAGATGGCACTGGCCGATATTCGTCATCACGCAGATATCCGGCCGGGCAATGCGGCTCAGCCGGTGCATTTCTCCGAAATGGTTGATCCCCATCTCCAGCACCGCCATTTCCGCATCTTCCGGCATGGAAAGAACGGTGAGCGGAACGCCGATTTCATTGTTATAATTCCCCTGGGTCTTGTGCACCCGGTACTTCCGGGCGAGCACTGCAGCGATAAACTCCTTGGTGCTGGTCTTTCCCACGCTGCCCGTGATCCCGACTACCTTCACCGGAAGCTGGGATCTGTAAAATTCCGCAATCTGCCGGAGCGCCTTCAGGCTGTCTTCAACCAGAATACAGGGGCCTGCCGCATTCTCCGGCAGCCGCTCGCAGACCACGCCAAGCGCTCCTTTTTCAAACACGTCCGGGATGAAGCGGTGGCCGTCCGCGCGTTCTCCCTTCACCGCGATGAAAATGCTGTCCTTTTCCGCCTTTCTGGAATCAATCACCACAGCGGAAGCCTCCCGGCATGGCAGCTGTCCCGGACACACCAGCTTTCCTTCACAGGCCGCCGCCAGATTTTCAAGCGTCATGTTTTTCATTACCAATCTCTCCTTTATCCTCAACCGCGGAACGCAAGATTCAGAATCCATTCGCACAGATCTTCAAATCCCACGCCCATGGCCTGCGCTTCCTGCGGGATCAGGGAAGTGGGCGTCATGCCGGGCAGTGTGTTGGCCTCCAGGCAGTATACGCTTCCATCCTTTGCCATCATGAAATCCATGCGGGCATAATTTTTCAGGCGGAGTACCTCGAATACTCTTTCAGAAATTTCCTGAATCTCTTCCGTCTTCTCAGGAGAAAGATCTGCAGGGCAGGTCTCCACCGTGCTTCCTGCCTGGTATTTATTCTTATAATCGTAAAAACCGTTCAGAGGGGCGATCTCGATCACAGGCAGCGCCTTTCCGTCGATGACCGCACAGGAAAATTCCCTTCCCTCAATATACTGCTCCACCACGGCCTCGTCATCATACAGGAACGCTTCCTCCATCGCCTTCCGATACTCTTCTTCATTTTGCGCGATGCTCACTCCGACGCTGGAGCCGCCGCGGCAGGCCTTAACCACGCAGGGAAGCATCACAGGGCACCCTTCGGCCGCCCTTGCGTCCCCTTTTCTGATATGTACGCCCGCCGGAGTGGGAATATTATGATAAGCAAAAAGCTCCTTCGCAAGACTCTTATCCATGGAAAGAGCGGAGCTGACATAATCCGTTCCCGTATACCGGATGCCGAGCAGATCGAACGCGGCCTGTACCTTGCCGTTCTCGCCGTCTTCTCCATGCAGCCCCAGAAATACCGCATCCGCCATGCTGCAGATTGTCAGGACATTCGGGCCGAAATAGCTTTTGCCCCCATCCTTCCTCAGAGCTTTGATCCTGCTGATATCCGGATTGCTCTCCTGGATCCCGCCGATATTCTCCGCCCAGTTGCAGTCCTTTTCAAAAATATGCGCGACTTCCTCTTCGCTTCCTTCGTATCCCAGATAAACGTCCAGAAGCACCGTCTGGTGCCCTCTGTCTCTCAGCGCCTGATAAATCATCCGGCTGGAGCTTAAGGAAACGTCCCGCTCCGTGCTGATTCCTCCGCCTAATACCACGATTTTCATAGTTACCTCCATTTTACTGCCCGTTTCATTTTCCGGCCGAAGCCCTGCATACGCAAAGACGCAGCTTTCCCGGCCTGCGCTTCCTATTGTAGCATATCACGGCGCAGAGGGAAACGCATAAAATGCTTCTTTTTTGGCAGTTCGTGCTGGCGGGAGGAAAACATGCGCAGCCAGGTGCAAACAAAAAGGATCCCTGTAATGCCGCAGCGTGCAGCATCTCCAGAGATCCTTTAAGCGGACCCTGATCCGGGATTATCCCAGCCGGCTCATCGGATCCACCGGAACGCCGTCCTTTGTCAGCTTAAAGTAAACGTTGGTGCCTTCCACGCTATAGTACATGGTGGGCGCAGCCACTTTTCCCACCGGATCTCCGGTTACCACCATATCCCCTTCTGCCACAGCAAGGTCCGTGAGCTGTCCATAGGTCAGCTCATAGCCATCTCCAAGGTTCATCACCACCGTCGTACCGGTTTCCGGATCCTGATAAACGTCCGTCACCTGCCCGTCCGCAGCGGCGGTGATTTCCTCTCCCTCCGTTGCCGCGATCACAATGGCCGGGCTGTATTTATACTGATCCAGGGTGGCGAAATAAACGGTCTTGTCCATGCTGTAATTCACGAGCACATTTCCCACAATGGGCCACACCAGCGTATCCGAATCCGTAAAATCCAGAAGGGTGGACGCGCTCATGGCATCCGCATCCTCTTCTCCCGCCTGTTCAGACTTCGCGATGGCATCGGAAGCATTTGCCGCCAGCGCCTCTTCTTCCGCTTCTGCCATCTCCTCTTCCTCCTGCGGCAGGTAATCCTGCTGTGCCCCGTCCAGGCACGCCTCATCCGGCAGCGCCGCTTCTCCGGCAGCCGCATTGTCTGCACCCGGATCCGCTCCTTCTCCCGCCTGATTCTGCGCGGAATTTCCATCTTCCACCGCCTGTCCGTCCGGGGCTGCTTCATCCAGGGCGGCTTCGGACGGGACGCCCACGTCCTCCACGGCCTGTCCCTCTTCCTGCTCTCCGGTCTGGCTTCCCAGCATGGTCAGGCTCTCTTCCTCATCTTCCAGCGCGGTAAAATCCACCACGTTCTCCTCCGGCTCTTCCTCCTTCCCCAGATTTCTCACATAAAGTCCCGTAACCGTCAGAGCCGTCAGAACAAGACAGCTTGACGCCAGCATGATTGCCTTTTCTTTCCTAAAGCTTGATCTCCTTCTTCTCATAGGTCCTTCCTTCTCTTTCCTGTTAACTTTGGCAGTGCCGCCGGCATTTGCCATGTGAATTCCTTCAAGCTTAGTTTTTCCGTTTCTTTCCCCTTTATTCAATTTTTGTAATAACCGTCCTGCCTCATCCGCTTTTCTGAATTTCCGCCCCTTTGAAAAAATCGGTCAGGAGCGCCAGAAAATCCTCGCCCTCCGCCGCCCTTCGATCCGCCTCGTGCTGGCAGAAGCCCAGTCCGTGCCCGATCCCTTTGCTGGTCAGACGGATTTTTCCCCCTTCTTCCTCAAGCGTAAAACAGGAAGAGGCCAGTCCGAACAGATTCCGGAAGTTTTCCCCTGACATTCTCCCTACCAGGGTATCCACATAGAGGACATATTCGGCACTGTCTCTGGTCAGCATGATTTTTCCGGCGCTGTCGGTTCCCAGAATCTCCCAGAAGCGTTCCTCACTCAAAACAACGCTTCCGATATAATTCTCCGCCTCAATATCATGGCTGCAGTCCACGCTCACCAGATACTCATAGCCTTCTCCCAGAACCTCGCTTCCATCCCTGGTTTTTCCCGCGCTCAGCTGAAAATAGGCGGGTTCCAGGGTTTTGCCGTCCAGCGTCAGATACATCCCTTCCGTCAGACGGACAGCTTCCTCCATTTTGCTCTGATTTTCTTCATAATTCTCTCCCCAGAGCTGCCTGCGCTGCGCCGCATCCAGATATTTCTGCCCCACCTGTGCGACTGTAACGGTTTCCGCCTCCGGATCGCCTTCCTCCTCCCAGGCCTTGATGCACAGGGTCCGCAGGATGACGGCCTGCGCCTTCAGCGTTTCCATCCCGCTTTCTGCGGAAATGCTCGCGGCAAGCGCGCCTTCCACATACTCCTCCAGGGGAATCAGAAGCATTCCGGCCTCTCCCTCACAGACCACCGCAAGCCCTTCCCGTTCAGAAAAGGCTACCGTTTCCCTGACGGTTCCCTCTTTGCCAAACAGCAGGGAACATGCATAGGGAAGCAGGAATAAAAAAAGAAACACCGCACAAAGGTCTCCTGCTCTCTGCCTTCGTGCGGTATTCTGAATTCTGTTTATGCTGCCCGCTCCATGAAATCTGTTCATATCCGTTTCTCCCGTTCTGCAGGAACATCCTGCCAGGGCATGATCCGCCTGATATTTTATTTTATTTAGGATTGCACAGATTTATGCCTGCGGGCGGGAAGCCGTAAAGCTTCGGCCGCCGCCATTGTTTCACTTCAGCTGCCGCAGCCGCTCCTCCACCTGCTCCCTTTTCGGTATAGAAACGGAGGCTCCCTGCCCGGAAACTACGATGGCAGCCGCCATTGCGGCCAGCCTGAGCGCCTCTGCCGTTTCCTTTCCTTCGGCCTCTGCCGCGATAAAATAGCCCGTAAAGGTATCCCCGGCCGCCGTGGTGTCCACCGGAGTGACCGGGAAAGCCGGCTGACTCAGATATTCTCTGCTGTCCCGGTATACGGCTCCCTGTCCTCCCAGCGTCAGAACCACCTTCATATCCGGATATTTCTGAAGAAGAACCTCCGTAATCCGGTCCGGAGACGTTTCCCCTGTGAGTTCACAGCCTTCCGTCTCATTTACCATCAGCCAGGTAACCGCCGATAAATCCATCTGCTTCAGGGACTCATCCATGGGGGAAGGATTCAGCATGATCCGCATCCCCCGTTCCTGCCCCTTTTTCAGCAAGCTCTCCAGACCGTTGATTTCATTCTGCAGAAGGAGGATGTCCGGGCCTTCAAAATCGGAGAGCACCTGGTCCACGTATGCTTCCTCATTTTCAAAATTGCTTCCCGGATATAAAATAATGCAGTTTTCTCCGCCATCATCCACCTGAATCAGCGCATGTCCGGTAATGCCGCCCGTGTTTCTCACATAGCGGGTATCCACGCCTCCTTCCCGCAGGGTATCCAGCAGGAAGGCGCCGTCCGCGCCGATGCAGCCGGCATGATACACCTGTTGCCCGGCCCTTGCCGCGGCGATGGACTGGTTCAGTCCCTTTCCGCCCGGAAAGCACTGGTATCCCAGTGACGAAATGGTCTCTCCCGCCCTCACCAGATGCGCGACACGGTATACCCTGTCAATGTTCAGGGAGCCAAAATTCAGGATTTTCATCGGCAGCCTCCCGTTATTCGGATACCCGGTTATAGTTAATCAGACATCCGTCCAGAATGATCTGTCTCTCCTCGTCCGTCAGATCTCCCAGCGTGAGGGTAAACGGCACAAGCCCGTCCTCCTTCACCACATAAGCCGTGATGGAAGGCGCCTTCTCCTGCACCGCTCTGCGGATTTCAGGGAAGAACAGATAATCATGGTTTTGGAAGGGAAGCTCCCCTTCTTCGATCACGAACGGAAGCATGCCCCAGTTGATCAGGTTGGAACGGTATCTCTTGGTGGCGTATTCGTTGGCGATGTTCGCCCAGCCGCCCAGCACCTTCTGGCAGCTGGCCGCCTGCTCTCTGGCGGAACCGTCTCCGGGCTTCACGGCGAAAATGGTGGAGCCGAATCCCAGCACCTTCTCATCCACACTGCCGTCCGCCTTCACCGCGTCCGCCGCCTGGGAAAACTGCTTCTTCACCGCATCCAGCACAGCGGAAAGCTCCGGCTTCGCTTCGATGGCGGATTTTCCTTCCATGACTGCTGTCTGGGCCTTCTGAATATCCTTTGCCAGTCCCACATAGGCGGGATCCTTTCTGGAAAGGGTGAACTCCGCCAGCCCCAGCGGGTTGGAACGGTAGGAGGAGGTTTCTCCGGAAGGAATCAGCTCGTCCGTGGTGGTGACGGGATCGTGGATCTCGGAAACCACGCGCAGCACCAGGTTTTCCGGGAGCGCACACATGGCCGGCCAGTCCTTGATGTTGGGTCCGAAATGGATCTCCACGTCCGGATCAGCCACGCCGTGAGAGTCGAATACCCGGTTCGCATAAATATTAGAGTCAAAATGGTATTTATATTTTCCGAAGTCTCCGTCAAACTCCGTGGCAGGGGTCAGCACGCCCTTGTTGGCCGCAGTTGCCGCGATGGAACGGGCGTCCATCAGGGCGACGGAAGCGATCTGTCCGCTCTGCAGCTTGCTTCCCTCTCTGTTCGGGAAGTTTCTGGTGGAATGGCGGATACTGAAGGCGTTGTTTGCCGGGGTATCTCCCGCGCCGAAGCAGGGACCGCAGAAGGCCGTCTTCATGACCGCTCCCGTCTCCAGGATCGTTGCCGCCGCTCCGTTTTTGATCAGTTCCATGTAAACGGGCATGGAAGCCGGATATACGCTTAAGGTAAAGGCATCCGAACCGATATAATGGCCTTTTAAGATGTCTGCCGCCGCGCAGATGTTCTCAAAACCGCCGCCCGCGCAGCCGGCGATGATTCCCTGATCCACATGGAATTTCCCATCGCGTACCTTGTCCATCAGGGAATATTCCACCGCGCCGTCCAGGCTGACCAGCGCCTTCTGTTCCACGTCATGGAGGATATCAGTCAGATTCGCGTTCAGTTCCTCAATGGTATAGGTATTGCTGGGATGGAAAGGCATGGCGATCATGGGCCGAATCTCGGACAGATCGATCATGATTAACCCATCGTAGTACGCAACCTGTCCGGGCGCAAGTTTCCTGTACTCGTCCTTTCTTCCATGGATCTCGTAGAATTCCTCGATTTCCTCATCCGTCACCCAGATGGAGGAGAGACAGGTGGTCTCCGTGGTCATCACGTCGATGCCGATCCGGAAATCTGCGCTTAAGGACGCCACGCCGGGTCCCACGAACTCCATCACCTTATTTTTCACATAGCCGTTTTTAAACACCGCACCGATGATGGCCAGCGCCACGTCCTGCGGGCCCACGCCCTTCACCGGCTCGCCGGTAAGATAAACGCCCACCACGCCGGGCATTTTGATGTCATAGGTCTGGTTCAGCAGCTGCTTTACGAGCTCCGGTCCGCCTTCTCCCATGGCCATGGTTCCCAGCGCTCCGTAACGGGTATGGGAATCGGAGCCCAGAATCATCTTTCCGCCGCCCGCAAGCATTTCCCTTGCGAACTGGTGGATGACCGCCTGATGAGGGGGCACATAGACGCCGCCGTATTTCTTCGCGCAGGTCAGGCCAAACATGTGGTCATCTTCGTTGATGGTGCCGCCCACCGCGCACAGGGAATTGTGGCAGTTGGTGAGCACGTAGGGGATCGGGAATTTGGTCAGTCCTGACGCCCTCGCCGTCTGAATGATTCCCACAAAGGTAATGTCATGCGAGGTCAGCTTATCAAAACGAATCTTCAGATTCTCCATGCTGTCAGAGGTGTTATGGCTTTCCAGGATTCCATAACTGATGGTTTCCTTTTTCGCATCTTCCTTAACCGGCTTCTTTCCGACCGCAGCCTCCACCGCTGCGGCGGCCTCCGGTCCGTCCGGTATCACCTGGTTTCCGTTAACAAGCCAGGCGCCGCCTTCCAGTAATTGAATCATGTCTCCTCACTTTCCGCCGCCAAAGGCGGCATTTCAATCATAGAAATTGGACGAATGTCCAATTTCCAGGAGAAAACCCGACGGGTTTTCTCCGCCTCATCTTTCCGCCGCCAAAGGCGGCATTTTACCATTACAGCAGCACAGGACTGCCAGGACGTTTCTTCAATACTTTCTTATTATAGAGGAAAGGGATTGCGGATGCAATCCCTTTCCTTCCGGCTTTCTGAATGGCGCGGAGTGATCTCCTGTCAGCCGATTTCCCTGCAGGATTTTCTCTCATGCAGGGTGGTTTTGATGAGCTGCCTGGCAGGAACTTCCCTCCCTTCCGCCGCGTCAATCGCCGTTCCGATCAGCTTCTGCGCAAGCTCCCTGTAATCACAGGAAACACTGGATGCCGGAGGAGACATAATCCTGGAAATATAGGTATTGTCAAAACCGATCACCGAGATATCTTCCGGCACACGAAGCCCCGCTTCGTAGATGGCCTGCATCACACCCGCGGCAAAAATGTCGTTGATGCAGATCACCGCCGTAGGCCGTTCTCCCTCCAGAACCTTCTTCATCAGGCACAGGCCGTCCTCAAAATTATAGTCGCCGCACCGCATCCATTCCTCCCGGAACTCCAGCCCATATTTCCTGAGAACTCTCTGGTAGGCAAGCCTTTTCTCCAGAGAGGAATAAATATTTTCCAATCCGCCCAGAAAAGCGATGTCCCTGTGTCCCAGCCCGATCAGATATTCCATCGCCATCTCCATCGCGCCCGCCTCATCGATACGTACCTCATAACAGGGAATTCCCTGGGATCTCCCCATCACCACAACAGGAACGGTTTCAGCAATATAGTTCATGATGGAAATCGCCTTTTCATCAATCACAATTCCGTCCATGCTTCCACCGAGAATAATCACCGCATCCACGCACTGTTCATACATTTTCTCCAGATGTCTTCGCTCCTGTTCCGCATCGCTGGAAAAACTAAATATCATGAGCGTATAGTCTCTCTCGTTTGTCGCCCGCTCGCATTCTGAAATTACCCGCCCGTAAAAAGGGCTGTCCACCCAGGCGGAAAGAATGCCGAGCACTCTGCTTCTGGAGTTGCTCAGTCCCTTTGCCAGCGCATTCGGCTTAAATCCATACTGATCGATCACCTTCAAAACCCGCTGTCTTTTGTCCTCGCTGACCTTTGCGCTCTGGTTGATTACTCTCGATACAGTGGCAGGCGATACGCCTGCCTCCTTTGCGATTTCATATATACTGGTACGTTTTCTGTCCATTTTGATTCTGCCCTTCTTCGTTTCGTCTTTTCCGGTGCACCCGGGCACTGTTTTAACAATATCTTAACATAATTGAAACAAAATGAAAAGGAACAGGATATTTTATCCTTTTTTTACCTTTTGAAAACATTATGTAAATATTTCTCTGATACTCTATCCATAAAGAGATACCTGTCACAGGCCAGGAAAGGAGGATCGCTTGAAAAATAATTCTGATCAAAAAACAACCTATATTGTCACCGGCGCGTCCGGCCACCTGGGGAACGTGCTGGTCCGCAAACTGCTGAAACGGGGAGAACAGGTCACAGGGCTGCTGCTTCCCGGAGAAAAGCCACCCGCCTGCGGCATGCGCACGGTATATGGAAATGTCTGTGAGAAGGAAAGCCTTCGTCCGCTTTTTCTTTCCGGAACAGAAGCCGTAGTCATCCACTGCGCGGGCTGTGTGAGCATCTCCTCCTATGACGGCCTGAAGCTCTGGAACACCAATGTGCTGGGTACCCGCAATCTGGTGGAACTGGCAGAGGAGTACAACGTAGCCAAATTCATCTATGTGAGCAGTGTCCATGCCCTTCCCGAACGGGAAAAGGGCCAGCAGATCACGGAAATCCAGGATTTTGACGATACCCTTGTTGTGGGGGATTACGCGAAGACCAAGGCTCTTGCGACCCGCTGTGTGCTTCAGGAGGCCGCCTCAGGCTTTCCCGCCTGTACGGTTCACCCTTCCGGCCTGATCGGACCCTATGATCCCGGTGCGGGGCAGATGACACGCCTGCTGAAACTTTTTCTGAAAGGACTGCTTCCTGCGGCGGTCGCCGGCGGCTATGATTTTGCCGATGTACGCGATGTCGCGGACGGTATTCTCTCCTGCTGTGAGCGTGGAGAACCGGGAGAGAGCTATATCCTGTCCGGCCACTATTATTCCATCCGGGAATTTCTGGATCTTGCGGCCCAAACGGCGCACAGGCCATCCGTTCCCTTCTGCCTGCCGGGGAATGTCGCCGCAGCCTTCGCCAACGTTTCCGAACGCATCTCCCACAGTCTGGGAAAAAGCACCATTTTCACACCGTATTCCGTCTATACCCTGGGCTCAAACTCCAACTTTTCCCATCAAAAGGCAAGCGACTGCCTGGGTTATCACACCAGGAGCAGGGAGGAAACGGTCAGGGATATGGTCGGCTGGACCATTCGCAGACTCAGAACCGTTTAAAATAATGTAATCCGACAGGAAATGAAATTTCCTATCGTATAAAAAAACGCCGCAGCTCCTGTCAGCGCGGCGTTTTTGCATTTCACAGATATTTTTCCACGATTCCTGCCATCTCGTCCCACTTCTTTTCCATGTCCGCCACCAGCTTAAACTGGGTACGGGCGCGGTCCAGATTGTGCTCCGGGCGGTGAATCTTAAAATACACATCGCCCTGCAGATAATCTGCCAGGAAGCGCATTCCGCATTCCAGCGTCATCAGCTTCGCCCCCATGGGCATCATGCGGATTTCCTTCTCTGTCAGGCTGCCGCCGCAGCCCTCCACATAGCCCTTCGTATAGATCTCAAACAGTCCCATGTCGCAGTTTACCAGATCCAGATTTTTCTCATCCTCCGCTCCCGTGCTCGCACCAAAACGGATGGAGTCGCCGTAATCGTACAGAGCAGAGCCTGGCATCACTGTATCCAGATCAATGACACAGATTCCCTTACCGGTCTCGTTGTCGATCATGATATTGTTCAGCTTGGTATCATTATGCGTAACGCGCAGCGGAATCTCTCCATTTGCAAGGGCATCACAGATCACATGGGTATCCGCCTCCCGATCCAATACGAAACGGATTTCATCCTGCACCTCTTTTGCACGGCCGCAGACATCCTCTTCCACCGCCTTTTTGAAATCCCCAAAACGGCTCACCGTGTTATGGAAATTGGGAATGGTTTCATGCAGGGTCGCCGCAGGATAATCCTGTAAAAGCAGCTGGAAATTACCGAAGGATACCGCGCTGTTATAGAAATCCTCCGGGGTTCTCACCATATCAAAGGAGGTGGCGTTCTCGATGAAAATATACATGCGCCAGAAGTCTCCGTCCTCATCCTTCAGGAAATTATCTCCATTAACCGTACGGATCACATTCAGCGTCTCCCGCTCCGGATCGCCGCCTCTTTCCACGATCTTGTTTCTCAGGAAAGAGGTAACATTCATGACGTTCTCCATGAGTTCCACAGGATTTTTGAAAATATCGTCATTCATGCGCTGCAGGATGTAGCGCTTCTGTCCGCCGTTCTCCAGCTCGCAGGTCAGCCTTACCGTATCATTGATATGCCCGCTTCCATAAGGAATTGCCTCCGTCAGCGTTCCCTCAATGGCAAATTTCGGCGCTATTTCCTTACGGACTCTTTCCATGCTCAGTTTTTCCATATTTACCCCTTTCCGATGCGTTTCCCCAGCCTGTTTTCCGGGTGCGTATCCCTTCTCATATGTGTCGCCATTCTGTGTTGCAAAACCAGGATCTGTTTTCATTTATTATAGCATTCTTCTCCGGCAATTCTTTGCACAATATTTCCGCTTTTTTATCTTTTTACGTTTTCAAAATGCTTTTCTGAAAAAAGATGCATTCATGTCCGAAATTTGTTAAGATAGAAGCAGAAATCCCATCCGGAGCTCAACCGGAAAACAGGAAGGGGGACCTTGACATGGCAGGCAGAATCAATAACGGTCCGGAGGAAAAGAATGCACAGACGGATTACAGTTCTGTTCTTCTTTCTCCCTCCATCCGCATTGATCAAATTTACACCGTGCATTATTTTGAATATATGAACGACTTTTTCTTTCCCGGCGAACGCCACGATTTCTGGGAATTTCTGTGTGTGGACAAGGGAGAGGCGGTCGTAACGGCGGGAGAAAACACATTCACGCTGAAAAAGGATGAAGTCATTTTCCACCAGCCGGATGAATTTCATTCGGTAAAGGCCAACGGCGAGACCGCGCCAAATCTCGTTGTGGTTTCCTTTTCCTGTGATTCTCCAAATATGGACTTTTTCCGTTCCAAAACCCTTCGCATCGGAGAAACGGAACGCAGTCTGATCGCCAGCATTCTCTCCGAAGCCGGGCGGAGCTTTACCACTCCTCTGGATGATCCGTATACCAAAAAAATGGAGCTTTCCGAGAATGCTCCCTTCGGCAGTCTTCAGATGATCCAGCTTTATCTGGAGCAGCTCCTCATCCGCCTCATCCGGCAGAAGGGAATGCCCTCCGGACACAAAGCCCGGGCAGATGGAGATGTGTATGAACGTCTGCTCACCTATCTGGAAAATCATCTGACCAGTCAGCTTTCCATTGAGCAGATCTGCCGTGACAATCTCATCGGCCGTTCTCAGATGCAGAAGCTGTTCCGGGAGCGGAGCGGCTGCGGAATTATTGACTATTTCTCCCACATGAAAATCGACGCGGCCAAGCAGCTTATCCGCAGCCAGCGTCTGAATTTCACCCAGATTGCGGACAGGCTGGGCTATACCTCTGTACACTATTTTTCCAGGCAGTTTAAAAAAGTGACCGGAATGACGCCCTCCGAGTATTCTGTTTCCATCAAGCGTCTGTCGGAGGAGCCGCAGTTTCGGGAACCGGATATTCCCTGACAACATAAAAAAGTGTGCGCCCTGATGCGGTACGCATCATGCGCACCACTCGCGCCGAGCGCGGTTGCCTTCAGGCAACATCTACCTTGCGCGCGAGTGCGCATCCACAGCGGAGCGTCTTTTTTCATACGATAGGAAATGAAATTTCCTATCGTATGAAAAGAGGCGGCCTCACACCAGTGCGGCCGCCCCGCTTCCCATCGGGAAAAGCTGTCCTCGT
>UQVK01000095.1 GCA_900544445.1 uncultured Lachnospiraceae bacterium
CTGCTGATTTCATCAGAACGGGAATTTTGAATCAGAAGCTGAATCAGACGTCCGAGCTTTTCCTCGCCCTGCCGGATACCCTGATCGAGTCCATCCTTCACCAGCATTTCACCAAGAATCGTCATGGAAATCACCCCCTTTACTTTCTTCAAATCATCTTTGTTTAAAAATTTCCCCGCAAAAACATACAGCAGCGCCTGCATCCGTGCCAGACACTCATGCCCGATGTCCTTTTCCGCAGCCTTTAAAAGTTGAAAGCCTTCCAGAAAGCGTTCAGCCAGCGTTAGCTTGCCGGACATCAGCGGGGAGAGCAGGAGCGGAAACAGATCCTCCTGCGTCAGATGCTCTCCCTTTTTCTGCTTTTCCTGAAGACGGCGGAATATCGGATCAGCATTTTTCCTTTTCAGACGGATCAGCTTTACCCGATACGAATTGATGCCCTCGTGAAATGAATTTTTCACGCTGCTCTGTCCGGCGCTTCAAAGGACGCAGGTGGTAACGGCAACCTCATGGGTGCGGCTGGTGGTCGCTTCGTATTCCCGGAACCGTTTCAGGTCAGCCAGCGAAAGGGCGTCGCTCTCAAATTCAAAATGCAGCCATGCGCCGTCGGCGGTCTGGAAATTAAAGTCCTCATACATGTGCCGGACCTCCAGACGGACCATTTCCGTTGGCATGACAGCCGAAACGCTCTGAGAAATCCCCAGATATTTCAGAAGTGCGCTGCCGAAGAATACAGCTGCATTTTTCAAGGCCAGGTCCTCTGCCTGCTGTACGCAGTCTGGTGCAATTTCGGTGTCAGAGGGGCCAGGAACAGAGGCCTTTTTCTTTTTCTGGTCTTCCAAGATACTCCTTTCCGGAAAAACATATGGATCTTCTGCCGTTATAATGGGAGTCTGATACAGCACAACAGGCGGAAAAAGCGGCGAAGACGGATAGATGAAGAAGCATTCGTCTGAAAAGTGTACCCGAAACGGGTGAAAATGATAGAAAAAAGATAAATCGTAAAGATGGGAACAGAAGAATTCAGATTCCATTATGCTGACAGGAGAAACATATCGATTTTCCTGTAAAAACGAAACATGAACTCCGGCTGTTGTCTGTGTCTCTACAATAACATGAAAGGTCTGATGGTGCAAGAATAAAATGGTTCTGATGGAAAATTCTGCCAACCCCCGTTTATTTATCCCTGTAATGCCCTTTGCACTCCAAGATCAGGATTGATTTTTCCCAGGCATCCTCGGTAAATGTAAGCTTACTCACCCTCCATGGCCTCCAGATCCTCCATTTCCAAAATTATTTACAGGAAAAGCATTTACGACAAACAATTCCCCATTCTCCTTGTACCTTCCTGTTCCCACTGTTATAATAAAAATGGAAACAACATTTCGTATGCCATTTTCATTTACAGGAGGGGGAATTTACATGAGAAAAATCAAAAAAGGATTTCTGGCACTTCTGGCGTCCATCGTCCTGCTGTCCTCACTGCCTGCTTCCAGTCTTCCATATTCTGCGGCTATCACCGCAGAAGCTCACAGCGGAAGAACGGACGCAAGAGGCGGACATCGCGATAATAAGAACAGGAGCGGGCTGGGAAGCTATCATTACCACTGCGGCGGCCATCCTGCCCACCTGCATCCCAACGGGGTCTGCCCCTATTCCGGTCAGACAACAAGCTCCGGCAGCACTTCCGCCGCACAGCTTCCGCAGCAGAATCAGACGGCAGCGAACACGGATCAGGCTCTTCTGGACAAGTATCAGAGCGTGCTTGCAGATTTTGACACGAAGCAGAATGGCTATTTTACCCTGGAAATCAACCAGCTCATCTACAATTTTATAGCTGCAGGAGGCGTGTCCGACGCCTTTCTTGCAGGCTTTCTGACTCCCGAAGAAGCCGCGGATCTGTATCCGTCCGTCACAGCCACACAGTCGGAAATCGCTTCCAAAATCATCTATATGCGGCTGTATGAAACCTTTGCCGCCCAGGTACAGGCACAGGCGGCACAATCCGCTTCCCAGCAGACAGTTCCCAGCGTACCGGCTGCTTCTGCGAACGGTACACCGGCCGGGTCTTCCGCCGATACCCAGACAGGTTCCGGACAGGATGATCTGCTGTACCGTCTGGTGTTCCAGACCCAGACAAGACTTACGGAGCTGGGCTTCTACACCGGTGAAATCGACGGCGTTTTTGACGCGGAAACCCAGCAGGCTCTGATTCAGTTCCAGACCGCCTGCGGTCTCACACCGGACGGCGTGATCAATCAGCAGGTGATAACCGTTCTGGGAATCACGGTCTGAGGAAACAGGAACCGGGGATGGCGGGCTGGCGAATCAGAGGCCGGGAACCCTTCACCAGTTTTTCCGCAGTCCTTTGGGATAATGATTCTTCATGATTCCGCCGGCCAGCTTTCCCCAGCCAAGGCTGCAGCCGTCCGCACAGATCAGATACCATCCCTTTTCCCCCTCTGCGGGGAATGTCAGGCCGTTCAGGTAATCCTTTACCTGGCGGCCTTCTGTATCCAGGCTGACGGCGTGCGCTGCGTCCTCCGGCTTCAGGGTAAGCGCCAGCGCATGGGAGGGTTCAAAGCGGTTCTTCTTTTCGGTTCCCAGATGCAGGCCGGGGCGCAGCACCTTCAGGCCCCGAAGGACGGGCGTTTCCTCCGGCGCCAGATAGAGCTGCTCCCCAAAGCGCAGATAGATTCCGGAAAGCTGCACACGCAGGTTCTCCTGTGCAAATGCGGAAAACTCCGCATAATCCTTTTCTCCCAGTCCTTTTTCCCCGTCCCTGCGGCGTGTCCGTTTTGCAGGAAGTTTCTCTGCCTCCTGTTTTGCCGACTGTTCTTTCGTCCCGGTCTCTCCCGCCTTTTCCAGCACTGCCACAAAATGTCCTTCTCCCCGCAGCCTGTGGGGCCAGAGCCGCATGGTATGCTCCAGTCCGGGAGCCGGTCCGGATGCCGAACCAGCTTCCGGACCGGACGTCTGACCGGCCGTTTCTTCCATTTCTTCCACCTCCTCCATATCTGCCCATTCCGGATGGCCGGGTGCAAAGCCTTCCGGCATGGGAACGGGAAGAACATACAGATCCGGATGCTTTTTCAACAGCCATCCGATGCTCCCCTCGTTCTCCGCCGGGGCAAAGGTGCAGGTGGAATAGCAGAGCCGTCCGCCGGGACGGAGCATCTGATATGCGTATTCCAGAATCTCTCTCTGCCGTTCGGCGCACATCTGCACATTTTCCGGGCTCCACTCCTCTCCCGCCGCCTCGTTTTTCCGGAACATTCCCTCTCCGGAACAGGGGGCATCCACCAGAATCCGGTCAAAAAAGCCGGGAAAACGGTCCGCCAGCCGGTCCGGCGTTTCGTTTAAAACCAGTGCGTTCCGCACTCCCATCCGCTCGATATTCTCAGAAAGGATGGCCGCCCGGGCCGGATGTATCTCATTGCAGATGAGGAGTCCTTCTCCCCGCATGGCCGCCGCGATCTGGGTACTCTTCCCGCCGGGGGCAGCGCACAGGTCCAGAATCCGTTCCCCCGGACAGGCCTCCAAAAAGGGAACGGCGGACATGGCGCTGGGCTCCTGGATATAGTAAACGCCGGCCTCATGCCAGGGATGCTTGCCGGGCTGCTGCGGCGTCTCCTCTTTTTTATAATAAAAGCCATTTTCTTCCCATGGAACAGGAGCCAGGGAAAAGGGCGCCTTCCGCAAAAATTCCTCCCGGTCCATTTTCATGGGATTTACCCGGAGCGCCTGATATCTCTCCTGTTCCAGCGCCTCCAGAAATTCCTCATATTCCCCGCCCAGCAGCAGCTTCATTCTTTCCTTAAACTTTTCCGGGATCATTCCAACGTTCCTTTCTCCATGGAAAAAAGCAGCCGTCAACTACCGCAAATAGTTGACGGCTGATCTTCCACAGGGCCGTATTTTCTGTCATCAATATAGCATATTCCAAATACGGTTTCAAGAAAAAATTCTGTCTGCCGCACCGGTCCTCCCGCGGGGCATGCCTGAATCTTATTTTTTCAGCCGTACCACGTTCCAGCTGTGCTTTCCAAATACGGTGGTAAAGCGGCCGTTATCCATTCTGGATGCCCCGCTCTGTACCGGCGCCACACGGTTCGGATCGCTTTCCGTATTCACTGCCTTCATGTCATCGTCGGTCAGAACGATATGCTCCACAACGGAATAGTCCGAGAACTGCCTCAGATCGCAGGAAACCTCCAGATCCTCGTTCAGATCCTTGTTCACCGCGAAAATGGTCACCTCTCCCTCTTCCTCATTCCAGATGCACACGCTGTCCAGAACGGCAACCTCTCCGTAGGTTTTGCTTTCGTAGGAAGGCGCCTGCACAAGAGTGTTGAGCACCGTCCCTCTTCCGTACACGCTGGCATGCATGTAGGGATAGAAAATGGTCTGTCTCCATGCGCCGGTATCGGAGGTCATGATGGGCGCAATCACGTTCACAAGCTGTGCCAGACAGGCGATCTTTACACGGTCGGCATGGCGCAGCAGGGTGATGAGCATGCTTCCTACCAGAAGGGCGTCTTCAAAATTATAGACATCCTCCAGCTGGTGCGGAGCCTGCACCCATTTTTCCAGTGTCTGGTCCGCTTCGTTGCTGTGATACCAGACGTTCCACTCATCAAAGGAAAGATTGATCTGCTTCTTGCTCCGCTTTTTGGCCTTCACGCAGTCCGCGATGGCCAGAACGGAAGAAATGAATTCATCCATTCCCTTGGAATTTGCCAGAAATTCCGGCGTGTTGTTGTCCCGGTTTCCATAGTACTGATGAAGGGAAAGATAGTCCACCTGATCATAGCACTCGGAGAGCACTTCCTCCTCCCAGTAGCCAAAGGTATCCATGGTAAGGGATGCGCTGCCGCAGGCCACAGTCTCAATGGAAGGATCCATGAATTTCATCAGACGGCTGGTCTCCGCCGCGATGCGGCCGTATTCCTGCGCAGTCTTATGTCCCATCTGCCAGGGACCGTCCATCTCGTTGCCCAGGCACCAGAGTTTGATGTTATGGGGCTTTTCATAGCCGTGCTTTCTTCTCAGGTCGCTGTAGTAGGTGCCCTTTTCAAAGTTGCAGTATTCCAGCACGTCCTTCGCTTCTTCCGGCCCTCTGGTTCCCAGATTGACAGCCATCATCACGTCGCTTCCCGCCTTCTTCGACCAGTCCACGAACTCGTTCAGGCCGAACTGGTTGGTTTCGATCACCTGCCAGGCCAGATCCACCTTCGCGGGACGCTGATCCCTGGGGCCAACGCCGTCCTCCCAGTGATAGCCGGAGACGAAATTTCCGCCCGGATACCGGACGACGGGCACCTGAAGCTCCCGCACCAGTGCAAGCACATCCTTTCTCATTCCCTGCTCGTCCGCAAAAGGGCTTCCCTCCTGATAAATTCCCTCATATACCGCACGTCCCAGATGCTCAATAAAGGAACCAAAAATTCTTTTGTCCACTTTTCCGGTAAGATAGTATTTGTCCACAATCAGTTCCGCTTTTTTCATGTTTTGTATCCGCTCCTTTCACCGCGCTCTGCGGGCCTTTTCTGATGCTTTTATCCTATCGGAAACCAGGCTGGCCTTCCATCTCCTTTCTTCCGCTTTATTTGACTTTTCTTCCGATACTGTGTTATCTTCAGAAGGGAATTCCAACTGCCTGAACAGATGAAAAAGGAGACGCACATGATTGATCTTCATTTCTGCGAGTATAATCGCTCCAATCAGGATTATGACACCATCTTTCGTCCCTCCGGAAGCGGCGATTATCTCCTCCTGCTTCTGAAAACGCCCATGAAGGTCTATCTGAAGGAGGGCCTTACCGTCACCCGCGAGAACGCCTGCATCCTTTATACGCCGGGCTTCCCCCAGCACTATCAGGCGGTCCGCCGCTTCTGCAACAGTTATCTTCACTTTTCTTCCGGGGAAAACCCTGCGCAACGGTTCCGGCTTCCGGAAAACCGGATTTTCTATCCGACGGATCCCCAGGAATTCGACGTCTATTTCCGCCGTCTGCAGCAGGAGTTTTTCTCCTCTTCTCCCTACCGGGAAGAGGTCATCCACTGCCTGGCTACGGAACTGTTCATCGCGCTCTCCCGAAGCCTTTCCCACCCTGCAGCCCAAAAGGAAGAAATGGCGGCCCTGTATCCGGCCTTTCAGAAGCTCCGGCTGGAAATGCTCTCCAACTGCGGGCAGGACTGGAGTCTGGAACGCCTCTGCAAAAGCGTCAGCCTGGAAAAAAGCCAGTTTTACGCCTATTACCACAGTTTCTTTTCTTCCACTCCCAAAAGCGATCTGCTTCAGGTTCGGCTGGAAAAAGCAAAAAACCTGCTGAGCAACGAAGCTCTGCAGGTTGGTGAGGTGGCAAGGCTGTGCGGTTTTTCCAGTCTGTCACATTTTTCCCGATATTTCAGAAAATACTGCGGCTGTTCTCCGAAGGAATATAAAAGCTATTCCCGTTCCGCGCTCATATATTCTGACAGCCTCCCGTAGATTTCCGGATAATCCCTTTTCAGATGGACCGGTTTCATGCTCCTGTCAAGGAAGCAGTGGCCGGTATGTCCTGTGGCATGCAGCAGTCCGTCCTGCGCGCCATAGATTTCATATTTCATGCTCATCTTGATTCCACTGAACCGGTCCGGAAGCACGCGGATGGAAAACTCCTCCCCAAATCGGAAGGAAATCCTGTATTCACAGGAAGCCTCCAGAACAGGAATCAGAATGCCTGCTGCCTCTATTTTGTCATAGGGAATCCCGATCTGAGCCAACGCATCAATCCTGGCTTCCTCCATCCAGCGGATATAGTTGGAATGATGTACGATTCCCATACGGTCTGTTTCATAGTACTGTATTTTACGTCCATAATTCTTGATATCGATCATCTCTGCCTTTACTCTCCGTTCTTTCTGCTGCCTTTCAGCGGCTGCAGCGATCTGCAGGGTGTAGTCAGGAAGGCGGGCATTTATGAAATTTCCAAAATGCCCGCCTTCTCTGAATTCATTTTCCGTATGAATAAGTCTTCGTTACGACAACATCACAGCCTTATGCCGGATATGCTCCGTTTGCGGTGTCAGCCTGGGTCATATCAACCTTCTCCTGCTGTGCCTGACGGTATTTGAAGAAGTCCATGGCAACCTGAGGGAACAGGGCGTAGCTGAGCACGTCCTCATCCTGCTGCTTCCATTCCTTCATCTCCGCCTCGATCTTGTCCAGCTCGTTGGGGATCAGGTCTGCAGGACGGCAGGTGATCACTTCCTTGTCGCCGATAACCTTCTTCTGTACCTCCGGATTGAAAGGCTTTACAGTCTTTCCGTATTTTCCGGAAAGCAGATCCTTGGTCTGGTCCGTAGCAACCTTGTATCTTTCTCCCATCAGCACGTTGAATACAGCCTGCGTGCCGACAATCTGGGAAGAAGGAGTAACAAGCGGGGGCTCGCCGAAGTCTTTTCTCACGCGGGGAATCTCCTGAAGAACCTCGTCGTACTTGTCGCTGGCGTTCTGCTCCTTCAGCTGGCTAACCATGTTGGAAAGCATACCACCGGGTACCTGGTAGATCAGGGTCTTGATGTTCACGCCCAGCACCTTGGGATCCATCAGGCCGCTCTTTAAGCATTCCTCTCTGTAAGGACGGAAGTAATCTGCGATCTCCGCCAGCAGGTTCTGATCGTATCCGCTGTCATAAGGAGTTCCGCGGAAGGTTTCCACCATAACCTCGGTCGCAGGCTGGGAGGTTCCCAGAGCGAACGGGGAAATTGCACAGTCGATGATATCCACACCGGCCTCTACGGCCTTCAGATAGGTCATGCTGGCCACACCGGAGGTGTAGTGGGTATGAAGCTGAATAGGCAGCTTCGTCGCGGACTTCAGGGCACGGATCAGCCTGTCCGCCTCATAGGGAACCAGCAGACCGGCCATATCCTTGATACAGATGGAATTGGCTCCCATGCTCTCGATCTCTTTCGCGATATTCATCCAGTAATCCAGCGTATAGGCGTCGCCCAGCGTATAGGACAGGGCAACCTGGGCATGGCCGCCTTCCTTGTTACATGCCTTTACGGCGCATTCCAGATTGCGCAGATCGTTCAGGCAGTCGAAAATACGGATGATATCAATTCCGTTTGCGATGGACTTCTGTACGAAATATTCCACCACATCGTCCGCATAATGACGGTATCCCAGAATGTTCTGGCCTCTGAACAGCATCTGAAGCTTCGTATTCTTAAAAGCAGCTCTCAGCTTTCTCAGTCTCTCCCACGGATCCTCATGCAGGAAACGAAGGGATGCATCAAAGGTGGCGCCGCCCCAGCATTCTACAGCCGCATAGCCGACCTTATCCATCTTCTCCGCGATGGGAAGCATCAGTTCAGTAGGCATTCTGGTTGCGATCAGAGACTGATGTGCGTCACGCAGTACAGTTTCCATAATTTTAATGGGTTTCGGGTCTGACATTTCCATTTCCTCCTAAATTTCTGTATCCATAATTCGCATTCTGACCGGATGCATCAGAATACTCCGAAAATTGCCATAAAGGTACCGGCAACAACAGCCGTACCGATTACGCCGGCCACGTTGGGACCCATGGCGTGCATCAGCAGGAAGTTGGTAGGATCCGCCTCAGCGCCGACCTTCTGAGAAACTCTGGCCGCCATGGGAACAGCGGATACCCCTGCCGAACCAATCAGAGGATTTACCTTGCCGTGGCTGACGATACACATCAGCTTACCGAACAGCACGCCTGCAGCCGTACCGAACGCAAACGCGATCAGGCCGAGGGCAACAATCTTAAGCGTATCCGCATTCAGGAAAGCTTCTGCGCTTGTAGTCGCTCCTACGGAGGTTCCCAGCAGAATAACAACGGTATACATCAGCGCGTTGGAAGCCGTATCAGCCAGCTGTCTCACAACGCCGGATTCTCTGAACAGGTTGCCCAGCATCAGCATACCGATCAAAGGAGCCGTAGTAGGAAGAATCAGGGATACAACAATCGTTACGATGATGGGGAACAGAATCTTTTCCAGCTTGGAAACCGGACGAAGCTGTTCCATTTTAATCTTCCTCTCCTCTTCCGTGGTAAACAGCCGCATGATCGGGGGCTGGATAATCGGAACCAGAGACATGTAGGAATAAGCCGCTACGGCAATCGGTCCAAGAAGCTCCGTCTGTCCCAGCTTTCCGCACAGGAAGATGGAAGTAGGGCCGTCCGCTCCACCGATGATGGAGATGGCAGCTGCCGCTCTGTCATTGAAGCCCAGAGCGATCGCGCCAAAATAAGCGGCGAAGATACCAAACTGCGCTGCTGCTCCCAGCAGGAAGCTCTTCGGGTTCGCAATCAGGGGACCAAAGTCCGTCATCGCGCCGACGCCCATGAATATCAGAGACGGCAGAATCGACCATTCATCCAGCACATAGAAGTAATAGAGCAGGCCGCCCGTACCGTTTGCCGCCTCCTCCGGGCGAAGCATGATATCCGGATAAATATTTACCAGCAGCATACCGAAGGCGATCGGAAGCAGAAGCAGGGGTTCAAAGCCCCTGGCAATCGCCAGATAAAGAAAAACGCAGGCGATTACGATCATCAGATAGTTTCCCCAGGTCAGGTTAAAGAACGCTGTCTGATGAATCAGATTGTCCAAAGTAGTTACAATATAATCCATTTATGTTGACCTCCCATTCCTTTTGCCAAACTCACAGGCCTGAGCGCCCGGCCACACAGCTTCAGGAAATATGCAATACCTGAAAGCCGCGCAGCCTTATGGGATTGGCAGGACGTTCTTTCCGTGCTTAGTTTAACGTTGCGAGCAGAGCGCCTGCCTCAATGGCATCACCAACTGCCACGTCGATACTGGCTACGGTACCGTCCTGAGGAGCAACCACCGGGATCTCCATCTTCATGGCTTCGATGGTTACAACGGAATCACCGGCCTTTACAGCCTGGCCAATCTTCGCATCAATGCTGTATACCTTACCGGCCGCACCGGCTTCCACGCGGATGCTTCCTGCTGTTCCTGCGGGAGCTGCTGCAGGAGCGGGGGCAGGTGCCGCTGCGGGAGCTGCCGCAGGTGCGGGAGCAGGCGCTGCCACAGGTGCGGGGGCAGGCGCTGCCGCCGGTCTGGGAGCTGCCTTGGGAGCGTAGGCCGGTGCTGCACCCTGAGCGCCCTCTTCCACTACAACATCGTACACATTTCCATTGACGGTAATTCTATAATTCTTCATGATACTATTCCTCCTGTATCTTCCTTTTTATTTATTCGCTTTCCACCTGCTGACAGGTACGCGTCTGATGCTCCTTACCACGAAGCCCTCGGGAGACGGCGCTCCCTCACTCGCCGCAACCGCCGCCGCGATTACCGCCACGAGCTCACAGTCATCCATCGGATTCTGTTCTGCTGTCTGTACTGCGGGTGCCGCAGGCGCAGCTGATACCGCAGGTTTCTCTTTCTTCTCTGCCGGCTCATTCTTTTTCCCGGAGAACGATGCCTGAATCTTCGGAATAAAGTTGAAGCAGTAAATGATCAGGCAGATCAGAATCAGGATCACAAACACTGTTCCCATACCCAGGACCGTGTTCAGAGCTGCATTCTCCATCAGCTCTCCAAAAGAATACTCCACATTCGTTGTAATGCTGCTGAGCGCAAGCTCATCATCCAGCGTAATGACAATATTCGCATCGTGCTCGCTTCCGTCCACATGGACGTCGATGGTGACTCCATCCTCATCCGCAGATACCGTATGTCCGGACATGGACTGAACCTGTCCAATGTCCTCCAGAGCGCTTTCCCAGCTGTCCAGCGCGGAAGAGATCACCGTATCCGAAGCGTACTGATCCTGCATGTTCTGCGCCACGATGGTCTGGATGGAAGCGATCACCTGATCCGCGTAATCGACTGCGGAGTCCTGTGTAATCCCATAAAGGCTCTCCGCACTTGCGGATGTGCTGTCAGCCGCCCCGCTGCAGGCCGTCATACCGAAAACGCAGATGAGAGCCATTCCTAATGTTAACAACTTCCTTTTCATATGAATCGACATGCTCCTTTCAAAGTCTGCGGCCTGTTTAAACCGTGCCGTGTTTTTTTGCAGGGCGGTCTTCCCTCTTTGTGAAGAGCATTTCAAACGCGCCGATCACATATTTTCTCGTATCGGCAGGCTCAATAATGGTGTCCACATACCCTCTTCTGGCAGCGCTTGCGGCGCTCGTCTGCAGGGCCTCGTACTCCTTCGCACATTCGTTCACCGCATCCGCTCCCTGTCCGTCGCAGATGATCTTTGCTGCAAGACGCGCATCCATCGTACCTATCTTCGCATCCGGCCAGCAATAGGTGATATCCGCTCCCAGAGCCTTGGAATTCATCACCACATAGGCGCTTCCATAGGCCATGCCGGTTACCACGTTCACCTTCGGAACCGTTGCATTGGCAAACGCGTATGTAAGACGCGCAGCGGCCTTTGCGATCTTCTTCTCGGAGCACTTGTCCGCCGTGAAACCGTTCACATTGGTCAGGGTAAGCACCGGGATGTTGAACGCATCGCAGAAATTCACAAACTCAGCAGCCTTATCACAGCCTGCGGGAGAAAGAGCCGCATCGAAGGAAGCCGTCTTTTCTCCATTCTCGTCATAGATCTCGCTCCGGTTGGCAACCGCGCCCACGGTCATACCGTTCAGCTTCAAAAAGCCCGTTACCATTTCCTTCGCATACGCCGCCTTCACCTCAACAAAGAGATGATCGTCTGCGATCGTGGAAAGCGCGATGGAGCTGTCTCCCACACATGCGGCCATCGTTGCATCCGCACGGTTCAGATCGTCCATGCACTCCACATAGGAATTGTCATCCTCATTATTGGAAGGAAGCATGCATACCAGATTTCTGATCTGGCTGAGGATTTCGGATTCCTCTCCGATAAAGTCCACCAGACCCGCCTCTTCGCTCTGGAATGCAGCGTTTGAAGTATCACATTTGGAAATTTCGTTTCCTGCAAGCGCGTTAGGCGCATTTACAAAAAGCTTCGCCTTTTTTCCTTCCATGAAGGTAAAATCAGTGAGCGCAGGAACCAGCGCAAGTCCGCCGCCACAGGTACCGAATACAGCAGTGATCTGAGGGATCACGCCGGAAGCAAGAGTCTGCTTCATGTAGATCTCGCCGAAAGCGTTCAGAGCGTCCGTCGCTTCCTGAAGCCTCAGGCCAGCTGAATCGATCAGGCCGATCACGGGAGCTCCCGTCTTCATCGCCAGATCATAGAGGTTGGTAATCTTCTTTGCGTGCATCTCACCAATGCTGCCGCCGAGCACGGAAGCGTCCTGGCTGTACACGTACACGAGATTGCCTTCGATCACTCCATAACCGGTGATGCACCCGTCGGATGGAGTTTCTGTCTGTTTCAGATTGAAGTCGGTCGCTCTGGCTGTCACCATCGCCCCGATCTCAACGAAACTGTTGTCGTCGAGCAAAGCGTTGATTCTTTGGCTCGCTTGTGAAGTAATACTCATTTTTCAGCCCTCCATTTTATCTTTACTTAAAATTGAACTTGAGCTACGGCTGCCCTGGGAGCACTGCAGGCTGAAATCTGCGGTCCAAAAACAGCTTGTCCGTTTCTGTCTGTTCCATAGACACCCGTATTCTGAAATTATACCACGGAACCGAAAAATCTACCAGATGAAAATCGGAATTTTATGCGAATTTTATGCTTTTTTCTTCGTTTCCTTTTCTGCCCCGGATTCTCTGTCAGCATGTGAAAATCTGTTCCGAAGCCGCCGGCCTTTTACAGCCAGATCAGCTTCAGAATCTCTTCCAGGCAATAACGGTACGTTCTTTGTGCCACCGCTTCCGCCGTCCGGATGGGAAGGCTTGTGTACAGCTCTCCGTTCACGTAATAGTTCTGCCAGCCCACGGTCATTCCCGCTTCCACAGGCGCATTCAGATTCTCCGCCAGGGAAAGCTCCGTGCGCACCTCATCCGTGCTGCCAAGCAGCAGGGAAATCTCAGCCTGACTCTCCGTCAGCGCAGCCGTATCGCGGATTCCTTCCAGTACGGGAAGTTCCGGCAGCTCCGCCTTCTGGTAAATGTCCCGCTTTTCATAATTTTCCAGCCCGTATTCGTAAAGGATCCGGGCATCATGCCATTTCCAGCTTTTGTTGTTCGGCCATCCGCAGGCAAGAAGGGCGATGGAAAAAAGTTTTCCATCCTGTTTAAGCGCACCCACATAACAGTAGCCCGCCTTCGCCGTAAAACCCGTTTTCCCGGTAAGCGCCCCTTCCATCATGTCAAGAAAGGCGTTGTGATTGCTGCAGGAGTAGCTGCTGCTTCCCGTCTGCCATTCCCCGTTTTCCTCCCGGGTATAATCCGTAAAGGACCAGGTCCGGGTCCGGGTAATCTCAAGGAACGCCTCCCTTTCCGGAGAGTCCGTCACGCAGTAGCTCATGATTCTGGCCAGATCAGCCGCCGTAGTGGAATGCTGCATTTCCAATGTTTTGCCCGCTTCGTCCGTGAGGGTCAGGATGGCATCCAGCCCGTTCGGGGTCACGAAAAACGTATCCGTGCAGCCGATTTCCTCCGCTTTCTCGTTCATTTTTGCTGTAAAGCTCAACACCGCATCTCTGCTCTCCTCCGCCGTGCTTTCAGCCGCCGTATTTCCATTTGTTTCCGCATTTGCCGCTGTTTTATCCGTTTCTTCGTTTCCGGTGAGCCTCCTTCCGATATGTTCCGCGATGATCACGGCGGAATCATTGTGGGACTCCAGCATCAGAGAATACAGGAGATCTTTCAGCCGGAACACCTGTCCTGCCCTCGTTCCAAGGTGAACCTTCGGCATGCCTGCCGCATAGGAGGAGACCGTGACATACTCCTCCGGGTCTGCCAGCTCCAGCGCAAGAATACATGTCATGATCTTCGTGGTGCTGGCCATGGGAAGTACCTGGGTTCCGTTTTTCTGCAATAAAATACGCCCGTTGTCCGCATCCATCAGGACAGCGGACAGGGCGTACAGCTCGTCTGTCGGATCGTTTTCATTTTCCCGGGCACATACCGTCCCCATCCCATAATCACCGCACATCCCACTCCCGTAAAAGGCGGAAAACGTGCACGAAAGAGCAACCGTGAAAAGGACAGTCGCGATCCCTTTTTTCAAACCGGAATAATCAAACCACATACCGTTACCTGACGACATCGAATTGTTACATTCTATGCCGTCAGGCAGGGTTTATGCCTCCGTTGGCCTTCTATTCTTCCGTCCGGTTAACGGAAGCTTCCGGAGCATCGGCTGCCGGCTGTGCCGTTTCCGAAGAACCGGAATTGGTGATGTTGATATTTCTCGTCACCGCAGCGTCATAGGTTCCGGCCTTCACCAGTTCACCCATATCGATGCCGACCGTTTCCTTCATGGTCTCAAACAGCTTTGCCATGACCGCCGGAACATGATCGGCCACGCTTTCCACACCATTATCGCTGCCGCTTCCGATGATCGTGATCTTATCGATACGGGTAAGAGGCTCGGCGATCTTGCCGGCGATGTCCGGAAGTACCCTGATCAGCATTTCCGCCATGGCCGCATTGTTGTACTTCTGGTATGCGACGGCCTTCTTCTCCATGGCTTCCGCCTCCGCGATACCCTTCGCCCGGATGGCCTCCGCTTCCGCTTCACCGACCATACGGATTCCGGCCGCTTCCTTCTCCTTGGCAAACTTCTGGGCCTCTGCCGTCGCCTTCATCGCCACAGCGTTTTTCTCCGTTTCGAAGGTTTCCGCTTCGGCTCTCTTCTGACGTTCATACAGCTCTGCCTCGGACTGCTGCTGTCTCGCGTATTTTTCCGCCTCGGCTTTCTTTTTGACCTGAGCATCCAGCTCCTTCTCCTGAACCTCGGCCTCTCTTTCCTTTAAGATGACCTCCTTTTCCTGCTTGGCGATGCTCGCTTCCGCAGTGGCGATCTCGATGGTCTTTCGCTGCTGCTGCTCCTGGATGCTGTAGGCTGCGTCCGCTTCCGCCTTCTTCGTATCCTCCAGCTTCTTCAGCTCCGATTTCTGCAGGGACAGCTCGTTGTTTTTCTTGGCGATCTCGCGTTCCGCATTGATCCGTGCGTCATTGGCCTGACGGTCCGCTTCCGCCTTTGCCACCGCGATCTCCTTTTCCGCTTCCGCCTTGGCAATGGCGGCCTTTTTCTTGATCTGGGAAATGTTATCGATACCCAGATCCTCAATCACGCCGTTGCCGTCGGAAAAATTCTGCACGTTGAAGCTGACGATGTCCAGTCCCATCGCGGCCAGGTCCGGCTCCGCATTCTCCTTGACCAGATTTGCAAACTTCTGACGGTCGCTGACCATCTCCTCCAGACGCATACGGCCCACGATCTCACGCATATTTCCTTCCAGAACCTCTCGGGCGATATTTGCGATATACTGGGTCTGTCTCTATACACATCTGACGCTGCCGACGATACTCCTTGTGTAGATCTCGGTGGTCGCCG
>UQVK01000096.1 GCA_900544445.1 uncultured Lachnospiraceae bacterium
GCCATTGATCCGCAAACAGATAAATCAGGTTCATCTTTCCCCTTTCCGCCGCCCTCCGGGCAGCTTTTCATTCAGACAAAATTGTCCGGTGTTCTGCCTATATTATAATCGAACGGGAGGAGAAGGCATAGTGACAATAATTCTTTTAATTGTCACTTTTTATATAAATGCCACAATTTATCCGTCCGCCGGTCCCGGATGACATCCAGTCTGCACGAACGAATGACCGGCCCTGCGAAATGCGGTCATAAAAAAATGACCACCGGAGTAAACTGTATAAACAACATGAATCGGGGATATGGATATGAGTTCAAAGACCAGAATTGTGGTACTGCATCTGAAAGAATTGATATATACCGGAATCTTTGCGGTACTGGGAATCCTCTTCCTCCTGCTTCTCATCATCATGTTCCTGCCTGGAAAGAGTCAGACTCCGGAGGGCGGAGGGGAGGAAAGCGACCGCTTTGTTCCGGGAAAATACACCACTTCGGTGATTCTGGGAAATTCCTCCATAGATGTGGAGGTGGTGGTGGATGCCAACAACATTAACTCCATCCGGCTTGTGAATCTGGATGAAGCGGTCACCACCATGTATCCGCTGATGGAGCCCGCGCTCAACGATCTGGCCGTGCAGATCTGTGAAAAGCAGTCGCTGGAAGACATCAGCTACTCCGAGGACAACAAGTATACCTCCCAGGTTCTGCTGGAAGCGATCTCCTCCTCGCTGGAAAAGGCGGAAGCCACGCCCGGAAGCTCCCTGGAAGCGCCCCGTTCCAGAGACGGCTCCTCCGAAGGGAATTCCTCCAGAGGTGATTCCTCTTCCTCAGGCGGCGCTGCCGGAGTTGAAACGGAAAGCGCCGTTCCTGAAACCTCCGGCGCAGGGACTTCCGGTGCAGGAACTTCCGGTGCAGAAACCTCCGACGCAGGCCTGTAATTACAGCGCTTCCGCCTCCGCAAGCCACAGCGCGCTGCAGGCGTCGGACGGCATCCGCAGATCCCCTCTCGGGGAGACTGCCACGCTTCCCACCTTGGGGCCGTCCGGCAGGCAGGAGCGCTTGAACTGCTGGGTGAAAAACCGGCGGCAGAAATTTTTCAGCCATCCCCGGATCACATCCTCTTCATATTTTCCCGCAAAGGCTTCC
Source organism: uncultured Lachnospiraceae bacterium (assembly GCA_900544445.1). Lineage (GTDB taxonomy): Bacteria > Bacillota > Clostridia > Lachnospirales > Lachnospiraceae > Eisenbergiella > Eisenbergiella intestinigallinarum. Next base: position 1,143 of record UQVK01000096.1, read on the forward strand.
TTCGCAATGCGGTAGATTTTGGCAGGAGGAAAGCCGCAGCGCAACATGTAATACAGGAAAAAGTCATGCAGCTCATAAGGCCCCACCAGATCCTCCGTTTTCTGGCTGATTTTTCCGTCCACCGGAGGCAGAAGCTCCGGGCTGACCGGGGTGTCCAGCACATCAAGAAGGACTGCGGAAAGCTCCGGATCGCCGCAGGTGTCCGCATAGTAGCGCACCAGATGACGCACCAGCGTCTTGGGCACGCCTGCGTTCACCCCGTACATGGACATGTGGTCCCCGTTGTAGGTGGCCCAGCCCAGCGCCAGTTCGGACATGTCTCCCGTGCCGATCACCAGTCCGTTTTCCGCATTGGCGATATCCATCAGCACCTGGGTCCGTTCTCTGGCCTGGCAGTTTTCATAGGTGACATCATGAACCGCCTCGTCATGGCCGATGTCCCTGAAATGCAGCCGCACCGCCTCCTGAATATTGACCTCCGTCAGAGAAGCGCCCAGCGTGCGCGTCAGCCTGCAGGCGTTCTCATAGGTCCGGTCCGTGGTGCCGAAGCAGGGCATGGTCACGCAACGGATGTTTTCCCGGGGGATGCCCAGAAGATCGAAGGCGCGGGCCGTCACAAGAAGGGCAAGCGTGGAATCCAGGCCACCGGAAATCCCAATCACCGCGCAGCTGCTTTTCGTATGCTCCAGCCTCTTTTTCAGGCCGTGGGACTGGATGGAAAGGATTTCCTCGCAGCGGCGGTTCTTCATTCCCTCATCCGAAGGGACGAAGGGCTGTGTGGGGAAAAATCTCTGCAGGGAAAGCTCCTCTTTTTTCATATGCACCGGGATGATCAGATAGCCCTCCTTTTCCGGCGCGGGGAAGGTGTTCATCCGGCGTCTTTCATGGCGCAGCCTGTGGATGTCCAGATCCGCATAAATGGCCTGGTTTTCAAACCGTTTTGCCTCCGAAAGCAGCACGCCGTTTTCCGCGATCAGGTTATGCCCGCCGAAGACCAGATCCTGGGTGGATTCCCCGTCTCCCGCGCTGGCATATACATATCCTGTCACAAGCCTTGCGCTGGCAGCCTCCACCAGCTGTCTGCGGTAGGCGTCCTTTCCCACCGTCTCATTGGAGGCGGACAGATTGACGATCACCGTGGCCCCGGCCAGGCAGTGTGCGGTGGAAGGGGTCTGCGCCGCCCACAGATCCTCACAGATCTCACAGCCCACCAGCAGCCCCTCTACGCCGTCACAGGCAAAGAGGATCTCCCGCCCGAAGGGAATCGTATCCCCCTCAAAGGTAAGGAAATCCACCTGATCCGGAGCAGGCATGAAATGACGGGTTTCATAAAACTCCGCGTAACCCGGCAGAGCCGTTTTGGGAATGAAGGCGAGCACCCGTCCGTCCTGAAGGGCAGCCGCCACGTTATACAGCTTCCCGTCCTTCTCCAGGGGAAGCCCCACAAAGACCAGAGCGTCCGTCCCTTCCGTATGCGCCGCGATCTGCCTAAGCGCCTCCTTTGCTCCTGAAAGCAGCGTCTCCTGCAAAAACAGATCCTGACAGGTATAGCCGGTGATGCACAGCTCCGGGAAAACGATGATACGCGCCCCGTTTCCAAGCGCCTCATCGATTCCCTTTTCGATCTGCACCGCGTTGTATGCGGTATCTGCGACTCTGATTTCCGGTGTCAGAGCCGCCGCCCTGATAAAACCATCTTTCATAATTCCCTCTCTTCATTCCTGCAGCTGTCTGATCTGAACCAGATCCTCCACGCTGAACCGATATGCTGTATTACAGAAATGGCATTTCACCTCGATGGGCTCTCCGTCTTTGATCATCTCATCCATTTCCTTTTTCCCGATGCTGTAAAGGGCCTTCGCCACCCGCTCCCTGCTGCAGTTGCAATAGAACTCTACGGGCATGTCGGATAAAATCTCCATGTCCATTCCTTCCAGAAGGATGCCGAGAATCTGCTCCGGGCTGTTTCCGTCCTCCAGAAGCTTTGTCACGGAATGAATGCGGCATAAATTCGCCTCCAGCTTCTCGATGACATTTCCTTCCGCAAAGGGCATGAGCTGGACAATGAAACCGCCGGCCTGCTTTACCGTATTGTTTTTCTCCATCAGAACGCCCAGGCCCACCGAGGAGGGCACCTGCTCGGAAGCCGCGAAATAATAGGTCAGATCCTCGGCGATCTCTCCTGTCTGAAGCTGGGTCTGGCCCACATAGGGCTCCTTCAGCCCCAGATCCTTGATCACGCGCAGAGAGCCCGCCCCAACCGCACCGCCAACGTCCAGCTTTCCCTGACTGTTTGGCGGAAGGATGACCTGGGGATTGACCGCGTAGCCCTTCACCCTGCCCCTGCTGTCCGCGGTCACGGTAAGGCCGCCCGCCGGACCGTCACCCTGCACCTGCAGGGTGAGAATATCCGCCTCTCCCTTCATCATGCTTCCCATCATCGCTCCCGCGCACAGGAGCCTTCCCAGCGCCGCCGTCATCACCGGGCTGGTATCATGCGCCGCGCGCGCCGTCTCCACCGTATCTCTTGCTGTTACCGCAAACGCGCGCACCTGCGCGTCCGCCGCCGTCGCTCTCACCAGATAATCGCTCATTTTCCCTGTTCCCTCGCTATGCAGTAAATTCTTTCGCTCTGTGCCGTAACCTCTCCCAGCGTGTCCACGTCCAGCGCCTCCACGAAAAGAAGGCCGCTCATTTCCACCAGCCTCCGGATGTCCGAAAGGGTATAGCCCCGCTGATAATGGGTTTCCGTAAACCTCCGGAACAGACCGCCCTGCGGCCCTTCCTGTTCACGGACGAATACGGTCACGTCATATTCGTTGATCCGCTCTTTTTCGTCATAAAAATTTTCCCAGATGAAGCTGCAATCCTCCCGGTTCTCCGCAATTGTTGTATCCCCGATGACCGTTTCATATTTATAGACCGTGTTGAAATCGAACAGAAACAGACCGCCCGGGTCCAGATAATTGTTCACCAGGCGGAAGGTTTCAAGCAGGTCCTCTTCCTCCAGCAGATAATTCAGGCTGTCGCAGATGCAGACCACGGCGCGGACCGTGCCGTACAGCTCGAATTCCCGCATATCCTGTTCCAGATAAAGGATGTTCTGAGGCTTTTCGGCCTCTTTTTCCAGGGCGATGTTCAGCATGGCCTCCGAATTGTCCACGCCGATCATATCATACCCTTTTTCGGCAAGGAGCCGGGTCACCGTTCCCGTGCCGCAGCCGAGGTCCAGCACCAGCCCGTCCCGGATGCCGTCCTCTCTCAGACGTCCCGCCAGAAAATCCGCCCAGTTTTCATAGGGGGCGTTGTCCATGAACGTATCATAGACCTGTGCAAAATCCGTATATGCTTCCACCGAAAGCCTCCGTTTTGTCTCCGCTGCAAAAGAAAAAACGGATTCGGCAGTCAAAGACTGCCTGTCCCGCGCCTTTGCAGCCGCCGTTCATTTCAGATATTTCCTTAAGAATGCCAGCAGCGCCTCCGTCTGCTCCCGGGTGCCGACAGTGATCCGCAGATGATTTCCGGTGCGCTCTCCGGGGAAATAGCGGACGTAGATGCCCGCCCCCTTCAGCGCCGCAAACAGCTCCGCCGCCGGAACACGCTCATGGGAGACGAATACAAAGTTGGTCCGGGAATCCGGGAAGGAAAATCCCAGGGAGACCAGCTCCCTCTTCAGATACTCTCTGGTCGTTACCACCTTCTCCACCGTCTCCCGGAAATAAGCGTCGTCCGCCATGCTGGCGGCGCCCCAGGCGATGGTGGGCGCATCCATGGTGTAGGAGTTGAAGGAAAACTTCACATCCCGCAGATACCGGATGGCCTTCTGGCTTCCCACCGCAAAGCCGATGCGCATGCCGGCCATGGCGCGGGACTTGGAAAAGGTCTGCACCACAAGCAGATTTTCGTACTTTTCCACGAGGGGCATGGCACTTTCTCCCCCGAAATCCACATAGGCTTCATCGATAATCACAAGGGATGCGGGATTCTTCCTGACGATCTCTTCGATCACCGAAAGGGGCTCGCAGATTCCGGTGGGCGCGTTGGGATTTGCGATCACGATTCCGCCGTTCGGAACCAGATAATCCTCCTTCACCAGCCGGAAATTCTCATCCAGAGCCGGGCGGCGGAAGGGGATTCCAAACAGATTCGCCCATACGTCGTAAAAGGAATAGGTGATATCCGGAAACAGAATGGGCTTATCCGTATTAAAAAAGGTCAGAAAGGCCATGGCCAGCACATCGTCGGAGCCCACTCCCACGAAAACCTGATCCTCTCCCACGCCAAAGTGCGCCGCTATGCTTTTTACCAGAAGAGACGCCTCCGGGTCCGGATAGAGCCGCAGGACATCCGTTTCAAACTCCGCCGCAAGGCGCTTCACCTGCGGGGATGGGGGATACGGGCACTCGTTGGTATTCAGCTTGATGATTCCCGCCCGGCGCGGCTGCTCGCCCGGCGTATAGGGTACCACCCGACGGACACCGCTCTCCCAGGAGGCTTCCTTATCCGAGCCGGTCCCCCGGCAGTCCATTCTGTCTGTCTGTTCCATGATCTTTCCGCCTTTCTTTTTGTTCGTCCTGGTCTTTCGCTATGGCTTTCCCGCTTCTTCTCTTTCTTCCACACATTTGCACAGCGGGCCGCCGTCCGGCTGCCCACCGCGCCGTACGCCTTACCTGTGAAGGGTGGATTTTCTCATGATGATCTTCCAGGACAGGCCGGTTCCCACGTTGTAGGCCCTCGCGAAGTTACCCTGATTGATGGCCACCGCCATGAAGTCCAGACTGTTCACATACACAAGCGCCTCTCCGATATAGGCCTCCGCAAAGGAATGCGCATAGATCAGAGAAGTCCGGTAAACGGTACGGCCTCTCTTTTCAATGATGACCTCCACCCGGTCTCCATAGGAAACGCCCAGCTTTAAGAACATCTCCCTCGGGATGTTGGTCCACAGGCTTCCGAAACGTACATCCAGCACGTCCACGGTGCCCGTGATCTCATCGCCGGACAAAACGGCGGGCTCATAGGCGATCTCCACCACGCTGTCCACCGGCACCTCGGGACCCACGCCCTCAAAGTCGATGATGCCCGCGGCAAGCCTTGCTCCCGTGTACGCATAAATGTCACGGCCGTGGAAGGTGTAGCTCTCTCCGGAACCGGGAAGCCGGTTGATGGATTCGTCGATCACCCTGGCCGCCTGAATGCCGCACAGATGCTTCACATGGGTCAGCGTACCGTTGTCCGGCGTCACCACATACTGGCCGCCGCAGGTCTTTACCACAATGCTTCTTCTGGTGGAGCCCACGCCCGGGTCCACCACGGAAACGAACACCGTTCCCTCCGGCCAGTAGCTCACGGTCTGGATCAGCCGGTAGGACGCTTCCCAGATATCGTACTGTGGAATCTCATGGGTCAGGTCTGAAATCTTCAGTTCGCTGCATACCGAATAGGCCACGCCGTACATCGCGCTCACCGCGCCGTCCGCCCGGCCAAAATCCGACTGAAAAATAAGGGGTTTTAACTGTTTCTCCATATCTACCTCTCTTTCTGCCGCCATTGGCGGCATTTTAATCCTGGAAGAATGGCGTCAGCCATTCTTCGGCACGAACCGGCAGGTTCGTGCCAGCCTCGCTTTCTGCCGCCTTCGGCGGCTCTCCATTCCGGTGAAATTGGCCGACAGGCCAATTTCCAGGATGAAATCCGCAGGATTTCATCCGCCTCACTTTCTGCCGCCCGTTCAGGCGGCATTTTATTCTGCATTTTCCTTCCTACGATGGTAACAGATTCTTCCCGGTCTGTCCATACCTGCCCATGAACACGGCCACAGATCTGGGGCGCATGATGAATTCCCCGTCGATGCGCACCTGTTCCTCTCCTTCATAGCAGTATTTTCCCTCTCCGTTTCCAAAGGTATTGACGGCCACATGCCAGTCTCCCGTCTGCTTCAGGTCAGGAAGGGTGATCCGCACATCCTCCCAGTAGACGTTGAGCGCCAGGTAAACCAGGTCGTCCCGCCCCTTTTTGCTGTCATAGCCGGCGAAGCAGATCCCGATGGTTCCCGCATTCGGAGCCGGGCGCTCTCCCTCCGCCGCGTCCGCTCCGTATACCCGGACGGATTCCAGGCCGCAGACCGCACGGGGAAGCTCTTCCCGGATGGCCGGATGGGTCAGACGGTAACGGATCATGAACCGGAAAAATGCAAACAACTCCCGGTTCTTTTCCAGCAGCCGCCAGTCCAGCCAGGAAATCTCATTGTCCTGGCAGTAGGGGTTGTTGTTTCCATACTGGGTGTTGCCAAATTCGTCCCCGGCCAGGAACATGGGCGTGCCCCTGCTGCACAAAAGTACGGCGCAGGCGTTTCGGATCAGGCGGAAGCGCAGGGAAAGCACCTCTTTTTCCTGCGTCTCCCCCTCCGCCCCGCAGTTCCAGCTCCGGTTGTCATCCGCTCCGTCGGTATTGTTCCAGCCGTTGGCCTCATTATGCTTTTCATTGTAGGAATACAGATCATACAGGGTAAAGCCATCGTGACAGGTGAGGAAATTCACGCAGGAATTATACCCCGCATAGTTCCGGATCCGTCCGCCGTTTTCTCCATTTTCCTCCTCTTCCTTTCCTCCTGTTCCGTACAGGTCGAAGGAACCGGCGATCCGCATGGCAGCGTTTTCCGACTCCCAGAGATCCCCCTTTAGATAGGAACGCAGGGCATCCCGATACTTTCCGTTCCACTCCGCCCAGCGGCCCGCCGCCGGAAAGCTTCCCACCTGATAGACGCCGCCCGCATCCCAAGCCTCCGCGATCAGCTTTACATTGTCAAGAAGCGGGTCGCAGGCCAGACTCTCCAGCAGAGGGGGCCGGTTCATGGGCGAACCGTCCTCGTTTCTTCCCAGAATGCTGGCGAGGTCGAAGCGGAAGCCGTCCACCCGGTAGTACACCGTCCAGTAGCGGAGACATTCCAGAATCATCTGCCGCACCATCGGATGATTGCAGTTCAGCGTATTGCCGCAGCCGCTGAAATTATAATACCAGCCATCCGGCGTGAGCATGTAATAGATCCTGTTGTCAAAGCCCTTGAAACAGAAGCAGGGACCCTGTTCATTGCCCTCCGCCGTATGATTGAACACCACGTCCAGAATGACCTCGATCCCGTTCTCATGAAGCGCCCGGATCAGCTCCTTCAGCTCCGTCCCTTCCCGGTTGAACTCATTCGCCGCCGTATAGCTGGTATTCGGGGCAAAAAAGCTGACCGTATTGTAGCCCCAGTAATCCAGCAGCCTCCTCCCATCCACTTCTCTGGAGTTCATGGTTTCGTCAAATTCAAAAACCGGCATCAGCTCCACCGCGTTGATTCCAAGCTCCTTCAGATAGGGAATCTTTTCCTTCAGCCCCGCGAAGGTTCCCTTGCCTGCCACGCCGGAAGACACGTGGCGGGTAAAGCCCCGCACATGCAGCTCGTAGATGACCAGGTCGCTCAGCTGCCGCCTGGACTGCGGCATGCTCCCCCAGTCAAACACATCCCGCACCACCCTGGCATGGTAATGCTTTTCCTGATGCTTTCCCCAGATGCTCTGGCCCGTCACCGCCCTGGCATAGGGGTCCAGAAGGATGGCGTTTTTATCAAAGCGCAGCCCCTTTTGCGGCTCCCACGGTCCGTCGATGCGGTAGGCGTATTCAAATTCCCCGATATCCAGGCCGAAAACAATCATGGCGTACACATCCCCAACCCGGTATTCCTCCGGGAAAGGCAGCACCGCATAAGGCTCTTCCTCTCCCCTGTGAAAAAGCAGCAGCTCGCAGCCCGTCCCCTCATGGGTATGCACGGTGAAATTCACGCCCTCCGGAAGGGCCATCGCCCCATTTAAGTGAAACAGCCCCGGCCGCACCGGATATCCCGCAATCTCCCCCATCGGAGCGAAAACGGCAGGCATGCTTTCCAGTTCTTCGTTTGTTTCATATTCCACTTTTCGTTCCTCCATGCTCTGAAATGCCACGCTAATCTCCAGACAGTATAACATATTTTTTCTCTTTCCTGCCATCAGCATGCCCAAAAGTTTCCTTTTCCTCCCGCACAAACAGGACAATTCTGCCAAATTCTAAAATTTCCATAAATTTTTCTCTCCATTTTTTCGAATCTGGTGTATAATACAAGCACGTCTATTATGGACAAATGTCTTCCCGCCATGAGCGACGGGAAGACAGGAGGCGTGCACGAACAAAGTTCGTGCCAAAGAATGGCTCCGCCGTTCTTTCTTTGTATTAAAAAAGCCGCCCAAGGGCGGCAAAAGGAGGAAATGTTATGAAAAAGGCAATCAGTTTTGTTCTGACTGCCGTGATGTGCGCAGGTCTTCTTGCAGGCTGCGGCAGCACGACGGCAGACACCGGATCTTCTTCCGCATCTGAAAGCTCAGCTGCATCCGCTTCCACTGAGGCGGCCGGAAATGCAGACGCAGAGGCTTCTGCGGAAACCACCGGCGCGGCTTTCAAGCTTGGCGGCACCGCTCCCCTGACGGGCTCCGCTGCCATTTACGGAAATGCCGTAATGAACGGCGCACAGATCGCGGTTGATGAGATCAACGCGGAAGGCGGCGCCATCCAGTTCGAATTAAAGTATGAAGATGATGAAAATGACCCTGAGAAGGCTGTTTCTGCTTACAACGCTCTGAAGGACTGGGGCATGCAGCTCTCCCTTGGCGCCGTTACCACAAAGCCCTGCGAGGCAATTGCGACGGAGCATTATGCGGACCGGATCTTCGGTCTGACTCCTTCCGCTTCTTCCACCGCGGTAACGGAAGGCAAGGACAACTTCTTCCAGATCTGCTTCGCGGATCCCAACCAGGGTGTTGCTTCCGCTGATTACATTGCAGATCAGCAGCTCGGTACCAAAATCGCCGTAATCTACAGAAATGATGACGTGTACTCCAGCGGCATCTATGAGAAGTTCCAGGAAGAGGCCAGCGCGAAGGGGCTGGAAATCGTATCCGCCACCACCTTCACCGATGCCAGCTCCAATGACTTCTCCGTACAGTTGACCGAGGCAAGAGATGCCGGCGCCGACCTCGTTTTCCTTCCCATCTATTATCAGCCCGCTTCCCTGATTCTGAAGCAGGCCAGCGACATGGGATATACGCCCAAGTTCTTCGGCGTGGACGGCATGGACGGAATCCTGACTCTGGAAGGCTTTGATACTTCCCTGGCAGAAGGCGTCATGCTTCTGACTCCTTTTAATGCGGATGCGACGGACGACAAGACCGTGAGCTTCGTAACCAAGTATCAGGAGCTTTACGGTGAGGTTCCGAATCAGTTTGCAGCAGATGCCTACGACTGCGTATACGCTTACAAGGCGGCGCTGGAAGCTGCGGGAGCCACCGCTGACATGAGTGCGGAGGAGCTGTGCGAGCTGATGGTCGCCACCTTCCCCACCATCACCTTTGACGGCCTGACCGGTGAAGGCGTGACCTGGGATTCCACGGGCGCGGTTTCCAAGAGCCCGAAGGGCATGGTCATCGAAAACGGCGCTTACGTCGGAATGGACTGATCCCAGACGGCACAGGCGGCGGGCTGCTTTCTGCATGCCTGCCGCCTGCCGTTTTTTCGGGGAAAGGACGGCTTCTTCCGACGCTGTTGTTTGTTTATAAAAAAAACTGTTGACCCCCAGCCTATGATGCGAGGCAACGGCTCGATGCGGTTCCTGCGCTCCGGTCCGGCGCGCCATTCCAGCGTGCCATTCTGGCACGTGGCGCAGCGCAGCGCGGCGGGTACGGGCAGCGGGCGAGCTGCTGCCTGGCATCACAGGCGGAAAGGAGATTCCCATGACCTTTTTATCCCATCTGATCAACGGCATCAGCCTCGGCAGTGTGTATGCCATCATTGCGCTGGGTTATACGATGGTGTATGGTATTGCCAAGATGCTTAATTTCGCCCACGGAGACGTCATCATGGTGGGCGCTTACATATCCTTCTGCACCACCAGCTATCTGGGGCTGTCTCCGCTCATATCCGTGATTTTTGCGGTGATCGTCTGCACCGTTCTGGGCATCGCCATTGAACGGCTCGCGTATAAGCCGCTTCGGCAGGCGCCCTCTCTGGCCGTTCTGATCACGGCCATCGGCGTATCCTATTTTCTGCAGAACGCGGCCCTTCTGATCTGGGGTTCCAGCCCCAAGACCTTTTCCTCCATCGTGGGAAACTGGTCCGTCCAGCTCTTTGGCGGCAGGCTTATCATTTCCGGCGTGACCATCGTGACCGTCGCCGCCTGCATTCTCATCATGATCGTGCTGACGCTGTTCACCACCAAAACCAGAATGGGAACCGCCATGCGCGCCGTTTCAGAGGATAAGGGTGCTGCCGGTCTCATGGGCATCAACGTGAACACCACCATTTCCGTCACCTTCGCCATCGGCTCCGGCCTGGCCGCCATTGCGGGCGTGCTGCTCTGCTCCGCCTATCCGACCCTGATGCCCACCACCGGCTCCATGCCCGGCATCAAGGCGTTTACGGCTGCCGTATTCGGCGGCATCGGCTCCATTCCGGGGGCCATGATCGGCGGCATCCTGCTCGGTGTGATCGAGATTTTCTCAAAAGCCTATATCTCCACCCAGCTGTCGGATGCCATTGTGTTCGCAGTCCTGATCATTGTTCTTCTTGTGAAGCCCGACGGACTGCTTGGCAAACATGTAAGTGAGAAAGTGTAATGTATGAGAAGAACTTCTAAGCCAGCACAGGACACCGGCTAAGAAGTTCTATGGGCTGCGCCCTTTCTCATACCGAAGAATGGCCCTGCGTGCCATTCTTCCCGTTTTTGCAGCGGCGGTTTGTGCCGAAGCGTCACAAACCGCCTCAACCGGTCACAACGCTTCGGAATGGAGATTTACAATGAAACAGTTTAAGCAGCTTCTGGCCGCAAGGCGCGACAGCGTGACCGCCTTCGGCATCGTGATCATCGCCTTTCTCATCGTACAGGGCATGATCCTGACAGACAATATTTCATCCTCCTTAAACGGCCAGCTCGTTCCCATCTGCGCCTATGTGGTGATGGCCATTTCCCTGAACCTGACCGTGGGCATTCTGGGCGAGCTTTCCCTGGGACATGCGGGCTTCATGTCCGTCGGCGCCTTCGCCGGCATTGTGGTCACCACCAGCCTGGCTGACGCCATTCCCTTCGGTCCCATGCGCCTGGCCATCGCCATGGTGGTTGGAGCCCTCTGCGCCGCCGTTGCGGGCGTGATCGTCGGTATCCCGGTGCTTCGCTTAAAGGGCGACTATCTGGCCATCGTCACGCTGGCCTTCGGCGAAATCATCAAGAACATCATCAACGTGCTCTACATCGGCCTGGATAAAAAGGGCCTGCATTTCAGTCTGTTAAACCAGGCCTTTGAGCTTTCCGAAAACGGAAAAATGATCATCAACGGACCCATGGGCGTCAGCGGCGTCACCAAGCTTTCTTCCTTCACCGCAGGCTTTGTCCTCATCCTGATCACCCTGTTTCTGGTGCTCAACCTCATCCACAGCCGGACGGGCCGCGCCGTCATGGCGGTGCGCGACAACCGGATTGCCGCGGAAAGCATCGGCATCCCCGTCACCCGCTATCGTCTGCTGGCCTTCGTCATTTCCGCAGCTCTGGCGGGAGCCGCAGGTACGCTGTATGCCATGAACTTTTCCACCGTCACGGCGACCAAGTTTGACTTCAACACCTCCATCCTGATTCTGGTGTTTGTGGTTCTCGGCGGTCTCGGCAATATCTGGGGCTCCATCATCGCGGCGGCCCTGCTCACCGTCCTTCCGGAGCTTCTGCGTTCCATGAACGATTACCGGATGCTTATCTATGCGATCCTGCTGATCGCCATGATGATTTTCAACAATTCCGGCCTGAAAAAGCGGCTGCTGGAAAAACGCGCCGCTGCCCGTGCCGAAAAGGCGGAAGCAAAACATGGAAAGGAGGCGGCATAACATGGCAATGCTGGAAGTCACCAGTCTGGGCATCTCCTTCGGCGGCCTGCGCGCAGTCGACGAGCTGTCCATGAAAATCGAACAGGGCAGCCTGGTCGGCCTCATCGGCCCCAACGGCGCCGGAAAAACCACCGTTTTCAACATGCTGACAGGCGTTTACCGCCCCACCGACGGAGGCATCCGTCTGGACGGCCAGAACCTGGTGGGCAAAAAGCCCCACGAAATCTGCCGTCTGGGTGTGGCCAGAACCTTTCAGAACATCCGGCTTTTTACCGCCCAGAGCGTTCTGGACAATGTAAAGGCCGCCCTTCATAACCGGATCACCTATTCCCTTGCGGAAAGCATGCTGCATCTGGGCAGCTACCGCCGGAAGGAAAAGGAAATGGACGGGGAAGCCATGCGGATCCTGCGCCTTTTTGATCTGGAATCCTCCGCAAACGACCTGGCCTCCAACCTTCCCTACGGCAAACAGCGCAAGCTGGAAATCGCCCGCGCCCTTGCCACAAATCCCAAGCTTCTTCTGCTGGATGAACCCGCCGCAGGCATGAACCCCAACGAAACCCGGGAGCTGATGGACACCATCAGCCTGGTCCGTAAAGAGTACGGCGTGACCATTCTTCTGATCGAGCATGACATGAAGCTGGTACAGGGAATCTGTGAATACCTGTACGTTCTCAACTTCGGGAAGCTTCTTACAGAGGGAGAACCGAAGGACGTGCTGAACAATCCGGAGGTCATCACGGCCTACCTTGGCGACTGAAACCGGCGGCACGAACCGCGGTTCGTGCCGGATTCCATACTGAAAAGGAGAATCTCATGGCAATGCTCACCGTAGAAAATCTGAATGTATATTATGGCATGATCCATGCGCTTAAGAACGTGTCCTTTCATGTGGAGGAAGGGGAAATTGTGGCTTTGATCGGTGCGAACGGCGCCGGAAAGACCACCACCCTGCAGACCGTCAGCGGCATGCTCCAGGCGAAATCCGGATCCGTGCATTTTGAAAATCAGGACATCACAAAGATGCCCTCCCACCGTATCGTTCAGCTCGGCATCTCCCATGTGCCGGAGGGACGGCGCATGTTCGCCAACCTGACCGTTTATGAAAACCTGCGTATGGGAGCCTATACCCGGAAGGATAAAAAGGAAATCGAGGAATCCCTCGCCCGGGTTTACGAACGTTTCCCCCGCCTGAAGGAACGCACCAGACAGCTGGCCGGAACCCTTTCCGGAGGTGAACAGCAGATGCTGGCCATGGGCCGGGCGCTGATGTCCAATCCCAGGCTCCTGCTGCTGGACGAGCCCTCCATGGGCCTGTCCCCGCTCCTTGTATCGGAGATCTTCGACATCATCGAAAGCATCAGCAAACAGGGCGTTACCATCCTTCTGGTGGAACAGAACGCGAAGAAGGCGCTTTCCATCGCGGACCGGGGCTATGTACTGGAAACCGGAAACATCGTGATGGAGGACAGCGCGCAGGCGCTTCTGAACAACGAGGATATCAAGAAAGCCTATCTTGGCGAATAAAAGAATGCTGCCCTTCGGGCAGCAGGAAAGGAAAAGCATGTCAAATGTGATTATTACCATCGCGCGCCAGTACGGCAGCGGCGGAAAGACTGTGGGGAAAATGCTGGCGAAGGAGCTGGACATTCCCTATTATGACCGGGAAATCATCGCCATGGCAGCCGAGGAAAGCGGCGTGAATCCCACCCTTTTTCAGGATGAGTTCAAGCACCACGGCCTGCGCGCCCTGCTTTCCGGCGGGTATAAGGGCGGCCGCCTGCTTTCTCCGGAAAGCGCCGGTTTTACCAGTGATGACAATCTGTTCAACTATCAGGCCAAGATCATCCGCTCTCTGGCGGAGGAAGGCTCCTGCGTGATCATCGGCCGCTGCGCGGATCACATCCTGAAGGATATGCCCGGCGTGGTGCGGGTGTTCGTCCATGCGCCGGAGGACTTCTGTCTGCAGGAGGCCATGAAGGTGAACAGCCTTCCTGAGAACGAAGTGAAGAAGCTCATCACAAAGACCGACGACTACCGGGCCAGATATTATAAATATTATACCGGCCAGGAATGGAAGAACGCCCTGAACTACGATCTTTCCCTGGACAGCTCCAGGCTGGGCTTTGACGGAACGGTGGAGGCCATCAAGGCCTATATCGAGGTGCGCAGGCGCTTTGATGAGAAGATGAAGGATAAGTAAACGGGTGTCTTCTGCTGCATCCGCCCGCAGTACGGAGGGAAAGCTATGATAAAAAATATCGCCATCGTCAGCCTGTCAAGCGGAATCCTCGGAGAATCTTTTGCAAAGCATGAACTGGACATCGGGGTAAAA
>UQVK01000097.1 GCA_900544445.1 uncultured Lachnospiraceae bacterium
ATCCCGCTCCCTTATGATGCGGATCTCTTCTCTGATATTGCCAATCAGTCCCATAACCCTCTCCTGTTTTGCTGCCGCAGGCAGCATTTTAATCATAAAAAAGTGTGCGCCCTGATGCGGTACGCATCATGCGCACCACTCGCGCCGAGCGCGGTTGCCTTCAGGCAACATCTACCTTGCGCGCGAGTGCGCATCCACAGCGGAGCGTCTTTTTTCATACGATAGGAAATGAAATTTCCTATCGTATGAAAGAACGGCCCCGCCGTCTCCGATATTCCGAAGACGGCAGGACCGCGGTTCCACTCCGATTCAGAAGGATGGAATGCCCCATCCCTTCTGCACTTGCAGCGCGTAACGAGCGCAAAACGAACCCGGCTGTACAGGGTAAACACCTCTTCACCGGACCGGCTCCCGGATGCACTTCAGCCCTCCGCGCCGGGAATGCTTTCAGCCGGTGACACTCCCTCTCTGCGGCCGGATGATGGACTGCTTTTTTCCGTTCCATGCCTTTTTCAATCTATTATACAGAATATGCAAGAAAATCCGTTTTGTCAACCCCCGATCCCTTTTGAATCCGTTCCTCAAGCAGCCGGATAAACAGTTCCATCTGTGGAGTGACCAGTTTGTTTCTGTGATAAACGAGCTGGCTGAACATTTCGATCTGCGGACAGTCCACGGAAAGTGCTGCCAGCCTTCCGCAGTCCAGATCCTCCCTCGCCACAAATTCCGGCAGGAAGGAAACGCCTCTGTTTTCCCGCACCAAAACAATATAATCCGAACTTATTTCCGATAGGAGATGGGTTCGGATTATTTTTTTGTGTTCATTCTTGCACTTTTCACTTTATCTCTTTACAATGAAAACAGATAAACCAGCACCCGTTTGGTGCGGAAGAGGGCTTGTGCTGTGAAATTTAATCTGAATAGAGTCGACGAAATGGCTAAGGCTAAAGCCGATTTGGTCCTTCCGATTGATTTGAACGAGGGTAATGTTCAGGCTAGTGTGGTAAGTAGGAGGACAAAGCAATATGAAAAAAGTATTCCTTGGTTTTGGAATCCTCATATCAATATTTCTTGTTTTAGTGGGATTCAATGCATATGACCGTGATGAGGCGGCCGTTAAGCGTATGATGGGAAAACTCGTCTCAGCATTGGAAAAAGGTAGTGTTGAGGACATGCGGTCTTTGTTCGCTCCGTTTGTTGTGGAAAGCACAAACAAAGATGGCCGTTTGGACGATGATATTGCGCATATACTCCAGTACATTTCGAATGATATTTCCGAAAGTTCGTACGATGATAGTCTTCATACTGTGGATTATATAGGCAGAGAAGGGTACAAGAAAGATGTCGATTGTATGTATCTGCTTGAAACCCCTAGGGAAACATACCAGATTCGTGTTGTAATGAGAACTTCTGCTTGGGGAGTGTATAAAGGCAAGGGCATTCTTCTTATGGAAGTGTGGAGTGAAAGCGATAAAGAACGGGCAATTACCACGAACGACCTTGGCCACTTTTATTTTCACCCAGTAGATGGTTTTATGGGAATTTGGTATCCCACAGAAGACAATGAAGGAAAAGTTGCAGCAGGCACAAAAAGCGGAATGGAATTTGAAGAACCATAAAGCAAGATGAATAACAGATCGTCCAAAAGCCCACAAAATCTTGCCGTTAAAAACTAATCGCTAGAAGCGGCACGATTAGCTATTCCCACGGCATGGAAGCATATGTCTTGCTATCCGCCGCTCGTTCAATCTTAGTGGGCGCTTTGCTACATCTTGCACCCCCGTTTCCGCACCCCTGTGGCCGGCAGGTATAACACACTATACCTTGCAAGCAAGGCAGTGTGCCAGGGGGACACCCCTTGGACCCCTCCTGCCACCGAGTTGGGGCAGAACCACCCTTTGCCGCCAAAGACCGGCTGGGGGAAATCTGTTCGGATATGCACTCGCAAGCCGCACCAGCCGGGTGATCACATCCGTATTCCCCGTTTCCAGAAAGGGCTCCAGCGCGATCCCGTCCGCCGCAAGCGCCTGCTCCAGCGCATAACGATAACTGATTCCCCTCTCCGTCAGAACCAGCGGTTCTTTCTGCAGCCGCTCTACGCTGATATGCTTCTCCCCCGCCAGCGGATGGGCGGCTGATGCCACAAAGATGGCCCTTTCCCGATGCTCCGAAACCTTAATCCACTCCGGGAAATCCGTTTTCCGGTCCAGAAAATACAGAAGGTCAATCTCATTCTGCCGCACCATTTCAAACAGATCCTCTACCGGCCCGGTTTTGGTGGAAAGAAGGGCGCCGGAACATTTCCGGCCGAATTCCACAAAAACCGGCGGAAGGACGCTGATCAGCAGGGACTCCGCCGTGCCGATGCGCAGCTTTCCGCCGCCTGGCCTTCTCGCCTTTCCCACGTTTTCCGCCTCCTGTACCGCCCGAAGCACCGCAACGGCCCGCTCCACCAGCGCTTCTCCTTCCTCCGTCAGGCGGACATGCCTGCCGATCCGTTCAAACAGAAGTGTTCCCAGCTCCTTCTCCAGCTGTCGGATCTGCACTGTGACTGCGGACTGAGAATAGCCCAGCTGCTCCGCCGCTCCGGAAAAGCTCTGCAGCTCTGCCACCCGGATAAAAGTAGTCAGATTTCTGATTTCCAATTTTACCTCCATGCCGAAGCGATACGCTGAGGCCGCGAGGAGAAATCACGCAGGTGATTTCTCCTCTGCGATCACAGCAGTTTTGTGCTTCGGCGCAAAACTGTTGATTGAAAAATAAGCCATCGGGCTTATTTTTCAATCTTACCTCCGCTCCTGCCGCTGCAGGCGGCATCTATTTTGGCGCGAACCAGGGGGTCACGCCAACTTCCATACGATATCTATTAAAATTTTTCAATATTTTTACAAAAACTATGAATTTTACAAATAGATAAAAGAATCGTACAATACCCATCAGAAAAAGTCAAGAAATGCGGAGCAGCGCTGTCAGGTGCACGCAGGCTCCGGAATGGAGGTTTTGATGAATAACAGTCAGGAAAACATACAACAGGCAGCAGAATGGATGAAGGGCTTTCTGGATTCCACCCTTACCTTTTACCGGGATATGAAGAAGCAGAAGGTGGTTACCCGGAGCAATCCGGCTTTCGGCCAAGCGCAGGACTCCTCTTTTGAAATGGATCTTCCCCCGGCAGGACGGCCGGCGGAGGAGGTTTTTGAAGAAATAAAGGACATCTGTTCCGCCGGTGCGCTGGTACAGCATCCCCGCTGCTTCGCCTGCGTGCCAAGCCCGGTCTCCCCCTATTCCTGGATGGGCGATCTGATGACCAATGCCTTTGACCACCATGCGGGCTGCTGGGCGAACGCGCCGGGCGCCGGACTCATCGAGCGCAGGCTCATCGAATGGATGGGCGGCCTTGCCGGTTATCCGAAGACCTGCGGAGGCCTCTTCGTTTCCGGAGGCTCCATGGCAAACCTGACTGCGCTCACCGCCGCAAGGGATGCAAAACTCGCGCCTCAGGACCGCGGACGCGCCGTCGCCTATCTTTCTGATCAGACTCATTCCTCCGTGGCAAAAGCCCTTCATATCATCGGCTTTTGTCAGGAACAGATCCGCATCCTTCCCTCGGACGCCGCCTTCCGCATGGACACCGGTGCGCTGGAAATGGCAGTAAAAAAGGATCTGGCGGCGGGCCGGAGGCCCTTCGCTGTGGTTGCCACTGCCGGAACCACAAACACGGGAAGCATTGACCCGCTTGAGGAAATCGCCGATATCTGCCGTCGTTTTGATCTCTGGATGCACGTGGACGGCGCTTACGGCGCATCCCTGCTTTTGTCCGGGCAGGGACGGCGGCTGCTTTCCGGAATAGCGCTTTCCGACAGCATCAGCTGGGACGCGCATAAATGGATGATGCAGACCTACGGCTGCAGCGTGGTTCTGGTACGCGAGCAGAAAAATCTGCTTCGCAGCTTTTCCACCCATCCGGAATATCTGGAAGATGCAAAGACGGAGGGAAGCCTGCCCGATTTCTGGGATCTGGGCCCCGAACTCACCCGTCCCGCCCGCGCGCTTAAGTTGTGGACTACCCTGCAGATTGTGGGCACAGACCGGTTTGGAGAAATGATCGATCACGGCTGCCGGATGGCAGAGCTTGCTCAGGAGGAAATCCTGAAATATCCGGGCTGGGAAATCGTCTCCCCCGCAGGACAGGGCGTGGTCTGCTTCCGTTATGCGCCAAAGGAACTTTCCGACCGGGAATGCGATGCCCTGAATGTGCAGCTTGCCAGGGAGCTTTCCGACACCGGCTACGCTCAGATCCTGACCACTCAGCTGAACGGAAGGAAGGTTCTCCGCATGTGCACGCCCAACCCGGAGACAGATGAAGACGATATCTGCAGCACCATTGCCCTTCTGAACCGTCCGCTGGAGCATATGAGGAAAATGCAGATGAAAATGGAAGCGGTATCGGCATAACTGCTGAAAACGCGCGGAATCTTTCCGGACGAATATTACGAGGCGGCTCCATCAGTCCGGGGCGGTGCAAGCCATCTTCCCGAACTGACGGAACCGCTTGATAACGGTTCATCTCTTCCGACCATATCCTCTCCCGAAGGACCTTAACCCTACAGGAATGTTTTTGCCCTTTTCTCAGTTCTCCGCCAGCCCGGCTTTCTCCAGGAAATCCTCCAGCGTACCGGCACTCATCGCCGCCTTCATCCAGTTTTCCAGACAAAACACGTCTGCTTCCTGAAAAATACGCTCCTTCAGCCATCCGGGAACCCGCCACCGGAATTCCAGAATCAAAAGGAGATCTTCTGCTTTTCCTTCTGCCCTTCCCTCTGCTTTTCCATCCGTCTTTCCATTTTCATATTCCGCGTCCCGCAGTTTTTTCAGTTCCTCCTCCCGGTCATACTCCAGGATTGACATGGCTACCACCTCCGACCTCTGTTTGCGAAGAAAATCCTCCAGAATCCCATCCCGGATGCATTCCGTCACAGCTCTTTCCACCGCATCCACCAGAGACGCCTCTTCCTTCACACACTTCCTGACACGGTCCACAAATTCGCTGTACTCCCGGAGCGTCCGGCACTTTTTCATCAGCTCAGGATTCGATCCCTGATTGATGTTCAAAAGCCGCACTTTCAACTCAAGTGCCGGATCGCCTTCTTTCTTTTCAAAAGAACCCGACAGCTTCAGGATCATGTCGTCCTCCGCATTCCGCAGACCGTTGTAAAAAACCACGAACCGGGGCTCCGGAAGGCGGACCAACGCGGAGGAATACAGGGATTTCCCGCGTTCATTCACATATTTCTCCAGGAGCCGCGTTTTCTTTCAGTCGCTCCTGCCGGTCTGTACGTGTCCTTGGGATAAATAGATTCAGCATAGAGTTTCTGAAATGATGTCAGAATGGACAGAAGCTCTGTCCTGACAGATCGGCCGAACGGCCCTGTAAGAAAATTTATGCCTGTAAAAATAATAGCATTAAATTCCGGCATATACAAGAATTTTTCTTCCCGAAGGACTGAAAAAACGGCCTGTGCGCATGTGCACAGGCCGAATGATGAGCAATCTGTCATTTTCCGGGCCATTCCTGCCCTTCCACGGAACGTCCTTTTACAGCTTATTCCTGCGCATAAGTCTGCTCCCCGGCAGGCACTGTCTCTTCTTTGGCCACAATGGCGATTCCCAGCTCTTCCAGCTGCTTTTCGTCCACCACGTTGGGCGCTTCCGTCATCAGGCAGGAAGCATCCTTCACCTTCGGGAAAGCGATAACCTCACGGATGCTTTCCGCCCCGGTCAGCAGCATGACCAGACGGTCCAGGCCGTAGGCCAGTCCGGCGTGCGGCGGAACGCCGTATTTGAAGGCGTCAAGCAGGAAGCCGAAGCGCTCGTGGGCGCTTTCCTTACTGAATCCGAGAGCCGTAAACATCCTCTCCTGAATATTTTCGTCGGAAATTCTGACGCTTCCGCCTCCCAGCTCCGTGCCGTTCAACACGATGTCATAAGCCTTGGCACGCACTTTTCCGGGCTCGGTTTCCAGCATGTCCAGATCCTCTTCCACAGGCATGGTAAAGGGATGATGCATGGCAACGTAGCGGTTTTCCTCCTCGCTCCACTCGAAGAGCGGGAACTCGGTCACCCAGAGGAAATCGAAACGGTTCTCATCGATCAGGCCCAGCTGTTTTCCCAGTTCCAGACGAAGGCCGCCCAGCACGTTATAGACCACAGAGTTCTTATCGGCAGCGAAAAGAAGCAGGTCTCCCTTCTCACCTTCCATGGCTGCCACAAGGGCATCCAACTCCTCCTGGGTCATGAACTTGGCAAAGGAGGATTTATAGCTGCCGTCCGGCTGTACGCTCAGATAGGCAAGCCCCTTCGCGCCGTATCCCCTGGCGAATTCCACCAGAGCGTCGATCTTCTTTCTCGGCATGCCGGCCTGTCCCTTCACGTTGATGCCGCGCACGGAACCGCCCGCTTCCAGGGCGGAGGTGAACACGCCGAATCCGCAGCCCTTCACCACCTCGGACACATCCTGTAACTCCAGGCCGAAACGGGTATCCGGCTTATCGGAGCCGAAGCGGTTCATGGCCTCAATCCAGGGCATCCGGCGGATGGGAAGCTGCACATCCAGGCCGATGGCTTCCTTACAGATATATTTGATCAGCTTTTCATTCACTTCGATGACATCATCCACATCCACAAAGGACAGCTCCATATCCACCTGGGTGAATTCCGGCTGACGGTCCGCTCTCAGGTCCTCGTCACGGAAGCATCTGGCGATCTGGAAATACCGGTCATAACCGGAGCACATCAGCAGCTGCTTGAAAATCTGCGGAGACTGGGGCAGAGCGTAAAACATCCCGGGATGCACACGGCTGGGCACCAGATAGTCCCTGGCCCCTTCCGGCGTGGACTTGGTGAGCATGGGTGTCTCGATCTCCAGAAAACCTTCCTTCGTCATGAACTCCCGGATCGCCATGGTGATCCGGCTTCTGAGCATGATCTTTTTCTGCAGATCTGGTCTTCTTAAGTCAAGGTAACGATATTTCAGACGAAGCTCCTCCTTCGTCTTGGAATCCTCCTCGATGGGGAACGGCGGGGTAAGCGCTTCGGACAGGATGCGAACGGACTGCGCGCGCACCTCGATCTCGCCGGTGGCCAGGTTCTCATTCACCGCACCCGCGCGTCTTTCCACTCTTCCGACCACGGCGGCGACGAACTCGCTGCGAAGCCTTCCGGCCTTTGCAAAGCCTTCCTCTCCCACGTCGCCTTCCTCAAAGATGATCTGCAGGATGCCGGAACGGTCCCTCAGATCCACGAAAATGATGCCGCCCTTGTTTCTCTGTTTTGCCACCCATCCCATGACGGTGACGGTCTCTCCCACGTTGGCGGCGGAAAGCTCTCCGCACCTGTGGGTTCTTTTCAGGCCTTTCATTGATTCAGCCATGTCTGCTCCTTTCGCCGCCCGGGGCGGCCCTTCTTATCCTTTAATAAGTCTTATTCTGTCAAATTCCTTCCCTGCTTCTCCGGGGAAGGAATTTGGAATGTCTTTTATTTCAGCGGTTCTCTGTAAAACTCCTGAAATTCCTCCCAGCCCTCCTTCATGAGCTGTTCCTTCTGGAATTTCTTGTTCTTGTTCATTCTGGCGACCAGCACCTGCGTACCGGTTTCACGCTCCTTCTGCGCCTGGGCGATACAGTCTGAAAGCGCTTTTCCGCTCACGCCCTTTTCGATCAGGAACACCTTTTTCTTCGGACGGTTCGGGATCTGAAAGCCGCTCTCCATCAGAAGCAGGATGATCCGCTCAAAGCCGATGGAAAAACCGCAGGCCGGAACATCGTTTCCGGTAAATTTTCCCACCATCTTATCGTATCTTCCGCCGCCTCCGCAGCTTCCGCCGAATTCCGGAATGGCGATTTCAAAAATGGTTCCGGTATAATAGGACATGCCGCGTACCAGAGTGGGATCAAACACCATCTCAAAATCAGCGGCTTTCGTCTGCGTCACGCTCTCCACGATTTCCTGCAGATTCTCAATCACGCCGCCCTCAAGCGTCTCACCAAGCGTTTCCTTCAGCCACTCCAGGCCGTCCTCCGCCTGTTCCAGCGATTCAAACAGGGACAGATATTTTTCCACGCCCGCCGGATCGAAGCCGCTTTCCTTCAGTTCCTGCGCCACACCGTCTTTGCCGATCTTGTCCATCTTATCCAGAATGATGAACACCGTATCAAAGCTCTCCTCCGGGAAGCCGCTGTAGGCGGCCATGGCCTTCAGGATCCTGCGCTCATTGATGCGGATCTGGAAATTTTTGAAGCCCAGCCTTCCCAGGGTAGTAGTGGTTGCCAGGATCAGCTCGATCTCCGCCAAGTTGGAGGGCTCGCCAAGGATGTCGATATCGCACTGCATGAACTGGCGGTATCTTCCCCGCTGCGGCCGGTCCGCCCGCCAGACGTTTCCCATCTGAAGCGCCTTGAAGGGCGTGGGGAGATTGTTCGCGTTATTGGAATAAAAACGGCACAGGGGAACGGTCAGATCGTACCGCAGTCCACCGTCCACCAGATCGGCTTCGCTCTGCGCCGTCTCCAGATTCAGCTTCTCTCCTCTTTTCAGGATCTTAAAAATCAATTTTTCATTGTCGCCGCCCTGCTTGTTGGTCAGGTTGGCAATGTTCTCCACACAGGGAGTCTCTATGGATGTAAAACCAAATTTCGCGTAGGTATCCTTGATCACGCTGATGCAGTAATCCCGGATCTCCATCTCCGCGGGAAGGATGTCCTTCATGCCGGTGACCGGCTTCTTACTGAGTGCCATAGTATTTTCCTTTCTTCCAGGCCAGATTGGCCATGCTGGCCTTCCAAACTGGCCAGCCGACCAGCCGCCGCAGCGGCCCGGCTGTCAAATCTGTTCCGATTTTACACTTTTTTCCCGCATCCCGCAAGGGGCAGGCTGTTTTTCCGCAAAAAAACTCCGCGTTCAGCCCTCGTACGCCAGCAGACGACGCTTTCTCTCAATCATCTCATCGATCTTTTCCAGATACAGGGGCAGTTCCTTCACGTTCTCACAGCGCTCGATCCGTCCGTCGGGATGGACTGCCTTGGAGATGGTTCCTGCCCCGATGGCCATGATGCTCTGTTTCTCTTCCATGATGAGGATATTATAGAGGCCATAGCAGCCCTCTCTGGCGTAGCCCACATTTTCCAGATTTCCGGTCATGTTCTTCTGCCGGTACAGATAGTAGGGATGCAGGTTCATCTCCGCCGCTGTCCGTGCGGCAAGCTGAATCGTCTCCTCCGTATTGTGAAGCAGGCCCAGCCCGTTCTTCTCAATCCACTGCATCATGCGGGAGGCCTTTTTCACCGCCAGGGAGTGGACGGTCAGGCTGTCCGGAGACAGCTTCTTTATCTCCTCCATGGTGTGCTGCACCTCCGGCAGATCCTCTCCGGGCAGTCCCAGGATCAGATCCATGTTGATGTTGTCAAAGCCCTCCCGGCGCGCGAGCGCGAAGGCTTCCTTCACCTGCTCCACCGTATGCCTCCGGCCGATCAGGTCCAGTGTCTTCTGATTCATGGTCTGGGGATTCACGGAGATCCGGGTCACGCCGAATTCCTTCAGCACCCGCAGCTTGTCCGCCGTGATGCTGTCCGCCCGGCCCGCTTCCACGGTGAATTCCTTCACCCGGGAAAAATCAAAGGTTTCCCGCAGCCGGGAAAGCAGGCGTCTGAGCTGATCCGGCTCCAGCGTGGTAGGGGTTCCGCCGCCGATGTACACGCTGTCCAGCACCTTGTCCCGAAAGGCTTCCTGCACAAAATCCATTTCCTTTTCCAGCGCGCCCAGATATTCCTCCACCCGCTCTCTCCAGACCGTGATGGGGAAGGAGGTAAAGGAGCAGTACAGGCAAGTGGTGGGGCAGAAGGGAATCCCGACATACAGGCTGTAGCCCTGCTCATAATGGATGTCCTTTAAAATTTCCTTCTCTCGGCAGGCGATTCCGATGGCAAGATCCGCCTTTTCCTGACTGCAGTAGTAGGTCTGTTCCATGTAGGAGCGGATCTCCTCCTGTGTCTTTCCTTCCTCCAGAAGCTGCATGGCGATCTTGGCCGGACGGATGCCCGTCAGGCTTCCCCAGGGCAGTTCCTTTCCCGTTTTCGCGGAGAGCATCCGGTAAAGGAGCTGCTTCAGCTCATTTTTCACCACATTTTTTTCTTCCGGACGGCTCAAATCCGTCTGCCCCTCGGAGCCGTCCACCTGGATCCGAATCCTGTTTTCTTCAAAAATCACCGCGATCTCCGGATTGTCCCCATCGGAGACCAGATCCTTCGTGCCCTCCTGAAAGACCTTCACCGTTTCCGACGGATAAAAGGCCTTTACCAGGGAATGGATATCGTATTCAAACCGAAGCTGGTTCAATGTTACCGCAAGCATTATTACCTCTCATTTCTGAAGCATATCTCGCTCCGCATGCCAAAGGCGGGGAAGCCCCCGCCCTTACTGACAATAGGGATTATACTTTTTCTCGTCTCCAATGGTCGTGGTATCTCCATGTCCCGAATAAACCACCACATCCTCCGGGAGAACCAGCAGCTTTTCCTTGATGGAGCGGACCAGGCTGCTCATGCTTCCCGTCGGGAAATCGGTCCTTCCCACAGAACCCTCGAACAGGGTATCTCCGGAAAAGAGCACCTTTTCCTCCTCCAGATAGTAGCAGCAGCTTCCGCCGGTATGGCCGGGCGTGGCGATCAGCTTCAGAGAAAAGCCCGCAAGAGAAAGCACCGTCCCGTCCTTTTCATAGAAATCCGCCTGCACCGTCTCGGGCCTTCCCGCCTGGGCGGACACGTTTTTCTCCGCGTCCTCACAGAGGGATTTCTCCCCCTCGTAAGCGTAGATCTTCGCTCCGGAAAGTCTCCTTAATTCATTTGCTCCCCAGATATGGTCGAAATGGCCGTGGGTCAAAAGGATCGCGTTCACATGAAAACCCTTCTGCGTGAGCGCTTCATAAATCTGCGCGCCCCTGTCACCCGGATCGATGACGATCGTTTCGGTGAGGCCGTTTTCTCCCTTCTGTCCTTCCCGGTATAAAAAATAACAGTTGGTCTGGCAGATGCTTAAAACCATCCGCCCGATTTTGATATCTGACATGTTTACCTCTTTTTCTAGCTGCGTTCAATATCAATAACGCTTTCGATCGTCCGGATCTTGTCGATCACCCGGTTCAGCTCATCCCTGCTTCCCACTTCAAAGGAAGCGGACAGGGTGGCGAGTCCCTGCTTATTGGTGCGGGTGTTCATGGAAAGGATATCGATATTTTTCTCCGTCAGGGCTCTGGAAATATCCGCCAGAAGGCCGCTGCGGTTATTCGCATAAATGACGATTTCCGCCACGTATTTCTCTCCCTGAATCTCTTCAGGCGAGCCTTCCCATTCCGCATCGATCAGCCTGGCCCTCTCGATCTCCGGAAGGTTCAGGATGTTGACGCAGTCGGTTCTGTGGATGGAGATTCCTCTTCCTCTGGTCACAAAGCCGATGATCTCGTCGCCCGGCACAGGAGAACAGCACTTGGAAAAACGCACGGCCACATCGTGGATGCCCTTCACCACAATGCCGTTCTTGCTCTTGGCACGGGGCAGCATCTGACGGGCCTGAGCGTTCTCCGCCACGTTCGCCAGCACCTCTTCGTTGCTCAGCACCTTCGGGTGATCCCGGTCGTAAAGCTCCTGCATACGGTTCAGGATCTGCCCCTCCTTCAGCCCGCCGTGTCCCACAGCGGCGAGCAGGGAATCCCAGTCCTTGAAGCCGTATTTCTTCATCTGAGCCTCCATGTAGGGAGGCTTTAACAGATCGGCGGCGGAAAGGCTCTTCGCCTTGCAGTAGGCGAGAAGCATTTCCTTGCCCTTCACGATATTTTCTTCCTTGAACTCGTTTCGGAACCACTGGTTGATCTTGCTCTTGGCCTGGGTGGACTTCACCAGGTTCAGCCAGTCCCGGCTGGGCCCCTTGGAGTTCTGGGAGGTCAATATTTCCACCCGGTCTCCGTTCTGGATCTCGTAGTCGATGTTCACCAGCTTGTCGTTCACCCTGGCGCCGATCATCCGGTTTCCCACCGCCGTATGCACGCTGTAGGCGAAATCAATGGGCGTGCTTCCCGCAGGAAGGGTCTTCACATCGCCGGTGGGCGTAAAGCAGTACACGCTGTCGGAGAACAGGTCCAGATCGCTCTTTAAGAGATTCATGAACTCCCTGTTGTCCGACATATCCCGCTGCCATTCCAGAATCTGACGCAGCCAGGCCAGCTTTTCCTCCTCCTGCGCCTCCACCTTCTTGCCGTCGGAGGCTTCCTTATATTTCCAGTGGGCGGCGATACCGAATTCCGCAGCTTTGTGCATTTCCACCGTGCGGATCTGAATCTCAAAGGGCTGTCCGGAGGATCCGATCACCGTGGTATGCAGAGACTGATACATATTCGCCTTCGGCATGGCGATATAGTCCTTGAAACGCCCCGGAATGGGCTTATACATCTCATGGATCACGCCCAGGGCCGCATAGCAGTCCTTCACCGTATCCACAATGATCCGGACCGCAAACAGATCATAGATCTGATCCAGCGTCTTATGCTGGTTTTTCATCTTTTTATAAATGCTGAAGAAATGCTTGACCCTTCCGTCCAGACGGGCCTTGATGCCGGCATTCTTCATGTGCACTTCCACTTCTTCCACGATCTGGCGGATATAGGCCTCCCGCTCGCTTCTGCGGATGGCAATTTTATCCACCAGGTCGTAGTAGACCTCCGGCTCCAGATATTTTAAGGACAGATCGTCCAGTTCCACCTTGATCTTGGAAATCCCCAGCCTCTGAGCGATGGGCGCATAGATTTCCATGGTTTCCCGCGCGATGCGCTGCTGCTTTTCCGGCGGCTGGTGCTTGAGCGTACGCATATTGTGCAGCCGGTCCGCCAGCTTGATCATGATCACACGGATATCCTTTGCCATGGCGAGGAACATCTTTCTTAAGTTCTCCGCCTGCACCTCCTGCTGATCCGGCGTCCTGCTTTCCCCGTTCTCCTTATCGCTGCGGAAATTGATGTGCTGCAGCTTGGTCACGCCGTCCACCAGAAGCGCCACATCCGGCCCGAATTCCTTCGTGATTTCCTCCACCGTCATGATGGTGTCTTCCACCACGTCGTGCAGAAGTCCAGCCTCAATGGTCTCCTTATCCAGTTCCAGATCCGCAAGGATGATGGCCACGCACAGCGGATGGATGATATAGGGTTCGCCGGATTTGCGCACCTGTCCCTCATGTGCCTTCGCGGCCACCTGATACGCTTTTTCAATCATGGTGATATCATCCGACGGATGGTATCTGCGCACCCGGGCAATGAGATCCTGATACAACTCCTCCGGGCTCAGGTATTCCTTCATGGCCTCGATGCGTCCATCGTCAATGAGAACCCCATCGCCGTCCTGTCCGGGTCTGGCATCCAGACTTCCGCCGCCCTCATATACGATTTTGGTTTTTTCTTCTTTCTGCGCGGGAGCCTGCATGGCGCCTTCTCCCTGAACGCTTTCTGTCAGCTTTTCTTCCGTCATAACCGCTTTATTCATAATCACACCGGCATCTCTCACATCCAGCCTGCAGCCATTGAAAACTCAGGCACGCACAGCAGTTTCCCTTTCATCGGACAGCCAGCCCGTCACAGGTTTCCGCATCATAAGCGGACCGTAACCTCAATTTCCTTCATACTGGATCGCGGACTCCAGACGGTATCCGGCAATCTTCTCTCTTCCCTTCAGGCCCATCAGCTCCATGAGCACCACCACGCCGACCACCTGGCCTCCCAGCGACTCCACCAGACGAATCATCGCTTCGGTCGTTCCTCCGGTTGCGATCAGATCGTCCACGATCAGCACCTTCTGCCCCGGCTGAATGGCATCCTTATGGATCTCAATCACCGCCGTGCCGTACTCCAGTTCATATTCCATGGAAACCGTTTCACAGGGCAGTTTTCCCTTCTTACGGATCAGCACAAAGGGCTTATGATTATTGTATGCGATAGGGGTTCCAAAGATAAAGCCCCTGGATTCCGGTCCCACCACCACGTCATATTCCAGATCCTTTACCAGCTCCTGCATCGTGTCGATCGCCAGGTGCAGTCCGTCCGCATCCTGAAGCACGCTCGTCACATCACGGAACATCACTCCTTTTTCCGGGAAATCCGGAATACATCTTACGTACTCTTCCAGCTTCTTCATCCTTACCTCCATGTCTGGAAGCCCTGCCCCTTCAGGCTGGCTCCAGCGCTCTCTTTTGCACGTTTTTGTGGCTATTTTTCCCTAAAAAACTATTATTTATTATATTATCTATCCCAGCATAAGTCAACGAATTCTACCACAGCTTCATATTCCCGAACATCCAGTCCTTCATAATTCCGAAAAATTCCCGGAGCATGTTGTTCGCCTGAAAGACGATATCGCTTGGAGCGGCGATTCCGCAAACCTGTCCGTATTCCTGTCCGGCAGCCAGACGTTCGGCACGGTAGACGTGAAAATTATTGGTCACAATGCCAACCGATGCGCCTTCTTCAAGGAACGCCTTTGAGAACCGGAGATTTTCAACCGTATTTCTCGAACGGTCTTCCAGACGGATCCGTTCCGGATCAATTCCCCGACCGGCCAGATACTCATACATGCCCTGTGCCTCGCTGACAGGCTCATTGCTCCCTTTGCCTCCGGAAACAATCACAATCGTATCCGGATTTTCCACAAGGTAATCGTACGCCGTATCCAGCCGCAGCTGCAGCGCCCTGCTCGGTCCGTTTTCCCTCATCTGTGCGCCAAGTACCACCAGATAATCCAGACCGGGCTCTCCCTTCGCCCAAAAGCGGCTCACACTCAGCCCTTCTATCAGAAGAAAAAACAGAAGTCCCGCCCAAAACAGCACGAGCGCAGCCCCCTTTACCGGAACAGGAAGCCGCCCCCACAATCCGGAAGCAAAAATCCCCGAAATACCGAAGCAGCCGATTCCGAGAACGCCCCAAATCAAAAAGAACCAGGAGCCGAACACCCCTGACAGAAAGATACCGCCGCAGTAAAGGCAGCATAAAATGCCAAGAACAAGAAAAATAATCGCTGTCATAAAACCTTCCTTTCCTGACAGGGGCTCCGATTCCTGTCATATAAAAAGAGCACAG
>UQVK01000098.1 GCA_900544445.1 uncultured Lachnospiraceae bacterium
CAATATCCGTTAATGAAATAAATTCATTTTCAAAATTTGTAGTATAGATTCCAATATCAATGCCTTTTGCATGAATAGTCTCCTTAACAATTTTCGCCATAACTATTCTCCTCCCCACATTTCCTAATATGCTTCAATATAATCCTTAATACAACCAGGATATAAATTCTTCAACCACTGGCAAATAAACCTCTCAGGTTTTCTGATATAATTGGACTATCTGCTCTGCTATCTATTTTCATTCATCAGATTACCTCAAAATATATAAGTACCTCCGTTTCTTCTGTTGCATTTGTTCTGGAATCAAGCGTAGAGCTTCTGAATGAAATGTCAGATTTGACAGACGGCGGGAAATCCGCCAGTTGCCGAACGGCTTACAGAATTTTTATTCTTAGCTGTATTTTATCATCCCGGTTATCAGGTTTCAATCCCATAATTGCAGATATCCATAATTATGGGAAACCCCTTTGTTTTTCAGCTGTCTTGTTTTCCATCCCACTTCTTTGATCCGATAAGTATCCCCTCCATCCTTTTTCGAGCCTGTTCCCAGCCATCATTCGAAACATCAAAAATTTCTATGCTTTCATTTAGTTTCTCAAGTACAATCCTGTCATTCTCCCGGTGCTTTTCCCAGAAATCAATTTCCTTTTCTGTCGGTTCATGCTGTTTTCGATTCACATGGGCTTTTTTTAACTGCGACGCAACGTCTTCTGTCCTCAGATAAAAAATATATCGTTTTCTATTTCCCAACGCATGGAGAAGCGTAACGATATGCGAAACTGCCTGTTCTCCCGCGATATGGTAATTACGCATCATATCGTTAATTGGATGATGAAGCAACGAACCGTCAAACAAAATAAAATCATAAGCTTCATCAACCCCTGCAGCAAATACCTTCCACACACTTTCGTAAATGGAAGTATATTCAGCAAATGATACAGGATGCTCAGGCTTATAACAAAACTCTTTTTCCTTCAGTTCAGACAGAAGCGGTTCCTGAAATAGAGGTTTATCCTGATTATAATATTTAATCAGCTTTCCGTTTTTCACACATATCGTGTAACGCCAAATGGCACTTCGTTCAGAAATATGTCTGAAACAAAGTGCTTCATACTCCGCTTCGGTCAGCCAGGCCGTGCTGTAAAAATCAATGGGATTTGCAAAATCAAATTCCAGATACGCCTTTATCTTATATCCCTGCTCCTCTAAATCCTTCGCAATTTTGGAAACCATCGTGGATTTTCCCACACCCGAAACACCTTCGATAAATATCAGTTCAGTCATAACCTGCTTTTCTCCCCCTTCTTTATGGTCACTTTCCGCCTCTCACTCCCGCATGATATTCTTCACCCACCCATACTTTTTATAATGGGCATATACCCAGGGGAGCTTGATGATCTCGTCCATGCTGAGGATGAAATACACCCAGACCACCGGCAGCTTCCACCAGAACGCCGCGCAGAGGGCGACAGGGATGATGATCCCCCACATGGTGACCAGCAGGCTCTGGGCGTCAAATTTCGTATCGCCTCCCGCCGAAAAAATGCCGCAGATCACCGTATCATTGACGCACCGCGCAATACAGTTTGCGGCGCAGAATACAAGCATCCAGGCAAGAAAATCCCGCGTGGTTTCGCCTGTTTTGAAAAAAGCGGTGATAAACGGGCCGCACAGAAGCACCAGAAAGGCCGTAAGAAAACCGCACAGCAGGGCGAGCCGGGAAAGCCTTCTTCCATAAAGCTTCCCAAGGCTGAGGCGGTTCTCTCCCAGCACTCTTCCCACCAGGATGCCGCTGGCGCTGCCCATGCCCGTGCTGATGCAGATCACCAGATTCTTCACCACCGTCACGATGGAATTGGCCGCCGTGGCGTCGGTTCCCAGATGGCCGATGATGACGGAATACACGGTCACACCTCCGCCCCAGGCCATATCGTTTAAAAAAATAGGAAAGCTGTATTTCCAGAACTCCTGCTCCAGAGAAAAGTCCGGCCGAAGCAGCTTCCTGCCTTTCACGCGGACAACCCCCGACGCCCGGAAATAAGCGGCAACGGCAATCAGCTCAACGCCCTTGGAAAGCACGGTTGTCAGCGCCGCTCCTCTCGCGCCCATGGCAGGAAAGCCGAACAGGCCGAAAATAAAGATGGCGTTCAGAAACAGGTCGAGAAAAACAATGCCCGTCGTAATGAACGTTCCCGTCTTTGCCCGGTCATTCACCTTCAGCATACACAGAAAGCACTGGCTGAAGCCCGAAAACAGATAGGATACGCCCGCGATCCGCAGATACTCCGCCCCTATGCCGATCATCTCCGCTTCTCCGGTAAATACCCGCATCAGAAGCTGCGGACAGCATTCCGCCAGACCGAAAAAGATCAGGGATACCAGAAGCGCATCCCGAAGAATGAGCGCCAATACGCCTTCCACCGTATCCATATCCTTTTTCCCGATATACTGGGCGGAAAGGACGGTAGCCCCGCCCGTGAGCGTGCTGATAAACAGGCTCATCACAAAGGAAACCTGAGAAGCCAGCGACACCGCCGCAAGGCTTTCCTGGCTCACAAGGCCCAGCATTAGGGTGTCGCCGAAGCTCACCGCATTCAGCATCAGGGTCTGAAAGGTGATGGGAATCATCAGCTTTTTCAGACCGGAAACAAATTCCTTATCTTTCAGAAGGTTGTTCATTTGGCCTCCTTTTCTCCAGCCGTCTTCTGTACGAGAACGTGGTAATGAAAGGAAGAACGGGTACTCCCGTCCTGCTCCCAAAAATCCTCCACATGATTGATCCAGATAATTTTGAAAGCCGAAAACAGCTCCTTCACCAGCGCATAGTCCGCGTAAAAATGCGGCACCTCATATTCCGGTCCCTCGTCCATGCAGAGCCGGGTATTTTCATCCACCTGAGGCCATTCCCTGTGCCTCTCCTGCCAGGTGGCCTTGGAACCAAGCGTCAGATAGCATTCTCCGCCCGTCTTCAGCACGCGTCCGATTTCTGAAACAGCCCGCTTTACCCCATTCGTATCCGTATGGGAAATCACGTTCCGGCAAAGAATGCAGTCCGCGCTTTCCTTTTCATAGGGAAGGGCAAGCATGTCGCCGTCCGCATAGTCAAAAGCCAGTCCCTCGCTCTCCGCCCAGGCCCTCGTCCTGGCGAGCGCTTCCCGGCTGATATCAAAGCAGCGCACATGAAAACCATTTCGTCCAAACAGCATGGAATATCTTCCCAGCCCGCAGCCAAGATCCAGAAAGTCCATTTTCCCGGCCATTTTCCACCGGTTCAGCAGATAATAAGATTCTATACAGGGGTTTTTCCAGATACTGTTTTCGTCCTCCTTCACCATTTCCCACTGCCAGCCCTTTGACTCCACCATCATACCCCCGCCTTTCTTCTCTCATTTCAGCCATGAAACGCATGCTTTCCCGACTGTTTTCTTTATGTATCAAAAAGTAAGTATAGCACGGGTCGGATTTGCTGAAAAGTCCCGTATTTTCCCGTGCAGGTTCGGCAAGTCCGCCGGAATTGGCGCATTCGTGCAAAACAGCCGCAGGAAAATCCTGCGGCCGCAACATGATCAATTATTCATAACTTCCCGTTATCCGGAAATTTTCTTCACCTGTTCCATCCAGGCATCCAGCTCTGTCTGCGGGGTTTCCAGATGGTCTCCGCCCTGGGAATCGAATTTCACCTCCATCTCGCAGGCAAACTGAGCTCCCCTGCAGGCTTTTTTCATATCCCGAAGCACATGGCCGGGCCAGCCGCCGTTCGTCATGAAGGGGATTACTGTTTTTCCCGTAAAATCCTTCCCTTCCAGAAAAGTCAGCACGGCCGGAGCCATCGTATACCACCAGGTAGGGGTTCCCACCGCGATCACATCATAATCCGCCACATTCACACCAAGGGGCTGAATCGGCGGACGATAGCCCTCGTTGACCTCCCGCTGTCCCTGGTCCACCACCTCATCATAGCTCCGGTATAGGGCTGCACGGTCTCAATCCGGGCGATATCCGCGCCCGTTCTGTTGGCAAGCTGTTCCGCGATCCGCTTCGTATTTCCATTCGACCAGGAATAATAAACAACCAGCATTCTGCTCATTTCTAACTGTCTCCTTTTCTTTCCGTTTTCCTCATTGTATATCGGCAGCCGGAAAGAAAGAAGACTCCATTTGTTTTCAGGGCATAAACCGAAAGTTTACAGCGAACCGCATGTAAACGCTTTTTTCATGCGCCCGCACCGGTATTTTCACTGTGAACCATTGCCCGATATCCGATGAGAACCGTCCAGACATAGGCGCAGGTCTTGGGAATCATGAGCATGCCAATGGCGGGGATGGCGTCCGCCCAGAGCACCACCGGAATGTAGAAGCCGAAGCTGAGCACGATCGTCAGCCACATATGCCGGAACTCTCTGTCCTGATGCTCCTTTGCACTCCGATAAAACAGGACAATGATCAAAAGGCCCAGCAACGCGAATGGAATATTGCGGTAAATCCCCCAGGAAAGCGGCGCATCTTCGCTCAGCCATCTGTTCTGCGGGAAAAGGCACAGAAGGATTCGGAGCGCAGCCAGCGCATATACCGCTGCAGTGACCGCATTTCTTCCTTTTACCTCATACCGGATTCTCCACACATAGTACAGAATCACATAAAAAATGGTCATGGTGATGGAGGTGATAAATTTCCCCGCTCCCAGAGCGACGGTATAATTTTCCAGTCCCGTCGTGCAGAGCGCCAGCGCGCGCGGCACCAGATGAAACGCGTCTCCCGCGCCGAGCACCACCGCCATGATGCCGAACAGGCGGTACTGCCGGTTTCTTTTGCACGTTACAATCATACGGATTCCAATCGTAATCACCGTAACCAGGTATACGATATCAAACAGAGTTTCCATGATGGCCTGCATATTGTTTTCCTCGCTTTCTGAACAATGTTCATTTTATTGATAAAAAAGAATCCCGCTTGCGGGATTCTCTGCCTAATAAAGAATTCTTTTTATCATTTCCAGCACTCCGCTGCAGTCATAATCCTGTCGCAGCATGGCGGCAATGATCAGGGAAAAAATGATACCTGAAAATTTTTCCGGAGTGAACGTTTCATCAAATGTCTCCCGCCGGACTTTCCTGTCCCTCCTGAGCGCTTCGTGAAGTTCATCCTGAATCCGTTTCCAGGAGTGAAGCATCCGGTCCTTTCCATCCTCTTTTTCTTCTCCCGGAAAAATCGTGGAATGGAGCATGAAAAACCCCGGATAGCTCTCGCTGCCTTTTTTCATGCACGCAAAAATCCATGCAACGCAGTCCGTAAAGCTGTCAAACCCGTCTTCCTTCTCTGGGAAACAAAAAATGTCATTCCAGATGCTCTCCACCGCAGCCGCAGTCAGCTCCGATTTCGAGTGAAAATAATTATAGATGGAGCCCACGGATACCCCGCACGCCGAAGCCACCGTTCTGATATTCAACGCCGCGCCATTCTGCTCCTTCAGCAGCTTTCTGCTCGCCCTCAAAATTTCTTCCCTGGATGTCACAACTTTGTTCAAGTTTTCCTCCTCACCGCAAAATGAACATCGTTCATTTTATACCTTTCCCGGAAATCTGTCAAGACAGGCGTCCTGAATGGAGGAACGGATTAAACCCGTCCATGATCTGTTCCAGCCGCTGTTCCGATACCATATTGGAAAACGTGGCGGAAAATGCCATACCGATCAGCATGAAATTCAAAACCGGGCTGGGCATGACATAATTGTTGAACCAGAATCCCACGCCGGAGGCAGCAACAATCATCACGATCAGAAGAACCATGGTTACCGGCGTGCTCCGTTCCTTTTTCAGCACCAGTCCTGCCAGAAGGCCCACCACGACGCCTATTACCAGCGGAAGCACAACCATCAGCGCGATCATATAGGCGGGAAGCTCTCCTGTCGAAAGATTGCCCGCAACGATCGCTATTGTGGAAAAAAAGATCACACATCCCACAATATCATCCAGCGCCGCCATGGGAATCAGCGTTTCCGTCACGGGGCCGGAGGTTTTAAATTCCCGGACGATGGAAAGCGCGGGGGCCGGAGCCGTCGCAAGCGCAATTCCGCCGAAAATGAAAGCGAGGTAAACCGGAATGCCCGAAATGTAAAAAACGATTCCGAACACCAGGGACACCAGCAGAAACGTCCCTACCGACTGGGTGAGCGTTGTAATGATAATGGTCCTTCCGGAACGTTTCAGCTTATTCCACACAAGCTCCGTGCCGATCATCAGTCCGACCGCACATTCCAGCACATGTACCGCAGTCTGGTACCACGAAGCGTCCAGGATCTGCTGGTTCATCAGGGACAGCGCATGGGGTCCAGAACCATTCCGGCAATCAGCCATCCCAGAATGGACGGCAGTTTTATTTTTGAGACCAGCTTTCCGGTCAGGAAAGCGAGCCCGACAGTAATACAAAGTCGAAGAAACAGCAGCATTTTTTGTCTCCTTCCTGCTGATATATGTGATTTTATAAAATCTCTTGAAACAATCGATTTTCAAAGGAACGGCTCACGCCTTTTTCTCCTCTGCTGACGCGATTCCGTACAGAATCAGATCCAGCATCTTCAGAGCATGCTCTTCCCATTCTTCGATTCCGGCGCCCTCTCCGGCTCCCCGGGCCGTACCGGAACGCCTGCTGTTAAACGCCTCCTGCACCAGAAAAAAGTACGTTCTGGCATCCTCAGCGGTGACGCCGGGCCGAAGCGGCGTCTCTTCCAGCATCTGAGCAAAACATTGGTTGGCAAACGTCTCATACTCCATGCGGATCTCCTGCACGTCTGAAGCCAGCTTCGGCGGCGGAGTCAGAAGCGCTTCAAAAAAGATGTTTCCCATCAGGGGATTCTCGTGAAAAAAGGACTGCCTGTCCTTCAGCATCTGCACGACGGGATTCTGCGCCCGCGCCATATTCGAGCAGCTTTTCAGATATTCCAGCGTCCGGTCATATACATACCGCACGCAGTATAAATAGAGCTCATCCTTACTCCCGAAGTTATGGTAAAGCAGCCCCTTTGACAGATGGTTTTCGCTGCAGATACTGCTGATGGACGCAGCCTCATAGCGCTTTGTCCCGAACTCGGTGAGAGCCGCTTCCAGGATCCGCTCCCTTGTCCTTTTTGTTTTTTCCTCCTGCTTCATGGCATATCCTCCAAAAAACAAACTGCTCAGTCCATTATATGCAAAACAGACTGAGCAGTCAATATTTCAAAACAAATCCTCTCTCTGATTTTTACCGTTCGGTATGTCCGCTTCCCTGTTTCAGGCCAAAGTGCCGCTCCACCAGCTCCAATGTATCCTGGATGCTCCTGCTTTCATCCCGCCAGACACATCGAAAACCGCTCTCCATAAACACGCGCCGGTTCTCCTCGCTGTTGCATGCCCTCAGGCACGCCCGGTAATTTTCAAAGGCTTTTTCCTTCTCTTCGCTCTGCTGCAAAACCTGATAGAGAAACTGCTTCTCCCTGTCTTCCCTATCAAAAAAGCGGTTCACAGCGGTTTCCCCATCGGAAAGCAGAAACAGCACATGATGATAATCGGAAATCCGGCTCAATGTTTCCGGGCAGAGATTGGTATCCACAAAAACCATCCTGCCCAGGCCGGCATAACGGATCAGAAGCACCATTTCCAGCTCTTCCGCCTCTCTGGAACATCCCTCTATCCAGGCGGCATATTCCTGCGGCGTCCTGGAAACAAACTGCTGCCAGTCCTGACAGTTTTTGAGATACCACAGATTCGGCTGGTGAACGCCATCAATCAGATCCGTCAGCTGATCATGATAGTTCTCCCCGCAACAGATCCCATCATACTTTTGAGCAAGAAGCTTTATCATTG
This sequence comes from uncultured Lachnospiraceae bacterium, assembly GCA_900544445.1. Classification (GTDB taxonomy): domain Bacteria; phylum Bacillota; class Clostridia; order Lachnospirales; family Lachnospiraceae; genus Eisenbergiella; species Eisenbergiella intestinigallinarum. Next base: position 7,838 of record UQVK01000098.1, read on the forward strand.
TGGATTTTCCGGCGTAGGCGGTTCCGTTGATAAAATAAACATTCTGAAACAGGGCTTTCAGGATATTGGCGGATATTTCCATTTTTTCTCTTTTCATTTTCGTCTCCTTTTTTGTACGACAATAAGGGCTTATCAAATAAGCCCTGCATTTTGGCTTTCCGAAATGACAGTTCGGGATATCACCCCGGAAAGCTTCTTTTTTCGTCCGCATTCTCAGCGAAGTCTGTTATTGCCGTATAAAAAGGTCAGGTACATCTTTTTCTCCTCAACGCTCACTGGATAATCTGAAACACATAATTCGTATCATAGGTCCTGACAAACAGCTGGTCATCCTTCCGGATTATATAATCCGCCTGAGAATTGACCGGAATCTGCTCCAGGATCCTTCCAGTGTCCCGGTCGATCTGGTAGAGGAAATCATCCTCCGCCGTAAAACCGTAACCGCAGACGATCTCATTTCCGATGATCTCAAAATTCCTGGCATTGCTCACCAGCGGCTCCGTTTTCCACAGAATACTCATATCCGTCAGATCAATCGCCGTAATATAAGCGTGATTCGGCGCGTTTTCTGAGTAGGTGTTGTGGGAAAGGGAAACATACAGCATCTGGCCGTCCACCCTCGCCCATCTGACCCACTGATACTCGCCGTATTCATATTCCTCGCTGCAAAAGGCAGAAAAATCCAGGCTCATCACCGGCTCGCAGGTGTCTTTTTCATACAGGTTCAGAAGATACCCTTCATAATATACCTCTCCGTAAACACAGTAAATGAAGGAATCGTCAAACCAGGACTGCGTCAGGGGAAGGCTCTTAAAGCTGTCTGGAATTTGCTCCGGCAGCTGTTTCCCCTCTGCAAAACTTCCCGGCATGCCATAAAACGGGATCTCCAGCTGATTTGCCGCAAACCAGCCTTCCTCGTCCGTGATGGCATTCGCCTTTTCATAAATTTGCTCCAGCTGCAGCGTATGCTCCTGCACGGTTTCCGGCTCTTCGGCCAGATAGTAGCCGACGCCGGGGTTTTCCAGATGGATGGGGGACATGTCCGCCGCTGCGGGAGCGCTTGCGTCCGGTTCTGTTTCCGGGGCCTCATCCTGAGCTTCCATGGCCGCGCCGGAATCTTTACTTTCCATTTCATTTTCTGCATCCGATTCTTCTGAATGGGTTTCCGTGGAAAGGATCTCCTCTGTCTCAATATCCGTATACTCTGATGTGGACGTGTGCTCTTCTTTCTCTTCATACTGAGAGGTGCAACCAGTCAGCATGATCGACAAACTGATGATCGCTATCACGGCAGTGCGCATTCTGGACTTTACTTTTTTAATCGGTTTTTCGGAAGTATGTAAGCATGGCACACTTCTACATATTTCAGACCGTTTCTTTTGTTTATGGTTAATGGAATCCCAAAGCTTCATCTTCTCACCTTCTGTTTCAATCCCCCGGCATTTCCATGTCTGCTTCCCATTCGCACCAGAGAATGCTGGTTAATGTCCCTGCCTTCCCAAACCCGGCGTTTCTCTTTTACGCATCCGATCTGGAATAAGCGTTCTTCATCTGTCCGCTCAGCTCATACAGCACTTTATCCAGCGTCCCCGAAAGTTCCTTTTTCACCATATCCGCAACAGCACGGTTCGCTTCCTGCCGGAGCGCCTTTCTGGCAGCTGTGTCCGCTTCCTTTTCCAGAAGCGCGTCATACCGGTTCAGAAGCTCGTAGCTCTTCGCCGCCACCTGCTCCTGACAGCGCTCCACATGGATCAGGGATTTGCTGTAGGACGCGTCCGCCATGGCCGCGATCATACGGCTGGTCCAGTAAAAATTATCCGTGGATACCTCTCCCGTAGTATTTGCCAGATACTCCGGCGTTTCCTCCACGTCCGCGTAGAAAGGCGCCAGCACGTTAAAGGCGTTGGAGGCAAAGGCCAGCCACTCCAGGCATCCACAGTCCGCCTGTTTTCCCGGGCGCATCTGGATCAGCGCACAGAAATCGTTCCGGTTGATGCCGATGGAACGATACGCGCCACGCATGGAGCTGTCGCCGTAGGAAGCGTAGGGATCGTAGAGCGTCCCCTGAAAATGGGAGGAAAGCACATATTTCACATCCTCCACGGTGATCTTCTTTTCCGGCACCATGCACCAGGGAATGTCATCGGAAACGGGCGTATAGCGAGCATCCGGTCCGTCCCATCTGCAGGTGTGGGGATTGAGATAACGCTCCATGAACCAGGCGCGGGGCGTATTGTAGACATGATCCGCGTCATCATGGCTGCCAAAGGCATCCCTGGGATTCAGCACGCCATCCTGAGACAGGTTCAGGTGATGGGCGTCGATGAACTCCTTCAGATCCGCAGAGCACATATGCGTTTTCTGCGCAGAAAGGGCGTCCTCCAGATCGAAGCTGTCGATGCCGAGCTGATTGGGCATCACCACATAGGCTTCATCCGGCACCCGCTTTGCCATCCAGTGATGTCCGCCGATGGTCTCCAACCACCAGATTTCCTCATGATCCTGAAAAGCAATGCCGTTCATTTCATAGGTACCGTACTGCTCCAGCAGGCTTCCCAGCCGCTTTACGCCCTCTCTTGCACTATGTATGTAGGGAAGCACCAGACAGACGATGTCCTCCTCCCCAATGCCGCCGGGCACCTCCTCTTTTCCATCCTCCGCAGGCTGATAAACCACCAGCGGGTCAGCCCCAAGCACCCGGGGATTGGAAGTGATCGTTTCCGTAGCCGTCATTCCAACGCCCGCCTCATTAACGCCGCTGGCAGCCCAGATTCCCTCTCCCTCCATGGCGTTCGGCACTGCGGTATAGCGCATGGGATTCTCCGGCAGTTCCACCTTCACATGGGAAATCACGGACTGATAAATCCTCGGCTGTTCTTCGGGCTTTACCACCACGAATTTCTTCGGGGTAAAACGTCCCGCGCCGGAATCGTCGTTTCTCGCAATCATCGTCGATCCGTCGTAGGACGCCTTTTTTCCGACCAGTATTGTTGTACAGGGCATATTTTCCTCCGTTCCGGAGTGCAGCAAAGCGCTTTGCTTTGTTACCCTCCCTTATGTATTTTACTCTTTCTGTCCAAACAGTATTATCCCTTTTCAAACACATCGCAATAAATATTCTGCGTATTGTTTGTCAGGATCGTAAATTTATTTTTATCATACCAGATCTTTTCGATTTCTTCCATATTCTCGTCCGGATTTTGCAACAATCCTGCCAACTCATCTATTTCCCTCAATTCTGTTTCATCCAGCATGCCGGAGCAGTTCCTTAGATATGCCGGCTGATAGGAATAAAAAATTTCATTGTTCATTAACGCGTGAAAATCCATGAACAGATATTCCCGGATTCCTTCCAACAGGTTTGGCACGAATATATCTAATTTTTTATTCAACGTACCATTTCTTGTCCCAAGCCACGCCTCTGAGGCGGTAATGAACTTGCGTCTGGGCAAATCGAACTGACTGTATCCAAACCGCTGCTCATATTCATAATATCCGTCCACATCCACTAAAACCCATCTCTTTTTTTCCCCGCTCCAGTATTCATTTACCCAATGCTCCGTATAACAGGCTCCATCATTTCCAAAGTCCATAAAACCGGCTCTGGAGCGGCATGGAATACCTTTTGCCTTTAATATGGTGCTGAATAACACAGACGCATGACGGCAGGATACCGTAATTCTTCTGGTTACATCCTTTCCCTTTGTAAATCCGGACTCATCCAGCCGGAATATCTCTGCAATCATGCCTGCCGCCGTAATGAACAGTTCGTCCTCATTCCGAAAGCGATGTTTCGGATAGGTGTCGAATTTTCCATAATACTGATCCTCCAGATAGGAAGAATACGGTGTAAAATACATACTTGGATGCGTAATCTGATCGCATACCAGCATCCCTATAGAAGGGATATCATCCGGCAGGGATAAAATATAATCTTTATATGCTCCTGCATATGTATATGTACTTGTGTTCAAATATCGTAACCAAACTGCTTCTTTCAATTTTCTACCTCTTTCTTCTCTTTTTCTTCACAAGGACCTTTATGTAAAACGATATCGCTCTCAGGAGGTACTTCAAAATCTGAAATATCTTTTGTCAGTTACGATTATATGTCTATATTTTTTTATTTCAATATTTTTTACTCTTGTTATAAATATTTTATCTTAGAAATTCGAGAATATTTCTCGCAAATTATTGATAAAAAATTTATATTGAAGTATACTGTTTCCAGGAGGTGATACTGATGCTGCTTTACTTCAAAGTAAAAAATTACCGTTCCATTCGCGATGAGGCAGTATTGGACATGGAAGCCGCAGGTCTGCATGATGCAGCCAAAAATCTTCTGCCTTTTGGGAAAAAAGAGTATCTTCCTGCCGTTGCCATATATGGGAAAAACGGCGGTGGAAAAAGTAATCTGATACGTTCCATGTGGCTCGCAGTTCAGTTTATCTGCAATGCGCAGAAAACACAGACTGAAAATGAACCTGTTCCCGTAAGGCCTTTCATGCTCAACGATTATTCTGTCAATGAGCCAACAGCTTTTGAATTCGCTTATGTACAAAATGGGGCAAAATATGTTTACGGTTTTTCAGCAACTAGAACTCATATCGTAAGCGAATATCTGAAAGCCTGGCCAAAGGGCAGAGAAAAAAATATTTTTTTGCGTCATGGTCAGTCATTCATCTTTCCAAAGGACAATGAAAAAAAACGGAAAGAATTAATAAAGGAAGCGGTTGGGAAAAACCAGCTTTTTTTTGCCATTTCCTGTACAATGAATTACAAGCCCTGCATTGAGGCCATGAAATGGTTTCGCGAAAAAATTGTTTTTTCTCGTGATTTCACCGATATCAACCGCAATCTGATTGATTACAGAGAAGATGAAACCATGCTTCAGGCCATTGTATCTGCTGCAAAAAAGGCCGATGTAGGAATTGAAGACATTCAGTTTGAAATTGACCAGCAAACGCTTGATTTACAAAGCCAGAATATTCCCGGACAAATGGGCGGAATGATTGCTGCACTCCGTGCATTCAGCGAAGCGCTTCAGCAAAATGGGAATGAAGCGGAAGTAAGTCTGAATATGGGGAAATTGAAAAGTACCACCTATCATACAGGTCTGAACTGTGAAGGAAAAGCTTCCCGCTATGAACTTACTTTAAGCGATGAATCTGATGGCACACGGCGGCTCATGACACTGGCTCCTGCTATTGAACGTACCTTAAAGGAAGGCGGTACTCTTGTCGTTGATGAACTTGAGAGAGAAATGCATCTGATGTTGATCGAATACGTACTGGGGCGGTATCAGGAAAAAAGAAATAATCCCGCTCATGCACAGTTGATTTTTACAACGCATGATACTTCTTTGCTCAATCAGGAAATTCTTCGGAGAGATCAGATCTATTTTGTTGATAAAAGGAGAGAAGACGGCGCTTCCTCCCTTTATTCATTAGCTGATTTCAATATTCGGAATGACGCCAATATTCAGAAAGCATATCTTCTTGGAAAATTTGGCGCAGTTCCTTCCATTGAGGAGGTGGATTAGTTGGCACGAAAAGCAGGATTTCTGTCTCCCAGAAAAGCAATCTACGTATTCTGGGAAGGCGAAAGCGAAGAAGTCTACACGAAATACCTGAAAAAAAGATTTTCAAATAAAGCGACAATTATTATCCATGGAGAAAAAGGCACCTTTCACACGGCCAAATCCTATTTTCGAGGAAATAAACGCTTTCAAAATAATGTTAAAGAACTGGATGAAATCTGGTTTTTCTTTGATACCGAAATAGAGAAGGGAGGCCAGTGGGAGGAGAATATCAGATGTTTGTCGGACATAATCTCCTCCCGCACCAAAAGGAATCCCTTACGCATTCGGCTGCTTATGACTACCGGCTGTATCGAATACTGGTTTCTTCTTCATTATGAAAGATCGGCTCCCGCCATTGCAACGCCAGCCGATAAAGATAGAATAATGAAAAGCGTGCAGGTTCATATGCCTTCTTATAAAAAGGGTGATTACGACTCTACCGCTTCCATTGCGGAGCATTACCCCACTGCTTTGAAAAACGGCAAATGGGTATTGGAACGTGCAGGAAAAGACGGTATGCCGGAACGATTTCCTGACAACACATTTGAAAGTGACCGATGGCTTTTCAGGTAGTGTAAAAAAGTTTGTGTCTTTGGAAGAAAATGACTCCTTTTTGGTAAGAA
>UQVK01000099.1 GCA_900544445.1 uncultured Lachnospiraceae bacterium
CGTTAGTTTTTTCATATTATAGGATATTATTTTTTTTCAGTCAATATTATACAATTAACACATGAAAACAGGCTATGCTCCCTTTGCGCGCACAAAGAGGGAATGCTCCTGTATCTGGCATAAAAAGTTAGACTTTCATTATTTGAATGCCGCCCTGCGGCGGCGGAAAGGCGGGAAAAGCAGCGCTTTTCCCTGGAAATTGGCCTTACGGCCAATTTCTCCATTATTTGAAGGCCGCCCTGCGGCGGCAGAAAGGAGAGGTATGGTTACTGTAAACATCAACGAAAAGGAATGGCTGGACGGGGTGTATGAAAAAATCTGTGCAAAGATGCTGGCTACGGCAGAGCGGAATCAGCACAAGATCCCCTATACTGCTCAGGACGGCGTTTTTGACGATCAGACAAAGACCAATCCGTGCTGGTGGACTAACGGATTCTGGGGTGGTATTCTGTGGCAGCTGTATCACGCCACCAACAACGAGCTGTATCGGCAAATGGCGGAGGAAGTGGAGGATACGCTGGATCTCTGTCTGATGGACCACAGAGGAATGGATCACGACAGCGGCTTCCGCTGGCTGCCCACTTCCGTTGTCAATTACCGGCTGACCGGAAATGAAAAATCCTATAACCGTGCCCGGCTGGCGGCAGACAACATGGCAGGGCGCTACAATCCGGCGGGCCACTTCATCCGTGCCTGGAATGACTGGGGCGAAGGACAGCGGACAGGCTGGGCCATCATCGACTGCATGATGAACCTGCCGCTCCTGTACTGGGCCTATGACCAGATTCAGGATCCCCGTTATCTGAAGATCGCTACGGATCATGCGGACATGGCGATGAAGTGCTTCATCCGTCCGGACGGTTCCGCGAAGCATATTGTAGAGTTCAATCCTGAAACCGGAGAATATGTCTGCTCCCATGGCGGCCAGGGCTATGGCCATGGTTCCTCCTGGACCAGAGGACAGAGCTGGGCGCTCTACGGATTTACGCTGAGCTACATCCATACGAAAAATCCGGAGTATCTGGCCTGTGCCAAGAGGGTTGCGAACTATTTCCTGGTGAACACACCGGATTCCAATCTGGTTCCCGTTGATTTCCGCCAGCCGGCCGACTGTGCGCTTGAGGACTCCACCGCCGCCGCGATTGCCGCTTGCGGCCTTCTGGAAATTGCGAAGTGCGTCGAGGGCAGAGAGCAGAAAATTTATCACGACGCCGCCATCTCTCTTCTGTACACACTGGATACAAAGCGCTGTGACTGGGATGTGAACCGGGATTCCATCGTTCAGAAATGTACCGCCGCCTTCCACGATAAAAAGCATGAGTTCCCCATCATCTATGGAGACTATTACTTCATCGAAGCGATCTGGAAGCTGACCGGACACGAGATTTTTATCTGGTAAATAACTCTCCTTGATGTCGGAAAGATACATATAAAATATATCCAACAGCGGGTGCCCCGTTCCTTCGGGACATCCCTGTTGGCGTATAAGCCCTTTTTGCAGGGCAGGAAGGAGAATCACATGGCATTTAAGCCTCAGACACTTGATTTTGAAAAAAGCCCTTATACCGGACTGGTGCGGGAGAGCTGGATCGAAGCAGGGAAATATCTTCTGGACGGAATTTTTCAGAATATCGCCCGTTTTGAAGATCCGGTGGTGCTCCCCAGAAAGGAAACGGAGATCACCTATCCTCATAAAGATGCGTCCCCGGACGCGCTGGAAACTGAAAAAAAAGCGGAGATGTTTGAAGGGCTCGCCAGAAGCTTTTTTATCGCCGCCCCTCTGATCCACGACGATCCGGAACTGAACATCCGCGGCTATTCCATGAAGGAATACTATAAAAGCCAGGTGCTCCGCACCTGTACGCCCGGGGATCCGGTATCCGCAGGAACCTACGAGCAGCTTCAGGAAATAAACGGACATCAGCCCTTCCGGGCCTATCAGCAGACGGTGGAAACCTGTGCTCTGGTCATCTGCCTCTGGATCTGCCGCGAGGAAATCTGGGCCTCCTATACGAAGGAGGAAAAGGACACCATCGCCGCGTTTCTGACGGGCTTTGCCCATGCCAGCACCGTACCGCAGAACTGGCGTCTTTTCAATATGCTGGATATGGCGTTTCTGCATATGGAGGGCTATCCGATCGAAGAGGACATCATGCTGGACCACGCTCAGGCGGTGCTGAATTTTTATGTGGGGGACGGCTGGTACCGGGACGGCCACTCCTTCGACTACTATTCCTGCTGGGCCTTCAACGTATACGCTCCCATCTGGAATCAGTGGTACGGCTATGAGAACGCGCCCGATATCGCCGCCCGTTTTGAGGAGCATTCCAACAAACTGATGGAAACCTATGCGGATTTCTTTGACAGAGACGGCTTCACCAACATGTGGGGCAGAAGCAATATCTACCGGAACGCTGCCACCAGCGCCTTTGACGGAAACCTGTTTTTGAAAAATCCGGCGGTGGACCCCGGACTTGCCAGAAGAATCTCTTCCGGTTCGCTGATGCAGTTTTTATCCAGGGACGACGTGCTGTATAAGGGAGCCTTCACCCTTGGCTTCTACGGACAGTTCTCCCCGCTGGTGCAGGGCTATTCCTGCGCGGAATCCCCCTTCTGGATGGGAAAGGCCTTCCTGTGTCTGCATCTTCCCGCAGACCATCCCTTCTGGACCGCGAAAGAGAACAACGGAACCTGGGAAAGCCTGAAGCCCGGCGAGGTAAAGGGTACCGCCCTGAACGGTCCCGCTCTGTGCTTTACCAACCACGAAGCGAACGGGGAGACCATCCTTCGTACCGGAAAGGTGGTAAAGGCGCCGGATGATATCCATGGCATGTGGAATTATGGAAAGCTTTCCTTCAACACCAAATATCCCTGGGAATCCACTCCCGTTCCTCAGGATGAAAGTCCTGTCCAAAAGGGCGAAGTGGAGGCTCAGCAGTACGTGCTGAAGGATGTGACCACCGGTACGCTTCAGAATCCCAACGTCATTTTCTGGAGCGGAGAAAAAGACAGCATTCTGTACCGCCGAGAATATTTTAACTTTCATCTGCAAACCGAAGAGCACTGGATCCAGGCCATGAACCTTGCAGACTTCCCGGTTTCCTGCGGCATCATGCGGGTGGACCGTCACAAGCTGCACCGCAGGCCCGTGACCCTGACGCTGGGCTCCTACGGCTTCCCGGACAACGGCACGCAGATCATCCGCTGCGATGCAGAAAATGAGGTTTACGCTTCCCAGGTCTTCTACCTTTCAGGCGGCACACCCAAAACTGCCAGGGCCATCATCCTGAAGGGAAAGGACTCTCAGGGCAAGGACAGGCAGATGGCCATGACGGTCTATGACGGCTGGGAGGCACTGGATCTGGTCACCAGCCAGGGCACCAATCCGGATTCCGACCGGTCCATCGTTCTTTACGCCTCTTCCACCTTTAAAAAGCAGTATGGAGGCTATGAACCCTATGTGATGATCTCCCAGGTCATCACAAAGGAAAACGCGGAGGACTTCACCGATGAGGAGCTTTTCCCCATTCGTTCCATTTCCTACGAGGATATGAAGAAGACCGGCGCATACGGAACCGTCACCATCGAGCTGAAGGACGGGACGGTCCGCAAGGTGAATTTTGATGGAATAGAAGGACATATGACGCTGTAAGGCGTTGACCGAAGGCGGCCTGGACAGGCCGCCTTTCCTCTCCTATTCTCTGCGCAGGATCCCGTGATCCTCCAGCAGTTTTTCCACTACCGTTCCATGCAGAAAATGGAGCAGAGGCTTTTTCAGGGCAGTAAGCGGCCCCGGAAGTTCGATATCCAGCGGAGATTTTCCATCCATCAGCTTCACGGAGGCATCCAGCAGATCACGGATGTCATACACACTTCCCCACACCTCCGGCACGCCCCGATCCACGCCCAGCAGTCCGTATACCGCCTCCATGGCTGTCCGTACCGAATACTCGGTAGTAAAGACCGTATCTCTGGGTGTCTGGGCAAACTGGCCGAGAAAAGCGAAGTTCACACAGCCGTCAGGAATCACATCCGGACGGTCTCCTTCCCTACGCGGCATGAAAAACGCGGTGATATATGGCATCATGGTGGGTACGCAGACCGCGCTGTTTTCGGCAAGCTCCGGAATCTGCTCCACCGGAACGCCGATATGATACAGCCATTCCTGCGTAATCTCCATTCCGGTGCAGTCCTTCATCGGCTTTTTCACGAAATCTCCGGGAACATCCGTAAACAGTCCATAGACCCAGACGCAGACCTGTTCCGGATTCTGTTCCTTAAACTGTCCCTGGCGATTGATAGTCCAGCTTAAGAGCCAGGAAGAATCCTGACAGCTTACAATCCCTCCCGTCACTACTTTTCCGCTCCGGGGATCCCGTTTGCAGATATTGGTGATATAGGGAATAATTTTGTCGTCCAGCGTGGTTACAGTGGCGGATTCCCAGTTGGTTTTCGCAATATCGGAGCAGAATTTCTCCGGTCGTCCAAAGGCCGGGTCCTGCTTCGCGATATTCTTCCAGAGATTCCAGCAACCGCTGGTTTTCACCTCCGCATCTCCGTTCGGGGCATGATGCTGATCTCCGTAAATGGTCCCTTCCGTACAGCTTCCGTTGGTCACGAATACCAGGTCCTTCTCCGTCAGAAGAATCCCCTTTTCCACGCCGTTTTCCCGGCACTCGATGGCTGTTGCAATTTTTCTGCCGCCTCTGTGCTCAAAAAGTACGTTTGTCACCTCTGTGTTGAACCGGAAATCCACTCCCGCATTTTCCAGATATCTCTGCATGGGAAGAATCAGGGATTCGTACTGGTTGTACCGGGTGAATTTCAGCGCGCTGAAGTCCGGCAGGCCGCCGATGTGATGAAGGAATCTCTGAAAATACAGCTTCATTTCCAATGCGCTGTGCCAGTTTTCAAAGGCAAACATGGTTCTCCAGTACAGCCAGAAAGTGGAGTCAAACACTTCATCGTCAAACACGTCCTCTATGGTCTTGTCATACAGCTCCTCGTCTCTGGTCATGAAAAGCTTCATGATTTCCATACAGCCCTTCCGGCTCAGACTGAATTTTCCATCCGTATGCGCATCCTGTCCCCGCTTTTGCGTGGCCCGGCAGAGAGAATAATTGGGGTCATGCTTATTCAGCCAGTAAAACTCATCCAGCACCGATGCGCCCGGAATCTCCAGAGAGGGAATGCTTCGAAACAAATCCCACAGACACTCGAAATGATCCTCCATCTCCCTTCCTCCCCGCATCACATATCCGCGGGTCGGGTCGTTGATTCCATCACAGGCTCCGCCCGCAATATCCATGGCTTCCAGAACATGAATGCGCTCTCCAGGCATCTGTCCGTCACGCACCAGAAAACAGGCCGCCGCAAGGGATGCCAGTCCGCTCCCCACAATATACGCGTTTTTCTCCTCCACGCCCTCCGGCTTTTCCGGCCGGGCAAAAGCTTCATAGTTACCGCTGCTGTAATAGATGCCCTTGCTGTTTCTGGCATTTTTTCCCAGTTCTGTGTTTCGCCAGGCGCTTTGGACAGAGGCAGCCTGCTGTGCTTTCTTCTGTGCATTTTCCCTTGACTTTTTTACCGCAAGCGCCGCTGCTCCTGCACCCGCAAAAAGCACCGATGCCGTGCCAAGCTTCGTTCCCTTTTTTGACATATCAAACCATCCTTTCCAGATATCATAAGCGGTTGTTTTGTTTCTATCCGTATCATAGGACGGCTCTGAACTCTTTTCCATTTACAAAAAGGGGGCGGTGATAAAAAACTTATCATCCGCCCTCATCTGATAAAAAATTCCGTATGGAATTTGTGATATTCCCCTTCATCACTATACTGATCCTGTCCGTGATCTCCTGATAATCCTCCTTCATGCCCGTTCTGACCCAGTCCAGCATGACGCCCACGAAGCTGTATTTATAAAAATCGGCAATGAACTCCTTTTCTTCCTCAGAAAGACCGGTTCCGACCGCCTTTTCCTCCACCACGCCACGGATCAGCGCACGCGTGAGCTGAAACAGATAATTTTCAATCTGTTCCCTGCTGACTGAACGATAGACGTTCAGAATAAAGGGCTTGTTTTCCAGCACCGCTTCAAAAATCTGTTCCAGTCCCTCCTGCCAGGTGTCGTAGGTCTTTTTCCCCTGGAGCGCTCTTTGTGCGTCCTCCAGACAGACCCACTCCACCAGATCATAGATGTCCTTAAAATGATAATAAAAGGCCATCCGGCTGATGCCGCAGTCCGCAGTCAGGTCACTGATGGTGATCTTATCCAGCGGTTTCTGAAGAAGCAGCTTTTTCAGGGACGCTTCCAGGTCATATTTCGTTCTGTTCGGCATAATTCCTCCAGTTTCCTTTTCCGCCATCTCCCGCACAGTCCGGAACGTTATTCCTCTCTGCCGTCATAGTCAAAGGGCAGAAACTCGGATGTGCATACCAGTGGGAAATCCGTCGCTTCATAATAAACGGGCAGAACTTTTTCCTCATCTCCCACGTTGGCTCCGCAAATCCAGTAAGAGCTGTCACTTCTTCGGATCACCGTATTCTCCATGGCCCGCGGGTATTCTCCATTAAATTCCTCTATACTGTCACAATCCACATTTTCTTCCATTCTGCCCGTCCAGACCATTTCCACGCCATCGGCAGCCTTCAGCGGCTCAGAAATCAGCGCCGGCCCTTCCACGCCGCAGTTTCCGGAATAATTGTAGCCCCAGGTCCAGACGGTTCCATCCTTCAGAAGTGCGGCATGATTGAAAAAGCCTCCCGTGATCCAGACCGCATTCTCCAGGACTTTTTCCGGTTCCTTTCGGAAATCGTATCCACCGCTTTCATACCACACCAGCCCCCATATCCACACAGAACCGTCCGAAGTCAGGCAGGCCACATCATACCTTCCGCAGCAGGCGTATATCACATCCGTGAACAGGAGCACCGGCTCCGTGAAAACAAATTCCTTACTGTTCGCAAGCATCATTTCTGAAAAGGCTTCTCTTCCCCGCAGCGCTCCGGTGGCGGCCATTCCGCAGCCGTACAGCTCCCCGTCTTCCGTCAGCCAGATCACGAATCCGCTCTGGGAATCATCCACATGCACCACATTTTCTGCAATTTTCACCATTTCCGAATGGAACTCCACATCCTGCGTTCCCTGTCCGAGCTGGCCGTAATTATTATTGCCGCAGCCCCAGAGAACGCCGTTCTCATCGATCCGGTACAAATTCGAGGGATCTCCGATATTGGTTGTATAATGATCCCGGACATCGATGGAAACAGAAAATGCTTCAGAAGCGGTTTCTGTTTCGGGCACCTCTTCGGTTTCTGCAGCTACAGTATTTTCCCCAGAGGCCGCTTCAGATGCGTTCTCTTCCTGCAGCGTGCCATCCTGCGCACTCCCGCTGTTTTCACAGGCCACAAGCAGGATCCCTGTTATTACCGCAATCAGTATCAGCCATTTTTTCACTCTTTCTCCTCCGCTTCGTCCCACCAGGAATTTCCCTGCTCCTCTTTCATTTCCGTCTGCTGCAGATTCATGATCACAGTCAGACAAAATACCCGGGTCTTTCCATCAATCAGCACCTCTCCGGAATAACGTTCCGCCGTCCTTTGTATCGATTTTAACCCATATCCATGCCTTTGGGAATCCTTTTTCGTGGACAAAAGCTCCCCGGCTTCGGAATGCTTCAGATCGTGCGCGTAGGGATTTTTAACGACCAGAATCAGGGCATCCTTTTTCACTCCCATACGAATCTCAATCCTCCTGTCCTCTTCCGGGCAGGCTCCGGCAGCCTCGATGGCGTTATCCAGAGCGTTTCCCAGCACAATGCCCAGATCACACTGATCAACGGGGAGCTTTTCCGGAATAAAAATCCGCAGGACAAAGCGGATTCCGCATTCTCTGGCGGCGGCATACTTGAAATTGATCACCGCATCCACAACCGCATTCCCACTCCGGGATATGGAATAGCCGTTGTCGTCAGATTTTATGATCCGGTTCAGACTCTCAACCGCATTTTCCCTCTCGCCCGATTCCACACACTCCCGGATTACCACAAGCTGATTCGCCAGGTCATGCCTTTCCCTGTGAAATTCCTCCGTGAAACGGCTCTGCTCGTTGATCTGATTGGCGATGAAATCCAGCTGGCGTATGTAGGCAGTCTGTTCATTCTCCTGCCGGAAAAGCTGGATGAGCTTCAGATAAATTTCGAAAACGAGGATGTTGATGAGAAGGAGAATGCCAAAGGAAATAAAAGAAAAAACAAAGTTGACTTCCTGGCTGATCATTTGGAATTGATTATACATAAAAAAAATGCTGCCGGCCGGGATAAAAAGCAGAAGGATATTGTAGCGCAGGGCAATGTCACTTTTGCCGTTCTTTTTTATAATTATCCGAAGCAGAAAGACAAGGAAAACAACTATCATTTTAGATAGTGTTTCCCCTATGTCGTACCGGCTTCTTTCATCCATACTTAATCCGCTCATAAAGCTTATGACTATCATTTCCGCTCCGGCCCAGATCACATACAAAAAAGCAACAATCAGCAGTTTCTTGATGCCTGCTTTTTGATAACATATTGCTGAAACCATTGTCAAAGTAATGATAACTCCCAGAAGAAGCCTTCCGTTTCCGTACTGATCCCGAAATTCCACAACAGCCTGAAAAGCGATCAGAATTCCCCAGGAAATCCAGGAAAGCACCGTCCACTTCCTTTTTTCAAAAAATGTCCCAAGAACCCTGTATATGATCCAGACGGTCGAGATCAAAAGCATCAGGTTCAGGATGCTTTTTCCGACTTCATACATCGATTTCCCCTCCCAGCAGCTTTCCGTACTCTCTGCCAAAATCCTTCCGCCTGTCTTC
This sequence comes from uncultured Lachnospiraceae bacterium, assembly GCA_900544445.1. Classification (GTDB taxonomy): domain Bacteria; phylum Bacillota; class Clostridia; order Lachnospirales; family Lachnospiraceae; genus Eisenbergiella; species Eisenbergiella intestinigallinarum. The sequence goes on from UQVK01000099.1 coordinate 8,855, forward strand.
AGCGATCGGCAGAACAATGTGGTTGAGCAGTCTGACCTCCGATCTGTTTCTGGACCGGATGAAATGATAATTGACCAGATAGGACTGGTGGATTCTTAAGAAAGGCACCTTTCCTCCCCGCAGCTTTTCCTCCACGTCTGACAGCTTTCCGTTAAAGAAGGCGGTTTCCCCGTTTTTCATATGGATCCATATTTTCCTGCCCCTGCTCTCAAAGAACAGAATTTCCATGCAGGGAAGCTTAAATTCCTCTCCCCGGTAGGCATATACAAAATAGTGGCTCTTTTCTCCCACTTTACGGACAGCCCGGAGGAAGGTCTGTACGAACGATTCCTTTTCGAAAGGTTTTTTGACAAACTCAAACACATCCAGGCGGAACAGCTCCATCAGGTACTGATCATAGCCGGATACAAAAATCAGAAGCACATTGTCGTCCAGCTTTCTGATCTGCTCTGCCGCCGAAATCCCGTTTCCTTTCTGCATATGGATATCCAGATAAAGCAGATCGTAACGGGTTCCCCGACGCACTTCCTCCAACAGTGTATTTCCGCTGTAAAACACCTCTACGCCTGCCTGAATTCCTTCTGCCCGGCAGGTTTCAAAGATGAGCTCCTCCATCCGCGCCGCTATGACCGTTTCATCGTCACATATTCCAATCTGAAGCATCGTTTCCTCCAATGTACCGAACGAACTCTATCCAGTATCTGTCATCATCAAAGTGGATCGTCATTTCCGGACTGCCCCTGCCTGCAGGGGATACCGTCACCTTCATCCCCTTCCCCTTTCTGTCTTCCGGCATATCAGCTTCCTCAAGAACCATGTTCTTCATGACCCTGTATTCGTTCTCGGGCAGCCGCATTGAGAGAGTAATTGCAAATTCACAGGGAAAGGGTTCATGCCTGAAATAACGCCAGGTCACATCCGAAGCGGCCGCCGGGATGCCGCGGGGCAGAAAGGAGCGGATCTCATCCACATACTTCTGGAGATTTTCATCCTGTATGAGGTGTTGCTTATGGGAAGAAAATCCCATGGACACAGCGAGAAAAAGCAGCAGGGCAGCCGCGCCGGCCGTCAAAACCACAACTGAAATGATCCGCCGGACAGTTCCCGCTTCCTCCATCCCCGTTTACTCCCCTTTCTTTCCAAAAGCTTTTCCCTTAAGAGGCAAGAGAAAATCTCAGCACCTGCTCAAAGCCTGCAAAGACAAGCGGCTCATTTTCTCCCACGCCATGAAGAAACGCTGCTTTTCCCTCCGCGCGCTCTCCGGCCCTTATGGTGCAGTTATAAATGGAATCCGGCGGCGACAGCTGAGGATCATTATCCAGAAGAACGGCATATGCCTCCTCTCCCCGCAGTACATCACCGATTTTCATAGACACCGTAACTGCCACAGAGGCTCCGTCCTGTAGCTGGTACCCGCTGAAGGTTACCGTTTCTCCATAGGGAATCGGCGCATCCTGTTCCGGTGCTTCTGAAAATGTGATCCCGGCGCCGTTTGATTCTTCCACGGACTTTTCCATGGCTTCCTCCATGCTTTCAGCACGGGATTCCTGAATCGTCTTCTGCTGGCATGCACACAGAACTGCGCTCAGCGTAATTGCCAGAATAACGCACCATTTTTTCATTCGTATCTTTCCTCCGTATAATCTGTTCTATTATATCAGCTTTCTTCAGAATCTACTTATCTGCTGTCAGGGAAACGGGATGATCTGTCATATTTGGTGTTACAGTTCACTCGTCCGCCGGAACCAGGCAGATGTCGTGCTTGCACGAACAGATGACTGGCTCCGAGCGGACGAAGGGAGCGCCATGCTATGAGCAAAGCTGCGAAGCAGCGGAGAGCGCGAAGCGCGGCTTTGCGAATGGCGCGAAGTGAACTGTTTTCATTCTCTGGAATGAGTTCCTGTAACGCTTGTAAACCTTTTTCCCATCTGCTATAGTGATGCCAGCAGGGGAAACAGAAACCGCAGCTATCGCTAAAGCCGTCTGCGCCCTGTATGTTTTACAGCGTTTTTTTGAAAGGAGCTTCTCCATGTATGTTCTCGTTTCCGGCAATCAGGACTGCCCTCCTTACAAATCCATGGTTTACGGCCTGCTCAATACGGGCTGCTATGAACAGGCAATCGTGATCAATCCTTATGAAAAGTGTTTTCTGCTTATGGACTATCTGAATAAGGATACCAGACAGCTGACACCCCGGTATCAATGCATCAATTCCTGCCAGAATGGATGGATTATCTGTGAAAAGGTCTTTTTGCTGCGTCTGATGAGGGGAGAGCATGTTCCTGTGGCTGATGCTGCCATCCCGATCGTTACCAATGAAGATGCGGAGCAATGGAATTATATCCGGACGCAGCAGGATGCCGATGCGCTGATGGAGCTGTTCGCAGGCTTTCACGATTCCACGCTGGACCGGCTGACCTATGAAGAGGAATACGGAAAGGCGAAACTGACAGCCCTCTTTGATAACTCAGGCTGGTTCGGTGTTATCGAACTGTGCTTTGAAGGACTGCTTGCCCTGAATCTGCGCCCTCCTCTGGAAAACTGCTCCAGAGTAATTTTCTCTGCCACGCTTCTTTTCCGGGAGGAATCTGTTTTCTGGGCGGACGACGAACTCACAGAGGAAAATCCTTCCGGCCAGTGCACCTGGATTAAGGCGCTGAATCTGAAGTGGCGGCAGGTAAAATAGACGGTCGGTCTGCGCGCCGCCTTCGCCAGCATTTCTTAAGCCTGTCTCCTCAATACGCGCCTTCCGGCGCTTCTTAAAAGTCACCGGCACGCGCACCGCCTCCCACATCAAACAGATAAATGGAAAAGCTCTCCTCTTCCACTCCCATTCCATAATGATGCGGAAGATATTCCGTGGGAAATGCAATCTCCCGCCGGTTCTGAAACTGGAGAAATACATAGGCGATCCGGTTGTCGTCCAGAAGCAGCGCATATTCCCAGCAGTGATTATCCCCATAGATGGTCACAAAAGCAGGCCAGGCAAAATTTACTTCATCCAGCTGCAGAACCTGGCTCTCTCCCCTGTAAATCTCCCGTATCCCGGAAAGCCGTTCCAGCTCCCTCGCATACGCCATATCATCATAGCTGCACTCCAGATAAATCTGAGCGGAGGGATCAAAAAGAGTATCCTGATAAAAATAGAAGTACTCCTCCGCCCGCGCGCCCTCGGGAATGGTCTCCGGGAAAATGTACAGCTTGCTGTATCCCCGGAAGCCTTCAAACTCCCCGTAGTCCCCGATGTCCTCGGTATAGGTGCCCTCCCCCTCAAAAAACAGGCGGATCAGGCCGATTCCCGGGCCGTTTCAATTTTCCGAAAAAACAGGGCCACCGCCGGATTGAACCAGTGAACGCTCTGTGCCAGGAGCAGAAGCAGCCTGTACCAGTTATCAAAACGGCGCGCATGGACAATTTCATGACGAAATACATCCTCCAGCGCCGCCGCATCTGTCAGGCCCTCCGGCACAATGATCATCTGGGAAAAATATCCGATTCCAAAAGGGGAGGATATTCCCGCAAGACGTTTTACCCGGATATTTATTCCATAGCGCATCTCGTTTACGCAGCGCCGGTAAATCCAGGTTTCCTCCTCCGGCAGCGGCTTTCCCTTCCGGAAAATGAGAAACCGCAGCCTGAAATACCCGGCAAAACGAAACACAAGCAGAAAAAGGCAGACCGTAAACCAGATCCATGCCGCCGCCGAAAGGATATCCGCAGAAAATCCCCTGTTTTCATCTGTCAGCGCTTTCACCTGCCGTGTCAGTCATGCCCTGGCTGATTCTCCCTGTCTCTGCCCGCCTTTCTCCGCATCCAGCTTCTCCCTCTCCTTTTCTTCCAGATATTCCTTCCGCCGCTGTTCCAGAAGGGTTTTCGGAAGCTCCATCTGCATCCCTTCCGGGAACGTGACCGTATACGGAAGAGGAACCGGCACGAAAAACAGCAGCCTCAGCCCCACGAAAATCCCCACCGTCCAGGTGAGCGCGCTGATCCACCTCCGGTTCACTACACGGCAGACCAGACAGAACACTCCGATAAAAACCGTTGTAAAAAAGGATACCGACAGCATATTCAAAAATAAAATTTTCATTTTCCCCTCCCTGCTACTGCGGCTTCTCCTCAAATTCCTCCACAAACCGCTTCAGTTCCCGGATATCCTCCGCGCTCAGCCTGTTTTTGTCATACAGACAGTTCACAAATTTCCCCACGGAGCCTCCAAAAAATCTGCCGAGCAGCATTTCTCCCTCCTGCTCCATGTAGTCCTCCTTTTTCACGAGCGGCCGGAGAATTTTGTATTTTCCCTCCTTCCGAAACGCCAGGAACCCCTTTTCCTCAAGGCGGTTCAGATAGCTGTGAAGCGCTCCCATGGTGATTTTCTTTTGTTTGTCCAGCGCTTCCCATACCTCATTTACGCTCACCTCTTCCCCGTTTTTCTCCCACAGGATGAGCATCACTTCCAGTTCCGATTCCGGTAATTTTATCATATCTCCCTCATTTTCTGCTGCCAAAAGGCGACACTCCAATCCAAGGGGAAAATCTCTGATTTTCCCCGCCTCTTTTTTCTGCTGCCGAAGAGCAGCCTTCCTATGCTTTCATTTTATGCTTTTGCATATTATAAGTTTTTTCCGGCTTGCTGTCAAGATCATGCGGCATCCTGTATCGTGCGGCGGTATTCTGTGTTGTGCGGCAGATCGTTCCATTGCCGGCACTGTCTTCCCGATTTTTTCCCCTTATCTGTATTTTTTCTTGCTTCATCCGCTGGTTCGTGTTAATGTAGAGACACAGACAACAGCCGGAGTTCATGTTTCGTTTTTGCAGGAAAATCGATATGTTTCCCCTGTCAGCATAATGGAAGCTGAATTCTTCTGTTCCCATCTTTACGATTTATCTTTTTTTCTATCATTTTCACCCGTTTCGGGTACATTTTCAGACGAATGCTTTTCATATATCCGTCTTTGCCGCTTTTTCCGCCTGTTGCGCTGTATCAGACTCCCATTATAACGGCAGAAGATCCCTATGGTTTTCCGGAAAGGAGTATCTTGGAAGACCAGAAAAAGAAAAAGGCCTCTGTCCCCGGCACCTCTGCCACCGAAACCGCACCGGACCGCGTTCAGCAGGCAGAAGACCTGGCCCTGA
>UQVK01000100.1 GCA_900544445.1 uncultured Lachnospiraceae bacterium
AATCAGTGCAGGAAAAGAGACTTGAACTCTCATGGTATTGCTACCACACGGACCTGAACCGTGCGCGTCTGCCAATTCCGCCATTCCTGCGCGACAAGTTGTATTTTATATGATTGACGGAAGAAAGTCAACCCTTTTCCCGGAAATTTTTTGACAATTTTTTTTGAAAATTTACCTTGACTTCTGCAGTTCAAAATGGTAATATACTATTCGCAGCACGGCAGTACGCTGGTGTGGGCATGCGGAAGTGTCGGAATTGGCAGACGAGCAAGACTAAGGATCTTGTGATAGCAATATCGTGTGGGTTCAAGTCCCATCTTCCGCATTTATTTTATAGCAAAAGCTCTTGAGTCTTCAAGAGCTTTTACTATTTCCCTTCTTTTTTACTTCTATATTTTCTGTATCAATCTGTATTTTGTCAGCGATCTATTTTTTCATTTACCAGTCAGATCGACCGATCAGCGCCACCGGAACCTTGACAAATAAATGGACTTTACACACTGTCTGTGATACGATAAACAGATACAGGAGGAGATGCCATGGATATGGAATTAAGGGAAATGCTAACTGATATTATCAGCGAACAAATAAAGCCTGTCTGCCAGCGCCTTGATAAAATGGATGAACGGCTTGACGGCATGGACAAACGATTTGAAACAATCAATGAGCGGCTTGATGGCATGGACAAACGTTTCGAGAAACTGGAAGGCACGGTAAGCAGTATCCGCGCCCAACAGAGCAGGGATTCCCGTAAACTGTCTGATCTTCAGCTTGATGTGAAAGTATCTGAAAGAAACATCCGCCGTGATATCTATCATCTGAATGACGAGATGGACACGGTCATTGAAGTTCTCAGACAGCAGGGGATGATTCCCCGTTAAAAAATCAAACTGATACATCTTATGTCGCATAGCGTGTAGAGTCCATCTATTTGTGGAGGTTCCACGCTTCCTTTCCATCCCATATCCAGTCAGGCGGGCCGGATCAAGAGGGGCTGCGGGAAATCTGAATCCCGCAGCCCCCTTTTTCAGTTGTCTTTTATTCTGTCTCACCTCGGTCCGGCAATCCGGATGGTTCTGATTTCAAATGGATGGAAGGAAAGCACGAGCGCTCCATCCGATACGGCAAGCTCTTCTGTCACATTTTCCAGCATGTCACAGGCATAAACAGAGCTGCCGGCCGTCAAAAGCTCCCGGGAGAGCTGTACGCTGGCAGAGGTTGCCGCCTTTTTGCTCTCATACAGACGCAGAATGATATCGCCGCTTCCGTCCTCTGCGGGCTTCATGGTATCCAGAATGATGTTGGCCTGGTCGATGGAAAGCATGCTGAAGTCCTGTCCGCTTCCGGAGGCCAGATAGGGCTTCACATTCAGTTCATAGCCCTGTCTTACCACATCGGAATCCATGAAGCTTCCTTCCCAGGCCGTAAAGGCATAGGTAAAATGATGCACCTTGTTGTCCGCACGCATTTCCGGAGCTGCGGAGGCGCGCAGAAGGGTCAGCTCCAGGCTGTTTTCATTCATGGAAATGCCGTATTTGCAGTCGTTGAGAACGGCCGCTCCGCCATTTGCATCCCGGAAGGCGCTGTAATGGTGGTTGCATACCTCAAAACGTTCCTGGTCATACGGTCTGGAACGGTGGGCCGGTCTTTCCACATAGCCGAACTGAATCTCGTTGATTCCGTTTTCCGCATATACATTGACAGGGAAGGATGTCTTCAGCAGGCGGTGCAGTTCCTTCCAGTCTATGATCGTTTCAAATTCCAGTCTTCTGCTGTCCGCTGCCAGACGGATATACTGCGTATAGGCGGACTGGCTGATTCTTCCCGTCACCTTCAGAACCGCCTCAAGGCCCTCTTCCACAGGCTCCACGGCAACCTCACAGGCTCCCTCGATTTCCTGGCAGACATAATTGGAGTCAATGTCCCAGGCATCGAATTTGCGGGGAACATCCTTGAACAGGCGCAGCCGGTTCATCGGCCCTGCCGCATATTCTCTGGACAATCCGTCCGCGGTTCCATTTCCCGTCTTCAGGCGGAAGGAGACCACTTCGCCCTGTCCGTTTATCCTGGCGGATACAAGGCCGTTTTCCATCACGAAACCATCCGCTGTCTTTTGAATGGAAGCGGCTTCTGCTTCGGGCAGCGCTGCCTCCTGCGTCTTTTCTGCCGCCTTCGGGTACAGGGACACAGTGCCGCAGGAAGGTATGGAAACCAGCGCTTTTACGCCCTCTTGTGTCTTCTGAACCGGAATCGGGCTTCCGTCCGACAGCGCTGCGCCGTCCGCAAACGAATCCGGCAGAGTAACAATGGAGTTTCTTTCAAAACTCAGGGAGTTGAACACCGTAACGCCCTCTTTTTTCTCCATAAGGGCTGCTGCTGCATCTGCCGTGATCTGCGCCGCATCCGCCTGCAGCTTTTCATGCGCTTCGTTCGCTTCCACATAAACTCTGGCGATGGAGGAACCGGGAAGAATGTCGTGGAACTGATGCAGAAGCAGCGTCTTCCAGAGTCCGTCCGCCTGCTCAATGGGATAAGTCCAGCCTCTCAGGGATGCCGCACAGGCCCACATCTCCATTTCACGAAGCATGAGCTCGCTCTTTCTGTTGTTCTTCTTGATGTCCGCCTGGGAGGAATAGGTTCCTCTGTGCGCGCTGAAATACAGCTCTCCCACATAGTTATTCTTCGGTCCACCCAGCTTCTCCATATCTTCGAAAAATTCCAGAGGCCCGGCCATTTTCACCTTCACACCGCCCTCGATGTCCTTCTGTCTGAGCGCATATTCCACATGATCTCTGGCCGGTCCGCCGCCTCCGTCTCCGTAGCCGAATGGGAACAGGAACGCGTCCAGATCCCTGGCCTGTACGCGATTTTTCCACACATCGTTGATCTCCTTCGGATCTGTGCGGTAGGTATAGCTGGTGGGCAGGAAGGAGGTCACCTCGGAGCCGTCCATTCCTCTCCAGGTAAAATAGTGATAGGGGAACGGTTCCCCGTCATTATAGGACCAGAAAATTTTCTGGGTCACCAGATATTTCACGCCGCAGCCCTGAAGAATCTGAGGAAGCGCGGCGGTATAGCCGAAGGTGTCCGGAAGCCAGAGAATCACGCTGTCCGTTCCAAGCACATCCTTATAATACCGTTTTCCATGGACGAGCTGCCGGATCAGAGCCTCTCCGGATGCCATATTGGTATCCGGCTCCACCCACATGGCGCCTTCCGCGATCCACTGTCCCTTTCCGATCGCTTCGCGGATCCGTTCAAACAGCTCCGGATAATATTTCCGGCACATTTCATAGGATGCCGGCTGACTCTGCAGGAATCTGTATTCCGGATATTCTTCAAGAAGCCTCAGCTGCGCGGCAAAGGTCCTTGAGGTTTTCCGGTGTGTCTCCGCCATGGGCCACAGCCATGCCAGATCCAGGTGGGCGTTTCCGATGGCATAGAATACCGGCTGTGTGGAACCGTTCACCGCCTCCATTACCGGTCTGAGCTGTCTGGAAGCCTCTCTGTAGGAAGCCTGTCTCGCTTCTTTGTCCTGCTCAAAGTCAACGGTCAGTGTAAACTGCTCCAGCGCCTCCGCAATTTTGGCGGCCCGCAGGGATGAAAGGTCCACAACCTCCAGAAGTCCCAGCAGCGTCTGCACATCCATGTAGAGCTGATAGGCGTCTTCATCCCAGATTCCGAAGGTACATACGCCCAGGGTACGCCGCTTTCCCTCCTCCAGAGGATCCTGATACAGTCCGGGCAGTACCGGGCCGGTGGCGCAGCCTCCGGTGGGCGCTTCCGGATAATAATGTCCAGCATAGGTTTCCATCAGAATATCGAACTGCTCTCCTGCTTTTGCCTCTCTGGTCAGCACGTTGTCTTCCACATAATGATGCCTCTCACTGACCCAGGGCGCGCGGTAGGTTCCAAAGCTTTTTCCATTGACAAACAGGGTGGACTCCCCGTCCGGCGCAAGATTCAGCACGATCCGCTTTCCCTCCGCCCTCTGGGGAAGAATCACGCTCCCCTGAAACCAGCAGTATTCCCAAGTGTCCCCCCAGACAAATCCGGGCTGAACGGGAACGAACGAAAGCTTCTGCGCCTCCTCCGGACTCAGATACTCCATGGTGCGGGATGCCCGCCAGGATATTTCACCCAGAGGCTCATAAAAATCCTCCTTCAATGTTCTGACCCAATGGTCAACGCGGTCCCTCCACTCCGCATTCATGACTTTCATGCAATGACCTCCTTCTGCACAAACCGTTTCAACATGCCTTTCAGTTCGTGCTGCTTTTTTCATTTTTGGTATTGACTTTTTGGAGAAAAAGTATATAATATTATTTGTCGCGCAGGAATGGCGGAATTGGCAGACGCGCACGGTTCAGGTCCGTGTGGTAGCAATACCATGAGAGTTCAAGTCTCTTTTCCTGCACTGATTTGAAAGAGCTTTCGGAGTGATCCGGAAGCTTCTTTTATTATAAAATCATCAAAAAAGTACCGCTACTATTTCTATACGCCGTATAAAATTGACATTTTCAGCCTCGCAACGGAGGAAAAATGGAACACGCAAGAGAAGTAAACGACAGCTATTTTGTCTCCAGATACCGCACCATTTATACCTGGCAGGAGCTTGGAATTCCAGGCCTTCGGATGTTCGGGAAGCACACCATGACCCAGGCATGCGCTCCCCTGTCTCCCCATTTTCATAAAGATGCCTATGAATTCACCTTTGTGACGGAAGGAGCCATCCACTTCACCACACAGGAAAAGGATTATGAACTCTCCGGTTCCGATGTTTTCATGACCCGGCCCGATGAGGTTCACAGCACCAACTTCCGGCCGCTTTCCGCCGGTGAAATCATCTGGTTTCAGCTGGATGTTTCCGATCCGGATCATTTCCTGTTTCTCTCCCGCGAAGCGGCCCAAGAACTCATTGCCGACCTGGCCGCCATGGGCGGGCACGTATTCCGGCCCGGCAGCCGTGTCTTCAGCGACATCCGCCGCGCTTTCGATCTTGCCAGCGCATACAGTCAGCGCCATCTGGTCTGCGCTTATCTGACTCTCGCCCTGTATGAACTGACCGCAGCATCCAGACGGCAGGAAGAGGGACCTGACGGGCAGGAAAAGGCCTTTTCTCCTGATATTGAAAAGGCGGTTTCCTATATCCGTTCCAACCTGACCAGAGAGCTTTCCATGGAGGAGCTGGCAAAGCTGTGCCGCCTCTCCGTCTCCCAGTTCAAACAGAAATTCCGGGCGCAGGTCGGCATGGCTCCCAGACATTACGTGAATTATCACAAAATTCAGCTGGCAAAGAAAATGCTTCTTGACGGCATGTCCGTGACGAACACTGCCATGGAACTTGGATTCGGAAGCAGCAGCTACTTCACTGTGGTTTTCAGGCGTTACAGCGCCTGTACGCCCTCGGAGTTTCTGCACACCCAAAACGTACAAAATACCCAATCCGCCATATCCCTGAAACGGGACAGAAAGGCAAACGGCTGAGACAATCTCCTCAGCCGTCTTTTTTTCCCTTCTTCCGCAGATTTTTCACCGTGAGAAGCTCCGCCCGCTTCTCCTTGTTCAGACCGCCGCTGGTATGGGAAAGTTCCGTTTTCAGAAAGCTGGCGCGCATGACGGAGTCCTCTCCGAACCGGGCCCGGATGGTGTCGATGGCCTGATTGCATTTTTCCAGACGGTCGTATTTTTCCCGGTCAAACAGATTGTACTGGCGGTATTCCTCATAAGAAACCCGGCTGGTGGACACCCCGAGAAGCCTCAGCGGCCTTCCGTCCCAGAGCGAATCCAGAAGGCGGCAGGCAGTATCATAAATTTCCTCCGTCACATCCGTCGCGCTGTCCAGCTGCATCTGACGGTTCCTGTTCACAAAATCATTGTCCCTGAGCGTAATGCTCACACAGCTGATCTTCGCCTTATCCGCGCGGATTCGCATGCCCACTGACTCACACAGGGATAAAAGAATCTGTCTGGCATAGTGGATATCCGTCACATTTACAGGCGTTGTGATGCTGTTTCCGTAGACCTTGTTCCCTTCCTTCGCCTCTGGCTCGTCCTCTTCCTCCCGCCCCCAGGCATAGTTCCAGATCACCTCGCCGTGCTTTTTCAGATGAGCCCTGATCATCTCCGGGTCCGCCTTCGCCAGATCCCCGATGGTATGGATTCCCAGCCCGTTCAGCCTGGCCGCCGCCGATTTTCCCACCAGAAAGAGGTTTCCCACAGGCTGGGGCCAGAGCTTCTTTTCCAGCTCCTCCGGGAACAGGGTGTTGACGCAGTCCGGCTTTTTCAGGTCTCCGGCCATCTTGGCAAGCAGGCGGTTTGTGGAAACGCCGATGTTCACAGTGAAGCCGAGCTCCCGCTTCACCTGCTCCTTCAGCCTGTGCGCAAAGGCCACCGGCTCCCCGTACAAAAGCTCATAGCCTGTGAACTCGGCCCATGCCTCATCGATGCTGTACTGAATCACCTGGTCAAAATAGCTTTTCAGAAGGCTGATCAGGGAACGGGAGGCCTCCACGTACAGGTGAAAATCCGGCGGGATCACAATCAGGCCCGGACATTTCCGTTTGGCGGAAACGATGGGCTCTCCCGTCACGATCCCATATTTTTTCGCCGGCGTGCTCTTGGCGAGAACCACCCCGTGCCGGGCCTCCTGGTCGCCGCCCACAATGGAGGGAACCTCCCGGAGATCCTGCTCCTCCCCCAGCACATTTTTCCGATAGGACGCGCTCCAGCTTAAAAAGGCGCTGTTCACATCAATATGAAAAATGACCGGCCTCGGTTCCATAGGCTCCTCCTTTCCCTTATGAATATTTTTTCAGAAAGGCCAGAGCCGTTCTCTGATAGCCTTCCGGATCCTGCAGGCTTGCCGCCGCGTGCACCGCACCCGGAACGATCAGAAGCTCCTTCGGTGCTCTGCAGGCCATATAGTTATCCAGCGTCATCTGCACCGGCACGAAGGAGTCCTTTTCTCCATGGATGAACAGCACAGGAATCCGGCAGTTCTTCATGGCGTCCAGAGTGGAAGCGTCGCTGTAGCCGAAGCCCGCGCGCCATCTGGTCAGAAGCTCCGTCAGGTTCATGAGCGGAAACGCGGGAAGATGATAGTCCCGCTTCAGCACAGTCTTCAAAATCTCCTTTGGAGAGGTGAAGCCGCAGTCCGCAATGATGGCGCGGACATTGGAAGGAAGGGGCAGTCCCGCCGCCATGAGCACGGTGGCGCAGCCCATGGAAATGCCGGACAGATAGAGGTTGCAGTCCTTTCCGGCCCGGCAGACGGCATATTCCGCCCAGTCCCGGCAGTCGTATCGCTCCTTCACGCCGAAGCATATATATTTCCCTTCGCTTGGCCCATGGCTTCTCTGGAAGGGCACCAGCAGATCATAGCCCTGCTCATGATAAAAACGGTAAAGTCCCGCGAAGTCCGTCAGCCCTCCCGCACGGTAGCCGTGCATCAGGAGCAGAACATTTTTCGCAGGATGGGCATTTGATCCGCTTCCCGCCCCTGTTGATGCCTTTTCTCCTGCATCAGCAGAGTTCCCTGACGCTTCAGGCTGCCCTTTCTTTGTCCCTTCTGCAGGGAGATAATAGGCGCACAGCTTGAGCCCGTCAAAGGAGGTGATGGAAACCAGCTCCGGCTCCTGCCCCAGAAACCAGCTCACACCTTCCTGCACCACTTTCTCAAACCTGGCACGGGGCTTTTTCGCCCGCTTTCTCTCTTCTCTTCGGAGCTGCCGCTCCGTCTTCTCCTTCTTCCGCTCCGGGAAGCGGACTATCGAATAATAATAGAAAAAAGCCGCCTCTCCGGCCAGCAGCAGGAGCGGCACGGCTGCCGCCGCTGCTGTCCTGCGGATTTTCTTTTTATTTCTTCCCATATACAGACCCTCCTTTTTCAGCACGCACCCTTGCGCCCTTCTCCAGCCCCTCAGCAAAGCTTTCCGTTATTTCTCCGTCGATTCCGGTTCTTTTTCCGCCATAGGAATACGAAATACCGTAAGCGAAAGGGCCAGGAATGCATAAGAAAAGCTTTCCCTTTCCAGCACGACGCTGCTTTCCACAGGGCTCACCGCCTCCGGCTGTTCAAAGCTGTTTTCCTGCTCCGGCTTTCCGGTCATGGTGAAGACCTGCGCGGTGACGGGAACGCTCCATCCGTCCAGCCGGATCTGCGCGGTTTCCTCCTTTTCCTGCAGGTTAACCACCTTCAAAATCACGGAACCGTCCGCCTCATCCACGGATGCGGCATAATACAGCCGTTCCACCTCCACCGGATTTTCCGTGACGGCAAGGTATTCCTCCCCATCGATAAATACGGTAATCCGACAGTCCTTTACTCGGATTTTCAGATCATAAACCCGGCCTTTTTCCGCCTGGAACCACCCTTCCGTCAGATCACAGCCGCGGCCTTTTACCTGTCTGTGAATGAAAAGGTCCAGATTCTGCCAGCCTCCGAAGGTGGCGGCCAGGTAATTGTCATTATCCCTCCAGCCAAACAGGATCTGAAAGCCCTTCCAGCCCTCCAGCTCGCAGGCCTTCAGGGAAATCTCGTAGTTTTCCCAGTCCTCATAATCCGCACAATCTGCGCACCCTTCCAGCCAGGCATGCTCTCCTTTCTCCGTTAGAAAGTCTCCGAAGGCAAGGACTTCCTCCGTGTCCAGATTGCGGACGGAAACCTCGTCAAAACGGGATTTCGTCTCATAGCCTTCCAGCCGGATCTTTCCCCTGTATTCAGGCGCACGGCTGTCCACCACGCCGATCCCTTCCGCTGAAACGGAAAGTCTCCGGCTGCCCTGATGGTTCATGAACAACTTCTGCACATAGTAATTGGGTGTACCGAATGCCCTGTGGTTGTCGAACCAGATCATATCCGGCTTCCAGTTCACATAGGACACGTTCGCCAGCATGGGCGCATAGCAGGCCAGTCCCACGGAAGCGGCGTTGCGCTCCAGGGCTGTCATGTAGGACGCTTCCACCAGCGCGTTATACCAGGTGTTTCCCCAGGAAGCGTATTCTCCCAGGAATACCTTCGGCCCGTCCTTGGGGAAGGAATCATAGCGGTGGTGGTTCGCCAGGAACCATTCCGGCGCCATATAATAATGCTCGTCGATGAGATCGCTTCCGTTTTCCCGCGCACTTTTCCAGCCCCGTTCATATTCCGTTCCGGCGGCGAATGGACTCGCGGTGTTGATCAGCTTAATCTCCGGATACTTTTCCCGAACCGCGCGATGGATCAGCACATAACGTTCAAAAAAGGCGTCCCCCACCTCTTCGTTTCCGATCCCCAGATATTCCAGCCCGAAAGGCGCGGGATGGCCCAGCGAAGCCCGAAGGCCTCCCCATTCGGTGTCCGTTCCACCATTGGCGAATTCGATCAGATCCAGAGCGTCCTGAATCCAGGGCCCCATCTCATCCAGAGGAACCATTCTCTGGTGATGAGGATCATATCCGCCGGGAAGTACGGGCAGGGGCTTTGCGCCAATGTCCTCACAGAACTGAAAATATTCGTAATAGCCCAGCCCCAGCGTCTGGTTATAACCCCAGTTGCTCCGTCTGGCCGGACGGTTTTCCGGTTCTCCCAGCGTATTTTTCCAGCGGTACATGGAATCTCTGTCCGACGGATTCAGGGATCCGTCATGCACCAGGCAGCCGCCGGGAAAACGCATGAATTTCGGCTTCATGTCGCAAAGGAGCTGCGCGATATCCCTGCGCAGTCCGTTTTTCCGTCCCAGAAAGGTTTTCTCCGGGAAAAGGGAAACATAATCCAGCGCCAGCCGTCCTGCCTGCGAAAGAGTCAGAAGCAGCCGCCCGGCTGTGGTGCTCCGCTCTGCGGTCAGACGCAGTTCATATTTTTTCCATTCCATATCCCGGACTGCAAAAGCGGCTGAAGCGCAGCACTCTGTCCCTTCCACGCTCACCGAAAGCAGGCACTCCCGGTCCTCCAGCGCCCTGGCATAGCAGGTGAAAAGATAGGTTTCTCCCTTTTCCAGATAAAAGCCGTCTCCAAATCCCAGGTTCACAATCCCGGCGCGGCCATTCCCCTTCGTTTCCATCACCAGATAATGCGGGCTGTCTGCATGGTACGGCCGCGCCGTTTCGATCTGAAGCTGAACCTGCGCTCCTTCCTCCACCTTCTCCCAGGCGTAGAGGGCATGATACTGCGGATTGTCGATGCGATCGAACTCGAAGGACCGGTTCTGCACCATCTCCGCGTACAGGCCGCCGTCTGCAGCATGATTGATGTCTTCAAAAAAAATGCCGAACAGATCTCCCAGCCGCTCCTGCGGATGGGCCGTATCGACGGTGAGAACACTGCTTCCGGCTTTCTCTGCGATGTTGTCTGGCTGATTCATGAAATATGTCTCCTTCTTTTTTTAATGCTGTGCAAAATATTTCTGTTTAACAATATAAAGAAAATGGCGGATGTGATATACTTTTATATTCCGTATATTTCAGGCCCTCTCTTCTGGAAATTGCGCTTTTTATCAGCTTCTTTGTCAGATCTGGCACATCTTCCCTGTTAAAGGCTTCATCCACATCAACCCATATTACTTCGCTGTTTTCATCATGGTCCGATTCAGGTATGCCAGATATGTATCTGGCTCTGAATACAATATACCAGTCGTGCATGTTAAAACGTATGCCAATGATATCCAATGGCTCAACCGTTACGCCTGTTTCTTCCAGATATTCACGAATCAATGCCTGCTGCGGAGTTTCTCCATATTCAACGTATCCTCCGGGAATAATCAGTTTACCCAAACCGCCGCCATAAGTATGTCTTGCAAGCAGAACCTTATTTTCATAAATCACAACGCCAGAAACACTTTGTCCCCAATTCGTGTTCTCATTCTTCATATTCTTCACCGTCATAGCTTTCCTTTATCTTGAATTTCAAATTCAAAGGATTGATTTTGTGTCCTTTCCATAACCTGTTAAGGCATTATATCACAAACGCACGTTCGTTTCCACCTCTTCGGATTATTTTCACGGAAGTATCCGACCCTTTCCACCGGATAGGCAAAAATACGGTGAAATATGAATAATTTCCCATTTTAACCGTACAAAATCGTTGCGGAATACGGTTCAATGAAAAAAACCGCCATTCTAACCGTATAAATGAATCCCATACTACGGTGTAGGGGGCCGAAATCTGATTTTTATCCGTATAAAGCCGATTATTTCTACGGTGCATATAACAAAAGCTGTGATTCTATCCGTATGGCTGTGCTTTCTCTACGGATAAAAACGCAGGAATCCCTTTTTGCACCGTATCCGACGATGGTTTATTCTTTTTTCACGCCGCATGACCGCATGAAAGGTAATCCGCGGCCTACCCTCCGACAGACAAGGCTCGCGAAAAACCTTGTCCTCTCTGATATGGTACCGGACTTTCAAAGTTAGATTGTAAAAAAAGCGTCCATTTTCAGAACGCTCTCTAAAAAAGATATTCGTTTTTACCGCGCCTTCTCCTGTTTCAGATGGCGGGTGGGGATTGCCAGGAGCCCTCGCACCCGGCCTTCCAAATGCTTCTCAATGGCCTGCAAATGTTCTTCCGGCAGACCCAGACTTTCGTGGCGCTTGAACCGGAACCCGATCATGCGCCGAAGCTGCTCTTTCTGCTTTGGCCCCATGACCTCCGCACACACTTCCTCATAAGAGATGTTGTAGGGGTTAGAACGGGTTTTTGCATACTCGTCCAGGTTCGCATAATCTTCCTTACCGGCATAGCAGAACAGGGACAGCCCGTTGTCAAAAATGGGGGCGGGCGCAATAATGTTGCCGCTGTGGTTATCCCGCAGGACGCCAAAGTTTCCAAAGTGGCGGTCCTCATTGTAAATCAGGGCATCAAACACCAACATACTGCGGATCTGCTCGGAAAACTCCGGCCCCAGCTTGTCATACCAGGAAAGGCAGGCAGCAATTCCCCCGGTTCGGACAATGCGCCCAATGGGGATATAAGCCGTGTCGATGTTGGTAAACAGGGCGCATTTAGAGGCGGTAATGCCTTTCCAGTTCTCCAGGTCATAATGCACGGCGTTCAAGCGCATGGTTTCCGCAATCTGCGAAGCATAATACTCGCAGTACGGCTCCCGACCCGCATTTGACGCACCGGTCGTGCCACCCTTGTAAAGATAAATCCCATCATGCTCCACATATCGCCACGCCTTAGGCAGCATACCGCCTGTGGTCAGCTCCGGGGATATGGTAAAGGCCTGTCTGCTCCCGCCTGCACCGGTATAAGCCACCAGCGCCAATATTTCGGAAAAGCGATTTTCGTAAAGATTATATTGGGAAAATTTTCCCTCAAATCCTTCCGGCACCACCCAATAGCTGTCGTTAAGCGACAGCCCCTTGCACACGTCAATGATTCCCTTGGTATCGTTATGGCTGAGACCAAGAGTCTTTAAAATCTCGTCCGCAAAGGCGCGGTTTTTAGGGATAACCCGCCGCTCCAGCCAATGAATAACGCCCTCGCCGGTGCGCTCCATATCCAGAGGCAGCAAATGGGCCTGTTTCTCGCTGGTGTATAAGATTTCGGCTACGAGGCCGGACAAGCCCTGCTTTTCCATAGAAAAGCGCATTAGCTCCGTATCATACATGCGGAGACTGTAAACATGACTCATAGGCTCCTCCTTGTCGTTCAGCTTCAGGGAAACATCCTTTCCCAGCGCCGAGGCAATCTTCAGGATCATATCAAGTGAGGGGTTCTGTGTCCCACTTTCCAGGCGGTTGATGCCGGAACGCTGGATTCCCAGCCGCCTTGCCAGCTCTGCCTGGGAAATGCCCTGCTCTAAACGGACCTCCACAAGCTGGGATATGATTTTCTGTCGTTTGTGCAGCTCATCCATACTCTCACCTCACTGCTTTAATGTTAACATATATGATAACAATTCACAAGAGGGAGAATCTGTCGAACAGGGCTGTTTCACGAAAGCGCCATCCTGCTCATAATACTGCGCCTGCGCCCGCCACATGGAAGCATAAAGACCGTCTCCTTCCTTCACCAGTTCCTCATGGCTCCCGCGCTGCACCAGCTGTCCCTGATGAAAGACCAGGATCTCATCGCAGAAGCGGCAGGAGGAGGAGTATTGCCTATGACAGATAACAAGCAGCACGACACCCTCACCGCCCGCCGCCCCGACTGCGTGACGGAAATCCGCATGGGCAATTCCGTCCTTGTCGTGTCCGGCTATTTCAAGAAAGACACTACCACCACCGCCGCCGACAAAATGGCGCGGGTGCTGGAAGCGGAAGCCGCTGCTACACAGGAGCCGACTTATCCGGCATAAGCCGGAGATCGGATAGGGGAGATTTGACTCTCCCCTTCCACACCACGTAGCGTACCGTTCGGTACTACGCGGTTCAATAGTTTACACGTACTTTCAGATAATGGGCAGTCATGGATGGGTATCCCAGTCTGTCCACTATTATCGTCCTGGTAAGCGCAGAGTTCAACATCTCCGCTGCCCTCCATGTTCCTTTTCGGCAATTTGCCAATTCGTGTACTTTCCATTCCGGCAGGTGAAGTGCACGTAGCATTTTATATCTCGTTCGCACTCTCTTCCATTGCTTCCAGTACACTGCACGGATTCTATGGCGTAACCATTTGTCCGTGTCCTCCATCAGGCTTTTCATGTCTGCATACCGGTAGTAGTTTATCCACCCTGTCGTATATTTCCTGAGTTTCTCTTCTCTTTCCGGGTTGCTCCACTTTTTTCCCCTTACTGTCAATTCTCTGAAATGGTTCCTCATCTTCCTGATTGACTTGGGGTGTACCCGCATACGGCATTTCCCTTTGTTTCGGTAAAATCCATATCCGAGGTATTTCACTTTGCTGACGTGACTCACTGTCGTTTTCTCGAGATTGACTTTCAGGTATAGCTTCTTCGTAATATACGGTATGATATGTTTCAGCGTTCTTTCTGCGCT
>UQVK01000101.1 GCA_900544445.1 uncultured Lachnospiraceae bacterium
GAGTGCGCATCAACGTCTTTTTTTATACAATAGGAAAGGAACTTTCCTATTGTATAAAAAAGATTATCCCGTGAGGGTCCAGGGAGCTGAAAAGCCTGGAGCACGCGGGATAATCTTTTTTCAATTGACAGCTGCTGCAAAAGGGCCGTCTTCCGATAGCTGCCTACAGCAGGTGGATGCCGTTCTTCTCCGCCTCTTCCACGATTTCCGGCGGCCACAGGGAGGACTGTACCTCTCCGATGTGTGCCTTTCTGAGGAAGAACATACAGATGCGGGACTGGCCGATTCCGCCGCCGATGGTAAAGGGAAGCTGCTCCTCGATGACCGCCTTCTGGAAGGGAAGAGAAGCCCGTTCCGGACAGCCGGCCTTTTCCAGCTGGGAAAGAAGGGCGTCCTTATCCACGCGGATGCCCATGGAGGACAGCTCCAGCGCAATATCCAGAACCGGATAATAAACCACGATATCCGCGT
This sequence comes from uncultured Lachnospiraceae bacterium, assembly GCA_900544445.1. Lineage (GTDB taxonomy): Bacteria > Bacillota > Clostridia > Lachnospirales > Lachnospiraceae > Eisenbergiella > Eisenbergiella intestinigallinarum. Next base: position 472 of record UQVK01000101.1, read on the forward strand.
TCAGGGACCAGTCGTCATAGTCCGGAGCGCGTCCGTCGTGACGCTCGCCGGATTCCAGCACATCGCCGATCTGCATGATGCAGACGGCGCCCTTCGCCTTGGCGATGTAGTATTCCCGCTCCTTCGGGCTGTAGTCGGGGAACATGTTCTCCAGCTCCTGCGTGGTGATGAAGAAAATGTCATGGGGCAGGATCTCTTCTATGTAGTCGTATTGAATGGACATGTATTTTTCGGTTTTCCGAAGCACCTTATAAACGGTGCGCACCACATCCTTCAGCGTATCCAGATTGCGGTCCTGTCTGGAAATGATTTTTTCCCAGTCCCACTGATCCACATAAATGGAATGAATGTTGTCCGTGATCTCGTCCCTGCGGATGGCGCTCATGTCCGTATAGAGGCCTTCGCCTTCGCAGAAACCGTATTTTTTCAGCGCGTAGCGCTTCCATTTTGCCAGGGACTGCACCACCTGGGCCTCGTATTCATTCTGCTCCTTGATACCAAAGGAAACAGGCCGTTCGACGCCGTTCAGATTGTCATTCATGCCGGAAGCCGGATCCACAAAGAGCGGCGCTGATACGCGCAGCAGATTCAGCCGTTCCGCCAGCAGTCTCTGAAAGAAATCCTTTACCGTCTTGATTCCAACCTGCGTGTCATGCAGGGACAGCGCAGATTCATAGTTTTTCGGGATTTTCAAATGCTCCATATCTACCTCGTGATGATAGCCGCAAAGCGGCATTTGGTTTAAAAGAAATTTGCACAGAATGCAAGTGACACTTAATTATATTAATCCATCACCGCAGTGATGTCAATGAACAATCCTACAGCACACCGATTCCCTGGGCGAGAAGAAACACAGCCATCAGCGCGGGCTGGTGAATCATATAAATGGGAAGAGTATGTCTTCCGATGAATTCCAGAAAAGGGCAGAGACGGTGTCTGAAAAAGGCCGGCCACTGCCGCAGACCGCGTCCGTACGGCGTGCAGCGGAAGGTAAAAAATCCGCTCCAGAACAGAAAGATCCAGGGGAGAAGCGAAAAATAGTCGGTGGAAAAGAAGCCGGGCCAGGGAAATCCCAGGATCATCATGAAAACGCCCCGATACAGAAAATCGGGAAGGGCGCACAGGCGCAGGCCTTCAAAACCGAGATACCCGGACGGCACATCCCTTGTCAGGAAAAAGAGAAGGAGACAGCAGATCAGGCCGGCCGGGGCAGGAATGCGTGTGAAAAGGGGATAAAGCAGCGCCGTGAGCAGTACCGCAAGGCCGAAAAAGCTTAAGACGCCCATGATGATCAGGGACTGTGGCATGACGAGAGCCGTGACAGCCGTGATCAGGAGGCCGCAGGCGGTAAGCAGCAGTCCCCGCTTCACCCGGCGGCCTCCGTGAAAGCGGCCGAGACAGAAGGAGAAGCCGGACAGAAAGATGAACAGCCAGCAGATGCTCTGCTGCCACAGATAACCGGGCAGCCCCCGGTAGCCGGGGAGATTTACGCCGTAAAGGTAAACCAGATCATAGGCGCCGTGGTAGGCGATCATGGAAATCAGATTGATGCCGCGCAGCAGGTCCAGAAACCAGAGGCGGGAAGAGGCTGCGCGGTCAGCCGTTTCCTGGCTGACCGCGCCGGTGTTTGGAAACATTTTCATCATGCGCCTCCTTCGCCCGAACCGGCAGAAGTCTGCGTTTCCTGCGGGCGGGACAACAGACGCTGTGTCCGGAATGCCGAAGCCTGTGTTTTGGGCCGCATCCGTCTCCGGCGTTCCAGGAGGACGATCGCCGCGAAAATGGCAAGGCAGATCAGACTTACAATGATTCCGATGGTCAGGCCGGCGGGGCGGTAGCGCATTTCAATGGTATGCTCCCCTTCCGTCAGCGACAGGCTGATGAAGGTATCGTCAAACAGGCCGGGCTGCACCTCCTCGCCGTCTACCAGAATCGTCCAGCCGGGCTCGTAGGCGACGCTGAGAATCAGCTCCCCTGCACGGGAAACGTCGATGTGGCCGTTTATATGGGTGGAGCTGTAGGAATCCACCGTCATGGTCTGCTCGCCGAGGATGGAAATCACTTCGTCCATCACATCAAAATTCAGACGGTAGGCGGATACGTTCAGGCTGCTGCTGTCTTCAGAGGTCAGAGAGATCACATCCCCCGCATCATGCCAGCCAAGATCACAGATATAGTGATATTTTACCTGAGAGAAGCTTTTACTTCCCGCTTCGGATTCCATTTTCAGGGTATTGACGCCCGTATCTCCAACATAGGCATAGTAATGGCCGCTCACATCGGCAGTGATGGTGGTTGCGCCGTCTTCCTCCTGAAGGGCGCCTACGGAGGTGAACAGGTTCTGTTCCAGACCCAGAGCCTGCACCATGCGGTTCTGCGTATCGAGAGGCGTTGCCCCTTCAGAGTCCAGGGCGCGTTCCAGCGCGTCCGTGCGGGTATCGTCAATATTGCCAAGAAGCTCGTCAAGAGGAGAAGCCTCCGAAGCGGACTCCTCTGTTCCGGCCGTCTGGGAAGAAACGTTCTCATCTGTGAACGCACTTGCGGAAGCGTCTGCACTCCCGGAAGCTTCCGGGGTCTGCGCCGAGGCGGAGAAGCCGGACCCGGAGCTGATCATGAAGCCCAGCGGCAGGCTGTAGCGGCATTCATACAGGTAAATATCCCCCTCCTGATCGATCAGGGTATAGAGCAAGGGGTCCTCATTGGCGGAGCGGGAGAACACGTAACGCACGCCAAGCAGAGAGGAGGAAAGAGGCGTTGCACCGTCAAAGCAGTAGAACACCTTGCTGTCGCTCATGCCCATTTTGTCATAAAAATCCTGCACATGTCCGTTGGAAGTGGAGGAGAACAGGGAAGCCGTGGGATAGCCCACCAGCGTGCCGTCGTTCTTGGTGACCCGGCTGGTCTTTTCAAACCGGTAGAAGTCCGTATCCCGTTCCCTGGTCCTCTCAACCAGCGTCTGATAGCTGTCCAGGTTGTTCAGGTAGCTGCTTCTGCTGGTGACAGAGCAGCTGGTGGTGTAGGTGTTAACGGCGGCTTCCACGGTTACGGAGGTCAGCGTCAGAACCGCGAGAAGACACATGCCATAACGTTTCCCTTCCGCTGCGGCATTTCTGTTCCGGTAAAAATAAAGAAACACGCCGTACAGGCACAGGAAGAGAGCGGTCAGAAGGAAGGTTTCCGTCCGGTATGCCTCCTCATCCGCCATCAGCTTTTCAAACAGGAGCACAAAGCCCAGGGAAAGACAGAAGCAGCCTCCCAGCGCCTTCAGCGAGCAGCCGCGGATGTTCAGAACCGCCTTTGCGCAGAGGGTGAGCAGCAGGAAGATATACAGGAAGGACTGTCTGCAGGGCAGAGAATCCGGATAGTTCAGGCCGTGCCAGATGAAGTTGAGCATATTTGTGGAAAAGCTCAGAAGCATAAAGGCCAGAAGCCCGATGTATGCCGCCTTTTCCCGCAGGGAGATTCTGGTATTCGTCACATACAGGGGGACCAGCAGAAAAACGGCCACGCCGCAGTAGATGTTGGGCCAGTGATCCAGACCCGTTTCCACATTCACGTTCATGCAGTGCCTTGCGATCATATCAAGGAAGGAAAAATAGAAGGTCAGCGTGTCCGGAAAATTAAATTCACTGAAGTCTGTCAGGTGAAGCGCCGCATATTCCGGAATGAGAAGCACGGCCGCCAATCCTCCCGCAAGGAGAGAGAAGAGGGCAAACCGGACAGCCGCGGCGCCCATTTGTCTCAGGGACATGTGAGAGCAGACGAGCTGCAGCAGGAAATATAGCACCAGGAAAATGCAGACCATGATGGAAATATAGTAGTTGGAGAGAATGCACAGCGCCAGGCTGATGCAGTAGAGCTTATATTTTCCCTCCTTTACCAGAGCCTCCAGGCCCACCGCGATCAGCGGAAACAGGACGACGCAGTCCAGCCACATCACATTCCAGTTGTAGGCCGCCAGGAAGCCGGAAAGTGCATAAAAAATGGCGAAGGGAACCAGCACGAAGCTCTTCGTTTTAAAATGGCGGGTCAGATAAAAGCAGAAGGTAAAGCCGCACAGACCGATTTTCAGAGCCACCAGCCAGGTCATGAATTCGATCAGGTACTGATCGGGCACCAGAACCACCAGCCAGTTGATGGGGCTCGCCATATAATAACCGTACAGCGCGAGAAAATTGGAGCCTATCCCCACATTCCAGGAATAGAGAAGGCTGTCCCCGCTTTTCAGTTTGCTCTGCATTTCGGAGAGAAAGGGGACATACTGGTGATACATGTCGGAATGCATGAAGCTCTCATCCCCGAACGGATATACGCCGTTGATGATGAAAATGCCGCACATGACGGCGAGGGGGATAAGAAAGGAAAGCAGGCAGGCCGCGTTCTGACGCGCGGCCGCGGGCAGCTTTCGGAAAGAGAAACGCTGCGAAAGGGTTGTTGTCATGGATGTTATCCTCCTGTTTTGCCGCCGCAGGCGGCATTCAAATCATAAAAGAACGGCGTCAGCCATTCTTTGCGCCCTGTTGTCAGTCAGCGGAATAATCAAAAAGTCTGTAATACTGATAGCCCTTATAGTCGGAAAGCAGTTCGGACTGATCGTCGGCGTTGGTAAAGGTACCGTCAGCCAGCGTTACATGGTTGGCGGAGATCACAGGAACCGTTTCGGAAAAAACGGAAAGATAGGTAAAATATCCGTCCATTGGAACCCCGGCAGCGAGCAGGGTTTTTGCCCCGAGATAATTAACGCTGGTCTCTACTCCAGTTTCCTCTTCGATATCGAAGTTTGCCCAGATGAAGAAGGGAACCTTATAGCGGTCCGCCTGCTCTTCCTCCGTCAGAGTGGAACTGCTTTTCCCATTCTGTTTCAGGATCGGCTCGATTACCGAATTTGTGGTCTGATGATCGCCAAAGAAAACGATAATGGTATCCTCCTCCTGCTCTTCAAAATAGGAAATGAGTTCACCAAGCGCCGCATCGCTCAGGCTGAGAAGAGAAAGATAGTTGTTCAGCGTCTGGGAGCCGCCTTCCACTTCAATCTGCGGATCGAAGTTATCAAAGCTTTCCGTATAGGAGGAATGGTTCTGCATGGTTACGTTGAACAGAAACAGCGGGTTGTCGCCCTTATTTTCATAGATTTCAACGATCTTTTCAAAATCGGACTGGTCGCTTACATAATTGCGGACCTTAGCTGCATTGTCAAAATCCGGGAGGAAATACATTTCCGAAAATCCCATTGCGGGATAGACCGTATCCCGGTCCCAGCCGGAGGCATTGTAGGGATGCATGGCGACCGTCTGATAGCCCAGACCCGCCAGGTGCGAGGCCAGAGAAGGCGTCTCTCCCTTGATATACTGCTGATAGGGAATGCTGCCCTGCGGCAGAAAGGCCATGGTATTTCCCGTCAGATATTCGAATTCGGTATTGGCCGTATTTCCGCCGAGAACGGAAACGTTCAGCCAGCCGGAAACGGTGTTTTCAGCGCCATCAAGCAGGCTGTGGACGAAGGGCATATAATCCTGATTCACCGTAAAATCACCCAGAATCGCCGGATCGGAAAACGCTTCGTCCATGATGACAATGATGTTCGGAAACTCTCCCTCATCAGAACCGGCTCCTGCCATGGCCGGTTCGCTCATGGATTCCTCCTCCAGAGCGGCGAGTTCCTGTGCCGCCGTATCCGCGTTATAGCCCGCCGGCTTATCCACGGACAGATACCGCAGCTCCATGACGAAGGCCAGGGCCGTTCCGTTCTTATAGCTGATGGTGGTGGGAGTGAAAAGCTTGTTGTACAGGCGCAGTTTCTGCTCCACAATTTCATCGGAATGGAACATCAGTCCGAACGCGCCCAGCATGACGACGAGTGTGGCCGCCATGGGAAGCCGCAGCTTCCAGGTACCCTTTTTCAGGGTGAAACGGCAGAAAAATTCCAGGATCAGAAGAAAAAGGAAGCCAAGCACCACAAGAAGCGCCTGACGGTCCAGGGTATAATCATAATTGCCCGCCACACTGGCCGCCGTTCCAATGGAAAGCAGATCCCAGGGCTGGATCGGGACGGAACGGAAATTCAGAACAAAATAATTGGCGAGTCCGTATATGGCAAAGAACAGGGTTTCCGCCATCAGAGCCACATGGAGCTTTCCAAAGACGGAAAACAGAAGCAGAGCCAGAAGCTCAAACATGATCAGGTTCAGAACCTGCGGCGTTGTCTTCATGGTCTCAAACGGGTTGTGGGTGTACCACTCCAGCAGGTAAAATGTGGCAGCCGGGGCGATAAACAGCATGATCAGGCTGAGACGGCTCTCCCGGATCTTTTGTATCACTTTTTTCATAATAATTTCCAGATTCCTCCTCAAAATCCTCTTTCCAATGCCTCTTTGGGGCAGAATATGCCATGATTTCTGTTACATTCTAGTCAGGGAAAGGGAATCTGTCAAGTAAAGCCACAAAGAATTCATACTTTGTGGTATGATGGGGTTACAGTTCACTCATCCGCCAGTACCAGACAGAGGTCATGCTGCACGAACAGATGACTGGCTCTGACGGATGACCTGATCAGGAAAATACCGGAAGGAGGAGAAAAGGGATGAGAATTCCGGAAGAGATTCTGGGCGCGGCAGAAAAACAGCTGGATGCGGACTGCGGCATCGGAAAAGCGGGAAAGGACGGCATGATTGTGACGGCGCAAAACAAAACGGTGTTTCGCCGTGCACCGTACTTCCCGCCCAAGGCATATATGACAGATGCGGCCTACGGCGAACTGGTGCGTGAGACACTGGAAAAGGAAACCGGGATCCGGCCCAGAATTTACGAGGGGATCGACCCGTTTTTCAGAGGAATCGTCTTTATGGGAAAGGCGAGGATTCTGGCGGGAGAAGAGATTTTTGACCGGTGTGTAAGAGAACTGGGCAGCCTGAAAAATCCGGAATGGCTCTGCCAGTTTTCCAGCCTCGGCCATCTGCATGCGATGCTCCGGCGGTATGGACGGAAAATCGAGGATGTACGTCTGAATTTTCTTCCCTGTGATGGAGGGATTAAGAAGGAAGCGGCGGATCTGGCGGACGTTCCTGCCCCCTTTGAAGTGCGCCTGCTGGAGGCGGAAGAACTGGCGGAACGAAAGAGCCGGGGCGAGTTTGGAGGCGGTGCATTCCGGCACGCGGTCTGCGGCTCGCAGCTTATGCCGGATGTGCTGGCTGCGGCGGCCTTCCTGAATGGCCGGATTGTGGGAATCGCGGGGGCCACACAGGACTGCGCTGTAATGTGGCAGATCGGCGTGGATGTGGAGCCCGGGCAGAGAGGCAGGGGAATCTCTGCCGTTCTGGTCCGGCTTCTGAAAAATGAGATTCTAAAGAGAGGGAAAATCCCCTTCTACGCCACCTCTCAGTCCCATATTCTTTCCATGGATACCGCTGTCAGCGCGGGATTTCTTCCCGCATGGTCGGAGATCTATGTTTCTTTGGGAAAATATTAAGAATTCCTTTATGGGATTCAGGCAGGGGATATGGTATAATAACTGCGCGGTGCGCAGTCCGGTCCGATATAAATCGGACCGCCCCGCTGCGCGGGGATTATACCCAATCTGCGGCTTGTGGAGAAAATGCCGCCTGCGGCGTCGCTTTCTCCCCTGCGCGCGTGGTATAATGTGCCGTAGTCAAACGGCGGCCCGCCTGAGCCGCCATACCGGGAAAGGACAGATGGATATGGATGGACATAAATTAAATAAGAAGGAACTGGTACCGATCATCGCCCTGCTCGTTTTCATTGCGGTGGTTCTGATTCTGTGCGCCATCAGCGCGGGACGGGGCGCAGGAAATGGAGAAGATGCTGCGGCCGTGCAGGAGGAGAGCGAAAGTTCGGAAACCTCCGCAGCATCAGGAGAGACCGCATCGAACACCGAAGAATCCGGCGCCATGTCTTCCGGCGGGGAAACGGAAACCGCCCGGGAAGAGGGAACCCTGACAGAGGTGAAGGAAACCATTGCACTGGACGGAGAGGTACAGGCGGAGAGTGCCGCAGAAAAGGACACTGCCGCAGAAAAGGATGCCGCAAAGCAGGAGGAAACTTCCACACAGAAGACGGGGCAAAGCGTCTCCAGTAACGGGGTGAGCCAGAATACGGTTGTGGTGAAGAAAACCAATGTGGAAATGCTGGCGGAAATGATGGACTACTGGTCGAAGGGAAACGTGGAGGCAGTTGAGGATTTAAGCGGGCTGTCTCACTATCGGGCAATGTCCGCATCCCTGCAGGGACCTTCCTATTTTTACTATTATGGGGACAGAAATGAGGCGGGAAAACCGGACGGAACCGGTATTGCCGTTTACGGGGAGGACCAGTACTATTACGGCCAGTGGACGGATGGTGCAAGAAGCGGAGAAGGCACCTGGCTGAAGATGTACTATTACAGCGCTTCCGACACGGAGTCGGACCGGGCGCTGATCAGCCACAGCTACAACGGCAGCTGGCAGAACAACCTGCCCAATGGAGAGGGACACGAGCAGTATGGCATTGACACCGATCTGGCTCCGGTGGGAAGCCGTTACTGGCAGAATGTGATCGGCAGCTTTCAGAACGGTCTGTACAACGGGGAAATGTACATCGTGACCGAGGACGCGGGCGGCAACCTGCAGGAATGGTATGGAAACGCGACGCAGGGCGTCTTTGAGACTTTTGAGGGAAGGGACCAGGAAGGGCGTGTTCCCATCTGTCAGGGCGCCCAGAATCCGGACAGCCACCTGTGGATCCAGCCCCTTGACAATATGGATCTGGGACTTACGGAGATCAGGGAGCAGGTGAGTACCCGGAGTGGGGAGTGACCGATGCAGGCGGGAGCCTGGAAAAGCTGCACCGGCGTTTCGGGACAAAAGCGAAACGCCGGCTGCAAATCGTAACATTGCAAAAAAAATTTGTAAAAGGAACCCAAAGTGCATATTGACATCAGCGCACGGGAAAACTATAATCAAATATGTTGAGATCAGTAATTACATATTCCTCGATAGCTCAATGGTAGAGCACTCGGCTGTTAACCGAGTTGTTGTAGGTTCGAGCCCTACTCGGGGAGTTCCGAGATGCGAAGGGACGGCCTGATAGTTTTCTATCAGGCCGTTTTTCGGGAATCACAGAAAAAGGAGAAGACAGACAATGGGAAAACTGGATGGACTGAAACCCGCAGAGGTATTTCATTTTTTTGAAGAAATCTGCAGCATTCCGCACGGTTCCGGAAATGTGGAAGCGATCAGCAATTATCTGAAGAATTTTGCGGAAAGCAGAGGCCTTGCCTGCGTACAGGATGAAGTGAAAAACATCATTATTATAAAGGAAGCCGCGCCGGGATATGAAGAGGAAGAACCCGTTCTTCTGCAGGGCCATATGGATATGGTTGCGGTAAAGGATGCGGACTGCGCAAAGGACATGACGAAGGACGGCCTTGACCTGAAGGTGGACGGCGACTGGCTGTATGCGGAAGGCACCAGCCTGGGCGGAGACGACGGCATTGCGGTTGCCTATGCGCTCGCCCTTCTGGATTCGGACAGCATCCCTCATCCCCGCCTGGAGGTGATCATCACCGTGGACGAGGAAACCGGCATGGAAGGGGCGAATGCCATCGACCTGTCCATCTGCCGGGGCCGCAGGATGCTGAATCTGGACAACGAGGAGGAAGGCGTGCTTCTGACCAGCTGCGCAGGCGGCGCCAGAGTGCATGGAAAACTTATGGCCTCCTGTGAGAAGGTCAGCGGAACAAGGATGGAGATTTTCTTCGAAGGGCTGAAGGGCGGACATTCCGGCGCGGAGATCGATAAGGACCGCGCAAATGCCAATGCGCTTCTGGGCCGCATGATGCGTTTCCTTCCGAAAGAAGCGGATGCCCGCTTCCTTTCTCTGGAGGGCGGCAGCGCGGACAACGCGATTCCCTCTGCCAGCAGGGCGGTTCTTGTGGTGAGAACGGAAAACGTTTCCGCGGTCAGAGATGCCCTGACGAAGCTGGAAGAGACGCTTCGCAGGGAATACGCCTCGACGGATTCCGGGCTGCACATCCGGATTGGCGGAGAAGAAAACGGAGAGTGGGAAGCCTTTTCCAGAGAAAGCACGGAAAAGGTGACCAACATCCTGTATCTGTGTCCAAACGGAATCCAGCGGATGAGTGCGGATATCCCGGGACTGGTGCAGACCTCCCTGAACCTGGGAATCCTCCAAACGGAAAATGGCTGCGTGGGCTTTGATTACTCCGTCAGAAGCAGCGTGGGAAGCGAGAAGGATATGATCATCGATAAGGTGTGCCTGCTCCTTTCCTCTCAGGGGGCGGAAGTAACGGTGAGCGGAGAATATCCGGCCTGGGAATACCGGAAGGACTCTGCCCTGAGGGAGAAAATGATCCGCATTTATGAAAACATGTTCGGAACTGCTCCGAGAGTGGAAGCCATCCACGCGGGTCTGGAATGCGGCATTCTGGCCTCCAAACTGCCCGGTCTGGACTGCGTTTCCATCGGGCCAGATATGAAGGATATTCATACGCCCAGAGAACGCCTGAGCATTTCCTCCACGGAAAGAGTGTGGAACTATATTCTTGAGATTTTGAAATAACAGCAAATGATGACCGAAAGGCGGATAAAGAAGAGAATGATCCTGTTTCAATGTGATTATAACGAAGGCGCCCATCCCAAAGTGATGGAAAAGCTGATGAAAACCAACCTGGAGCAGACGGTGGGCTATGGAGAAGATGAACACTGCGCCCGTGCGGCGGCTCTGATCCGGAAAGCCTGCGGGGATGACAGCCTTGCCGTTCATTTTCTGGTGGGCGGCACCCAGGCGAACATGACGGTGATCGCGGCGGCACTCCGGCCCCATCAGGGCGTGATCGCTGCACAGACCGGCCACATCAACGGCCATGAAACCGGAGCCGTTGAGGCCACCGGACACAAGGTTCTGGCCCTGCCTCAGAAGGATGGAAAAATCAGCGCTTCCCAGGTGAAGGATCTGTGTGAGGCACACCTGAACGATGCCTCCTTTGAGCATACGGTGCAGCCGAAAATGGTTTATATCTCAAACCCTACGGAGTACGGAACCCTCTATACCAGAAAAGAGCTGGAAGCGCTGCATGAAGTATGCCGCAGATACGGACTCTACCTGTTTCTGGACGGCGCGAGGCTGGGCTACGGCCTTGCGGCTGTGGACAACGAGCTGGATCTGCCGATGATCGCCGCGTGCTGCGATGTGTTTTATATCGGAGGAACCAAGGTGGGCGCGCTTTTCGGAGAAGCGGTGGTCATGTCCAATGATGAGCTGAAAAAGGATTTCCGTTATCTCATCAAGCAGAAAGGCGGCATGCTGGCCAAGGGCCGTCTCCTCGGCGTACAGTTTGAGGCGCTGTTTGAAGACGGTCTTTATATGGAAATCTCCCGCCATGCCGACCGGCTGGCGGATAAGCTTCGCGAAGCGTTTACGCAGGTCGGCTTTCCTTTTCTGGTGGAAAATCAGACCAATCAGATTTTTCCTGTAATTCCGGATTCTGTTCTGAAAAAACTGGGAGAGAACTACGGTTATACTTATCAGGAAAGAGTGGATGAAACCCACAGTGCGGTGAGATTCTGCACGAGCTGGGCCACGAAGGAGGACAATATAGACAGGCTGATCGCAGATCTGAAAAGGCTGACGGAAGATGCCTGAAAAATCTGAAGAAGGGAGAGGAACGGCTCCCTTCTCTCTTTTTTTTTGCGGGAAAAATTGCGCAGTGTGACGTTTGGTATTTAGCGTATAAACGATTAAAACATAATATATCGAGTATATTTTTAGATAAAATACAAACATATCGTTGCTGATAAGCCATTCCTGGCCCCTGTATGATATTTACGTGATGCTGGAAATAACTGGAAAATACGGGGGAACGGAATGGCTATGGAAGAAATTCTTGTCCAGATCGGAAAAAGGCTGTATAAAAGAAGAAAGGAAATGGGGCTGACTCAGGAAGCAATGGCAGAACGCCTTGGGATGTCGCTCACCTTCTATGGAGGGATTGAAAGGGGAAGGAAGCGGCTTTCCATAGAGAAAATACTTCTGGTTTATGAACAGACAGGGATGGATCCTGACTATCTTCTGACCGGAAAAGGACCGCTGGATCAGGCTGTGATGGAAATTTTCAAAAGCTGCCCTGAAGAAAAAAGGCCGGTGCTTGAACAGATTCTTTCAAATCTGACAGAGCTGTGCAGGTAGCCGGGCAGAGAAAAAGTTTATAGGAAAGAGGATACGGGCAGATGAAGGGAAACAGGGAATTCTTCGAGGAGCTCTATCGTTCCGAATATGACAATATCAAAAGATATGTCCGCCGTATGGTTACGGACGGCAACGGAATAGAGGATATTGTACAGGAAACCTTTGTCGAGGCCTATCGGAAAATTGCTTATCTTCGTACTCATCCAAACATTCCGGGCTGGCTTCGCGTTACGGCAAAGAATAAAATTATGAAGTGGGAAGAAAAGCAGAAGAAGTACAGCCTGGATTTTGATTATGTCCTGAAAAATACGGAAAGCGGCGGAAAAGAACGGCTCGCGGACGATTTTAAAATGGTGGAAGCATACTGTACGGTGCGAAAGATTTTGTCAGACGAGGAACTCGACATCCTTCGGCATTATTACGAATACGGCTATACTTCGCAGGAAATGGCGACGCGTCTCGGAATCACGGAAACCTGTTTTAAGGTCAGAATTCTGAGAATGAAGCAGAAGATCAAAAACAGCCTTCAGCTTCCGCTGTTCCTGTGTGCCGGTCAGCTGATTCTGGAGATTTTGAAATTTATCGGTGAAGCATGAGGTGGAAGAAATGGCAGAAAATAAGGAACCACGCGACGAAAAACTCATTGAAGAACTATATGAAAGGCTCTGGTGGTATACCTACGAGGCCAGCGAAGAAGAATTTGATGAGAAAGAAGTGGACGCGATCACCCGCCTCCTGGACGTGCTGGAGCCTGTCCACGACGATCAGGCCTTTGAGCCTGGCGCTGATGCTGCCCTGAAGCGTTTCTGGGAGCGGTATGGGGAGGAAGAGGAGAATGCATCCGTCTCTTCGGAGGCTGATGCCTCCGCTTCCGGCGATGCCGCTGCTGGAGAGGATGACGCAGAGCATCGGGAACTGCATGCCGAAGAAATGCCTGCGGCGGAAACGTCCGCCGCAGAAACGGCCAAAACGGTCAAAACGTCTGCAAAGCCTGGCCGCGGCAGCAAATGGAGAAAGCGCCTCATCCGTATTGCCATCGGTACCGCCGCCTGTGTGGTGCTTCTGGTTTCCGTTAATGTGGGAAGCTATGCCCTTCGGAAGAAGTCCTTCTTTGAGATTGTGAGAGAAGAGGTAGGAAGGACGGAGATTACTGTGACGGGGAATACGGAGGG
>UQVK01000102.1 GCA_900544445.1 uncultured Lachnospiraceae bacterium
TTCCATGAAGAACGTGGGAGAGATGGTGGATATCATTTTAAGCCAGATCGACTGATGGAAAGGAAACCGGAACGTTGAGCATCACATCCTTTTATTTTCTGCTTTTCTACGCGCTTGTTCTGCTCATCTATTACATTGTGCCGAAGAAAGGCCAGTGGGGGATTCTCCTCCTGGCCAGTATCCTTTATTATCTTTTTTCGGACAATGGGTTTCTGATCTTTTATCCGCTGGCTGCGGTGCTGGTCTGTTATGCGGGCATCCGGCGGATGGTCTGGGTCCGTGAGCATGCGGACGCGCTGAAGGAGCGGGGAAAGAACCCGGAGCGGATGCGAAGGGCGGCGCTCATCGGCGTGATCGTCGTCAATGTGGGCGCTTTATTTTTGCTGAAATATATTAATTTCGGAATCAATACGGTAAATGGAATCACCTCTCTTTTCCGGGAGGGAGAACTGTTACATGGCCTGAACTGGCTGGTGCCGCTGGGGATTTCCTATTATTCCCTCACGCTGATCGGCTATGTGGTGGACGTGTATTTTGAAATCGCGGAACCGTTGAAGAATCCTGGAAGGCTTGCTCTCTACGGGATGTTTTTTCCCTGTATGCTTTCCGGGCCGATTCTCAGGTTCCGGGAGGATGGAAATCAGTTCTTTGAGCCGCATCCCTTTGACTATGTGCAGGTGACGCGGGGAATGCAGCGGATGCTGTGGGGATTTTTCAAGGTTCTGGTTATTTCCGAGCGCATGGGACTGATTGTGGATACCGTTTACGGGAATGATACACAGTACCAGGGGCTTTATATCTGGATCGGAACGGTTGCCTTCGCGTTCCAGCTTTATACCAATTTCTCCGGCGGGATGGACATTTCGCTGGGAATCGCGCAGACCTTTGGCCTGAAGCTGCCGGAAAACTTTGAGCGTCCGTTTTTTTCAAGGACCATTTCCGAGTACTGGCGCAGATGGCATATCACGCTGGGCGTGTGGATGAAGGAGTACGTGTTCTATCCGATTTTACGTTCCGGCCTGTTTACGAAGCTGGGAAAGAAGCTCCGGGCCAGATTCGGAAAAAAGAGAGGAAAGCAGCTCACCACCTTTGCCGGAATGTTCCTTCTGTGGTTTGCCGTCGGCGTCTGGCACGGCGGGGACTGGAAGTATGTGATCGGCTCCGGCCTTCTGCACTGGGCCTACATTGTCTGCGGGGAGCTTCTGGAGCCCGTGTACGCAAAGGGCATGGCGAAGCTTGGTATAAACCCGAAGGCGAAATGGGTGGACGCTCTGCGCATGCTTCGCACCTTTTTCCTGGTGAATATCGGGTTTGTGTTCTTCCGCGCGGACAGCGTGGGCGCGGCCTGCTCCATGCTCCGCGGAGCGGTATCCGTTTTCAATCCGGGCATTCTCGTTGACGGATCGATTTTTACGCTGGGGCTTGACTGGGTAGAATTCACTATCGCGGCGGTATCGCTTTTCATACTGCTCGCGGTATCCCTGCTGCAGGAAAAGGGCTCCGTGCGGGAGAGGATTGGCAGAAAGCGGCTGCCTGTGAGGTGGCTGATCTGGTACGCGCTGCTTTTTTATGTGATTCTGCTGGGAAATTACGGGCCGGACTACAGCGCGGCGGAATTTATTTATCAGGGGTTCTAGTTCACGTACTGGACGGAAGCCGTGTCCGCACGGCCCGGGGCGTCTACGTGAGGAAATAAAAGGGAGAAAAGAAGATGGACAAAATTGCGGTGCTGATACCCTGCTACAATGAGGAGAAGACCATTGAAAAGGTGGTAACGGACGCGAAGAAGGCGCTTCCGGAAGCGGTTATTTATGTGTATGACAACAATTCCACCGACCGGTCGGTAGAACTTGCCACAAAAGCCGGAGCGGTGGTGCGCAGGGAGAGAAAGCAGGGAAAGGGAAACGTGATCCGGCGAATGTTCCGTGAGATCGACGCGCAGTGTTATATCATGGTGGACGCGGACGATACCTATCCGCTGGAGTGCGCCGGGCAGATGGCGGACAAGGTTCTTCTGGAAAATTCCGACATGGTGGTGGGAGACCGGCTGTCATCCACCTATTATGAGGAAAATAAGCGTCCCTTCCACAACATGGGAAACAGCCTGGTGAAAAAGAGCATCAATCTGCTGTTCCATTCCGAGATTCAGGACATCATGACCGGATACCGGGCCTTCAGCTATCAGTTCGTAAAGAGCTTTCCCGTGCTGTCCAAGGGCTTTGAGATCGAGACGGAGATGACCATCCACGCGGTGTACAACAACATGCAGGTGGACAATGTGGTGGTGGATTACAGGGACCGGCCGGAGGGAAGCGAATCCAAGCTGAATACCTATTCGGACGGAATCCGGGTGCTGGGAACCATCATGCGGATGTTCCGCCAGTACAAGCCGCTTGCGTTTTTCGCGGGGCTGGCGGTTGTGCTTACGGTGATTTCAGCGGTATTTTTCGTACCGGTGCTGATCGCCTTTCTGGAGACCGGAATGGTGGACAAGTTCCCGACTCTGATCGTCTGCGGCTTTGTGGAGCTGGCGGCGATCCAGTCCGTCTTTTCCGGCCTGATTTTGCATAATCTGGGCGTGAAGGAGCGGCGGGATTTTGAAATGAGGCTGTATGAGATCCGGAACGGAAAAGAAGAGCGGGATAAATAAAGAAAAAAGTGGAAAAAATAAGAGCAATCAGATTAAGATTTTATGAAGTCCATTGCATGTCCCGGCGCTTTGGAATATACTGGACTCGATAAAGGGAAGATTTTCTGATTCACCCTAAACAGGAGGAAGAATATGAAATGGCAGAATAGGAAAACAGGACTTTTACTGGCATTGCTTCTCGCAGTGTCCATGATTCTTTCAGCCTGCTCGGAGACAGATATTACGGAATCTCAGTCTTCCGTGAGCGGCGGATCAACGGAGAACCAGAGCGCGGACGCGGGCACGATTGCGGAGCTTCAGGAACAGATCGCGGAGCTTCAGGCGGAAAATGAGGCTTTAAGAAATCAGCTGCATCAGTACACGGAAGGTCAGGCATCCTCGGAAACGGCACAGGAGAATACGGAACAGACTCCGGAAGGGGAGCAGGAGACACAGACAGAGGAAGTCCCTGTAGAGGATGAACTGAATATCGTTGTTCTGGGAGACAGTATCTGGGACATGGACAGAGGGGATACGGGAATCGCGGCGCAGGTGGCTGCTTATATGAACGCGAATGTTTACAACTGTGCCATCGGCGGAACGCGGGCTTCCCTGAAGGAGGGTGAGTCCGATGTGAATTACGATACCTGGGATTCCACCTCTCTGACAGGGATGTGTTATGTGCTGTGTGATCTGGTCAGCCCGGAATTCCTGGAAGGATATCCGGCAGGCGGCGTGATCCGTAATGTGGACCCGAGCACGGTGGATTTCTATATTGTGGCTTATGGACTGAACGATTATTTCGCAGGAGCGCCGATTGCCGTGAAGGATGGAGATACCTATGACGCGCACGGTTATGCCGGAGCACTTCGAAATGCAATTGCCCTTTTGAGGAATGCCAGCCCCAATGCCCAGATTCTTCTCATTTCTCCCACCTACTGTCAGTTCTATGAAGACGGATATATGGTGACGGACAGCAATATGAAGGATTATGGAAACGGAACTCTGACCGATTACGCGAACGCCTGCAGAAATGTATCGGAGACGGAAAATACGCTGTATATCGATGCGTATACCACGATGGGAATCAATATCTATACGGCGGAAGAGTATCTGGAAGACGGCGTGCATCTGACAGAGGCCGGAAGAGCGCTGTATGCGAAGGCGGTGGCCAGCTGTCTGAAGTACGGAAAGCCGGGCGAGGTATCCGGAAATTCCATTTATTATTGATGATAAGGATGACAGAAAAGGGCCCGCCCGGAAAGAATTTGCTCTTTCCGGACGGGCTCCCTTTCTGCAATTTGGAGAAATACATTCCGCCCCCTCAATGCGTCTCCAGATAAGCCTTCAGCTCCGCCACCTCTTCCGTCAGCAGCCCGGTAAAGTAAACCGCCCCGTCCGGATTCAAATGATCCGCGTCTCCAAAGTATTTCAGATTGGTCTGAAACCTTTCGTCATGGGAATAATCATAATAGCTCACCCCATATTCCAGCGCAATCTCGTTGATCACGGAATAGAACTCATACAGGAAATCCGCGGATACATACTGGTTGTAGTAAACCGTAAACGGCGTTGTAATCAGAACCGGCGTGATGTTGTTCTCTTTGCAGAGCGTGATCAGATCAATCAGATTCTGTTTCTTATCTTCTTCAAAATACTCGTCCTTATTTTCAAAATGCCGCTGATATCTCGCAAGCCCTCTCGCTTCAAATTCCGCAACCGTTTCAGCGCCGTAGATTTCTTCCGGCGTACCGGATTCTGCCGCGTCTGATGCGGCGGCGCCGTCTCCTGCCGCATCCAAACTGCCTTCCGGGGGATTTTCCGCAGAGGAGCCGGAAACGCCGGCTGCCGTGTCCGGCACAGTCGCCGTCCCGGCTTCTGCCGCGGCCTCTGCCGCCGCATCTGCCATCCCCGCTTCCGCCGCATAGGTGATGTTTTTCTTGTTTTCAGACAGGGAAGGAAAAATGACAGGCGGCTTGAACAGCTCAAAAATCTCTTCCCCGGCGGAAAGAACCGGGAAACGTACTGTGACCAGATCCTTATACAGGCTGTAATCCGGATTGTACTGGGGGGACAGAATCCGGTAATAGCGGACGCTGATGGCTTCCTGATCTGCCGGGTCCGTGGCCTCCTCATTGAAGGAGAAGTAGGAGACCGGGATGAAGAGAATGCTGCCATCCGCAAAATCATCCTTATGCATGTTGATCAGGGAGTAATCATACAGGAAGGACTGGCTGGTGAGGGCAAAATTGAAGGTCTCATAGCCGCGTTCAGCCGCCAGAGCGTCCCAGCTGAAGGCACACTGACCGTGAGAACTGCCCACGTTGGCAAGCTGAATATTGTGCGGAACAAAATTGAATACATTGACTTCCGACATGCCGGTGCTTACCTTCTGTTCGTACATCATATCCAGATAGAACAGACAGCAGAAAGTGATGCATACGGCAAGAACACTTTTTACGATAAATTTTTTCATGGGCGTTTTTCAGTCTGTCAGAATTGCATGTAAATGAATTCTGTGGTTACTCCTTTCTCGGAAAAAAGCAGGATAACGAGTAAAAGCAGGATATATACCGGCCAGCGGATGAAAAAGCGCTGTCTGGAAATCAGGGCGATCACATCGGTCTTCAGGGAGACCAGATCAAACAGAAACAGCGGAATCAGGGGCAGGCAGTGGAACATCAGATTGGTGAAGGTGATCCCCATCTGAACCGCACAGTCGTGGATATAGGTGTAGGGAGAGCCGATGCCCGTGAACATGTTCCGGATCACGTAGAGCGCATCCTGAAAGGTTGCAGCCCGGAAAAAGATCCAGGCGAAACAGACCAGAAGGAAGGTCACCGGAACGGTAACGATACTCAGCAGGGCGTGCAGCTTCCGGTCAGTCTGGAACCGGGAGCCTTTTTTGTTCCATGGGAAAAAGCCCTCTATGACCTGAAGCGCGCCGTGGATGCCTCCCCAGAGCACGTAATTCCAGCTTGCACCGTGCCACAGGCCGCTGACCAGGAAGGTGATCATGATATTAAGAGCATGACGGATACGGCCCACCCGGTTGCCTCCCAGCGGGATATAGATGTAGTCTCTCAGCCAGCTGGAGAGGGACATGTGCCATCTTCCCCAGAAATCCTTGATGGAGGACGCAAAATAGGGGGAACGGAAGTTGGGAGACAGGCGTATCCCCAGGATGCCGGCGGAGCCGAGGGCGATGTCCGTATACCCTGAAAAGTCGCAGTAAAGCTGAATCGCGTAAAAAAATGTGGCCAGCATGAGAGAAAACCCGGTATAGGAGGAAAGATTCCCGTAGACCTGGCTGACGTAGATGGAAAGCCCGTCAGCCAGCACCAGCTTTTTGAAAAAGCCCCAGGCCATCAGCTTCAGGCTGTAGGACGCCTCTTTGTAGTGAAAACGCCGTGGCTTATGAAGTTGGGGAAGCAGGGAAGCGCCGCGTTCAATGGGGCCCTGCATGACCTTGGGGAAAAAGGAGATATATACCGCATAGATTCCGAAATGGCGTTCCGCGGGGATTTTCCCCTTATACACGTCAGCCAGATAGCTGATCGTCTGAAACAGGTAAAAGGAAATTCCGATGGGAAGCGCGAGCTTCAGGGTAAAGGGCTGCATGGGAATGGAAAACCGCTGTAGCAGCGCGGCCACATTTTCGGAAAAGAAATTCAGGTATTTAAAGAAAAACAGAAGGCCCGCGCAGAACAGAACGGACAGGACGAGGACGATTTTAGCCGAGGAAGCCGCCTTCCGGCCCTTTCTGCTGTCCGGAGCCTTGTCACGATGTTTTCCTGCGCGTTCCATTTGCAGAGCCGCGTAATAGGAAATCAGGGTGGTGAGAAGGAGAACGAGAATGTATTCCGGTCCCCAGGAAGCATAGAAAAAATAGCTGGAAGCAAGTAGCGGCACCCAGCGCCATTTTCTGGGAACGGCCCAGTACAAAAGGAACACAACGGGCAGAAAAACGGCGTAGCCGAACGAATTAAACAGCATAAAAATCCCTTTCTGACCCGGCGGCGGGCCTGGCATTTATCTGACGAAAATTATTATACTACAGGACTGGAAAAATATACAAGACCAGACTCAGCCCGCCCATTCCCCGTACAGGAATTCCTTCCTTGCCGCCAGGAAGGAACGGACCTGTTCCACCTGGTCCATATAGGCCTGACGCGCCGCTTCGGTAAGGGCGGCCGGGGAAAGGGATGTCTCCTGGCTGTCATTGTTCACACGGCCCCAGCGCAGATAGTCCATGACCGCACTGGCGGAAAGCTCCTGCGCCCATTGGGTCAGGCCGGTTTCCACAAGCTCATTCAGCCAGGGATACAGGACGCTTTCATACAGACTGACCACATCCTGATAGAAAGCGTTGTTATAATACAGAAGCTGCCACCAGATCAGGCTCCCGGGAATATCCCGGGCGGAAAAGCCGGTGGGATCCATGTAGTCGATTTCTTCCTGGATGCGTTCCACCCCGTAGGCCCAGTCATAATCCCAGACGGGGCCGGCATGAAGCAGGCCGTCCTGATCCTTGTAAAAATACTGGCTGGTGGAGGAGCAGTCGATGTTTTTGCTCACCTCTTCCACCAGATATTTGCCCACAAAGCTGGGGATGTCAATGTATGCGGAAAGGACCTGATAGTCGTCAAGTCCCACGCTTTCACGCATGACGTTTTCACATTCCTGCACATAGGAGGAGATGTACTGATACTGCGCTTCGGAAAGGTATGCAGGGGATTTGGCGACCATGTAGGCGCCGCTTTCCAGAATGAAGCCGCTGGCCTCACCCGAATAACGCATGGCGTTGTCCGCCTCCAGAATATAGCCTCCGGTGATGTTTTCCGGATTGTTTTCATAATCCCACCATTTACCGGTGATGGACTGGTTCCAGTCGTCAAGGGTCAGTCCGGTGGTGAGCTGGTTCAGGCTTTCTTCACTTCGCAGAGGATTGGCCTGTTCGGTCAGCTCTTCCAGGTCCGTGAGGTTCATGTTTTCCGGGGTGATCCGCTGGTACAGCTCATATACGCCCTCAAAACTGTTGTTGATGTACAGATTGACCCGGATGCAGGCCATGCTGCCGGTTCCTGCAAGTTCTCCCATTTCATTGGAAATACGGTTCCTGAGAAAGGTGAGATCGCTGGAAGAGACCAGGGAATAATCCGTCGTCTGCCCGGTCATGCCGGAAAGAGTGACGGAATCCTGCAACGTGATGTTATACGGTTTTTTCTCCTGTTCCCAGCTTGTGTTTCCACGCCCTTTGATTTTCTCCAGACCTCCGCCATAGACGGTTTCCCCGTCGCCGCTTAAGATGAGCGCCTGGCCGGAGTCAGACTGTTCTTGGTCCGAGCTGATGTGGGAGAGGTCATGTTTCAGCGTAAGATAGACGGAAGGGATCTGAGAACCGGTCAGAATGGTGAGCGTCTGCCCGCCTTCGAGCCGGAAGCTCTGTCCGGAGGAAAGGATGGGAAGAGAAAAAGATTTGCTGCCTTCCCCGGAAACCGTCTGCAGTCCTGAGCCCTCCGTCTGGATGAGACGGCCTTCAGCCCAGGAGGGAAGAAAAAGATAATATTCCCCCGTATCAGAGCACCAGGCGTCTATGGAAATGGAGGTTTCTCCGCTGGTGAGCTGGGCTGTGATGACGGGAACCTCCCCGTCGCCGGAGCGTATGCTGATATATACGGTATGCGACTGCTTCAGGGCGCTGAAACAAAACAGGAGAAAGATACCGAGAAGCAGAAACAGCCCCATGACTTTCTTGTTTTTATCCATTTTCCTGTTCCTTTAATAAACCGCCTCTCCGTCACGGGCGATGACAGAAGCACTGAGTACGTGGGAGAGTGCGGAAACCGCGTCGAGAAGCTCCCCCTCCTGCCGGGTCCGGCATTCGATGATGAAATCCGTGCCGTCCATGGTACGGTTGCGGGATTTGACCTTATAGCTTTGCGTCAGCTTCTGCACGGATGGCAGAAGCTCGTCCTCTTTGCCTTCCCCGTCCATGTTGACAACCAGAAGGACGCTTGCGCGGCCTTCCGGGACCAGTTCGAGAAGGAAGAGAAGGATGGTTACAACGATGGAAATGAGCAGGGCGAGCTCATAGTTGCGCGCGCCGAGAATGATTCCGATGCCGATGGACCAGAAAAGGAAAAGCATATCCTTCGGTTCCTTGACGGCGGTACGGAAGCGGACGATGGACAGCGCGCCCACCATACCGAGGGAAATGACCAGATTCGACTGCATCGCCAGGATGATGCCTGCCGTTATGATGGGCAGAACGCCGAGCACGATGTTGAACTGCTTGTTGTAAAAGCTCTTTTTCTGCGACAGATAGTAGACCGCGTAGATGTAAATGCAGAACAGGATTGCGATGCCAAGCGTGATGCAGATGGAAGCTGTGGACAGCGTGTTGTTTTCCATCGTTTCCAGAATGGAGTTTTTGATGATATCTTGGAAGCTCATTTGAAAAACACCTTTCTTTTTATTCATTCGTTGATGAGACGTTTATCAGCCCTTGAAAGCGGAGAGAGGGCCCTCCTTCCGTACAGCTCCGCTCAGCGCATGGCTTCTGCAGAGCACATATTTGGAAAAGGTGATCCGTTCCAGCTTTCCTGTGTCCAGCGCGCTTCGGATGAAGCCTGGAAGGAATTCGTCATATTTTACCTCCATGATATGCCATCCGGCGGCCATGACGGGCCTTTTGGGCAGCGCGCGGTCCGGAAAGCGGAGCACATATCCGGAGGAAGCCAGGTTCCGGTCAAAGGTGACGCGGACGTTTCCTTTCTTACAGGTATAGGCGGTCCGTTCATACTCCACGATGGTCTTCGGCAGAAGCCGGTGCAGGAGCATTTCCGTCTGCAAAAGTGTGAGCAGCGGCCGGTCCCCGCCTGACAGGCGTACCGGTCTTCCGCGGAGCAGGCAGAGGCATTCCGCTTCGGTGAGCGGACAGCTCTTTTTTCGTGTGAGGTCGTGGGATTTGATTTTCTGTTCCAGATGGATGGCATCCATGCTTTCATTATAAATCCGGATCCGGAATTTGCTGCGCGGAGAGACACCGCTCAGATTCTGGCGCAGGGCCAGGTCCTGCCAGTCGTCAAAATAGACGCTTCGGATGCGGTAAGCGCCCTCCGGATGAAAGGCGTCCGGTTCCATCAATGGACGGATTCTGGCAGTAATGAGGGCAATGTCCCTTTCGTCCACCAGAAACTTCTGTTCATGACGATATTTTCCTCTGAAACGCTCCATGACCGTTCCTTTCCTGCGGGCGGACAGGTGCCCGCATGGGGTTGATCAGAATACATAAAAGGCCGAAAAAAATGCTGCCCAAGATAAGTTTACCCACTCCTATCCCGAACAACACATGTATGAATGAACCGTATGGCCGGTTCCATGTCAGACCCAAAACCGTCCGCATACCGGACGTATCCCGAATTTTTGTAAAGCATCTCCCCGCATCCCCAAAGACAGCGCCTGTCAACGCCGCAGTATGGAAAATATTATGGCAGAGTCGGCAGTAAAAGTCAATATTATAGGCGGTATGGTATTAAAAAAGCAGCTGGCAGGGTTACCATTCACAGTCCTGATTCTATTCCATACGCAGCCTTTCAACGATGCTGTGCTTTTCCAGATTCCGGAAGCAGATGCAGGGAATCAGCACCGCAAACAGCAGGAGGATGGGCGTGCAGATAAGGAGGGGCAGCAGGGTGAAGCGGAAGGTGGTGAAGCCTCCTGCCACCATGGCGCGCACGCCGATTCCGACGGCAAGGGAGCCGAGCAGGTAGGAGGCCGCCAGGGTGATGACGGCATAGCAGAGGCCCTCATTTACCAGCATCCGGCGAAGCTGCTTTTTCGTCATGCCGATGGACTGGATGACAGCGAATTCCCGTCTGCGGGAAACGATGGCCGTGACCATGGAGTTGACGAAGTTGAGGATGCCGACCAGGGCGATGACGATGCTGATGGCGCTGCCCGTAACGGCGGAGGAGCGGGTTTCCGCCTCGTACTGGCTGGCCATGCTCTGCCGGGAGACCACGGGCAGGCCGGGGTTCACCGTTTCCGTGTAGGAATCCAGAAATGCCTGTGCTTCCTCCAGATGCGCGTCGTCCACGTTGAGAAACAGCTTTCTTAAGGTGTGGTCCGGCCACTGGGCCCGGAACACGTCGGCGGGCAGGATGAACTGCATTTCAAACCGGCCTGCGGCGTTCTGCTGGGAAGCGCCGGCGGTTACCGGATTCAGGGGATAGACGACGGCCATCACCGTGTAGCTTTGTCCGTTCAGGGTTACCTCCGTTCCAGGCGTGGGAGCGGGAATTGTGTCCGGAATCGTTCCCGGCTCCACACTGGGGCCGACGGCAAGAACATAGCTGCCTGTGGAAAATTCCTGTGCGTCGTAGGAACCGGCCATGATACAGCCATCCTGGGTGATGGTATTCAGCGGAATGCCATCCAGTCCCAGGAGGATGGCAGAAGCCATTCCACTGTCCAGAGCATCACGAAGCTGGTCTGCGCCTGCAGAATCGTAGGTTTCCCAGTCGGCGAGCCGGTCTTCGGTGTAGAAGGCGGCCAGATTCTGAATGGTATCCTTCGTCATCTCCCAGTCCACCTGCGCGGAGTAGAGATGACCGGTTTCCTCCAGCCCGTCCAGGGATTCCGCCCGGCTGACCAGATCGGAGGAAAGGGTGGCACCATGCGGATCGTAGCCGTTGAAATAATCCTCGCTGGTGGCTTCGGACAGCTCGAAGTCCGCCAGGGTCAGATCAGCCAGATATTTTTCCATATCAAAGGCTGCGTTCTGCGCGTAGAAGCAGCTTAAAAGCACCAGACCGAGGGTCAAAGAGCAGACCACGGTGACGGTGCGCTTTTTGTTCCGGCCCAGATTGGCGAGTGCCATGGAGAACAGGGACGCGTTTCCGGGACGGTGTCTGCGCGCTTTTTGAGAGCGGGGCGAAAGGGCTTTCCGGGAGCGGGCAGAAGACGTTTTCCGGGAGCTGCCGGAAGGCACGGTACCGTCCGCATCGTTCATGCGAAGCGCTTCCACCGGGGAGATCCTGGCGGCAATCCGGGCGGGACGCAGGCAGGAGATCAGCACGGTGAGCCAGGAGAACAGGGCGGAACCGATGAAAATGACCGGACTTGCGGAAACGGAGGACTGCTCCGCCGTCCCCATGAGCACGGGAACCAACACCATGCCCAGAAGCCAGCCCAAAAGCAGGCCTGCGGGAATGCCCGCCAGGCAGAGGCGGTCCGCCTGTTCGTATAGGAGTTTTCGGATCTGGCGCGTGGAAGCGCCCAGGGTTTTCAGCCTGCCGTAGAACTGAATGTCTGCGGTGACGCTGATCTGAAAAATATTATAGATGATCAGGTATCCCGCGACGAACACCAGCGCCATGCCCAGATACATGGGAAGGCTTTCCTGAAAGGCGGCGGCGTTCATTTCCGGGCTGTAGGCGAGATTCACGCTGTATTCCAGCCCGGTCAGCCCGGTGTCCGCGAGGATGCCGTCCATGACGCCCTCGATGTTCTGATCCGTATAGAGGCTGATCTGGAGCATGCGGAGCCCCAGATAGGGATTCTCCGGATCATTTCCGGTGTTGTCTCCGGCATCCCCTGTCATGGCGTCGGCATATTCCCGGCTCACCCATGCCAAATGGGAGTAGGAGGACTCATTTCCTTCCCAGAAGCCGACGAGAGTGAAAGTGGAATAGATTTTTTCATCGGAAGTGGGAGTTTTGCGCCACTCCAGTGTGACCGCCTGCCCCAGCTTGTGGGGAATTCCCAGACGGTCCAGGGTGACGATGTCCAGCGCAACTTCATCCGCCGCCTGGGGCATCCGGCCCGTGGTGGGAGCGGAAAAGGAGTGGGCGGCATAGCTGTCGTCCGCCCAGCGGATCTCCACCGACATTCCGGCGAGGGCGGTATTTTCCGCGAGACCGAGAACGATGCTTTCTCCGGTTCCCGCCACATCCGGATGGGCGGCGATCTGCGCCGCCTGCTCTTCGGTGATGCCGCGGATGGAAGCCTGGGTGTCGCTTCCGGTCTGGCGGAAGGTCATTTCGATCATATTCCGGTTCAGGCTTTGGGCCAGGGTGAACAGGGTGGTGAACATCAGCGTGGTCAGAATGATGGCGAGAATGGCGGCCAGATTCCGCCCTCTGTTATTCCGAAAGGTGCGGCTCCCCAGCACCCGGATCGGATGAAACTCTTTGTTTTCAGAAACGGTTTTCATGATTTCTCCTTATTTAGTCTGTGCTTCCTACGATATGTCCGTCTTCGATGTGGATGACCCGGTCGGCCATCCGGGCGATCTCCGGATTGTGGGTGATCATGACGATGGTCTGGTGAAATTCCCGGCTGGTCATTTTCAGAAGTCCGATCACGTCGTCGCTGGTGCGGGTGTCCAGATTTCCGGTGGGCTCGTCCGCCAGGATAATGGAGGGCTTGCTGGCGAGGGCTCTCGCAATTGCCACACGCTGCTGCTGGCCG
>UQVK01000103.1 GCA_900544445.1 uncultured Lachnospiraceae bacterium
ACGCCCAAAATCTGATGATCTATGTCAATTCAGAAACAATTCTGAAGATTGACCGGCTTTTCTCTCCTTATATAGAGAGAAGTTATCCACAATCGGGATGATTTACATTTAACAATTACCTAATAGATGAAATGGTAACCTGCAGGATGAGGCGGAGTCAGAGTGGAACGCCATGAAAAAGAATCCCGCTTGCGGGATTCTCCGCCTGCGGCGGGTCGCGTAAGCGACATCTTCCATTCCGCCGCAGTGCGATCCACCGGAGGTTTTTATACGATAGGAAATGAAATTTCCTATCGTATAAAAAAACGCCTCAAACCCTGTTCTTCAGGATTTGAGACGGTAATAAACTTTCGTTATTATCGCGGTACCACTCAAATTGACGTAACGTCCACTCTTGTCATACTCTGCGTATGCATGCACTATTATGCACGCCGGGCTGATAACGGGTCCGGTTACCCGCCGACGCCTACTTGATTCGGGCCGGCCTCAAAAGTCCATTCGGCAAAAGCTCCTATACCGCATTCCCACCATCCGCGGCTCTCTGAGATATTCACTGATGCTTACTACTCTTTCTCACAGGTTTGGGGTTTTCTGTTAGCAATAAGATATCGCAAAACGCGCCTTCTGTCAACCCACTTTTAGGAAAAATTTACGATGCCTATCCCGCAATCCGCTTCTCCCCGCTTCGGAATCCGTCAGAACTCACAGAGAAATCACCCTTCCCGCCTCTCCCGGAAGGCATTTTTCTCCAAACGTCTCCCGCATCCGCACAATCGCTTCGATTCCGGTACAGTGCAGGGGGATGATCCATCTGAAATCACAGCGGCGCAGTCCTTCCACCGTGGCGGACAGCCGCCTTTCTCCGCAGCCTCTCAGATGCATGCCCGCAAGAAGAAGCCACAGCCGCTCATGCGGGAACGCTTCCTTCACCCGTTCCAGACAGTTGAGGATTCCCATGTGGGCGCAGCCGGCAAATACGGCAAGCCCTTCCGGCGTGCGGATCACCAGAAGCTGTTCGTCCTCCATGTAATCCTGAACAAGGCCGTCCGCCTTCCGCACAAAAAACTGATCCGGCAGGGGCTCTTCAGGCACCACAGCCTGGATTCCGCCCAGGGTCCAGATATCCGGAAAGATTTCCTCCCTCTCTCCGGTCAGATACAGAAGTCCTCTTTCCTGAAGCAGACTCCGGATATCGCAGCCATCATTCTCACAGTCTGCCGTCTCCGGCTTCCCTTCTTCGCAGCCCTTCTTTCTGCGCCAGGGGATTCCGATTTCCCGGTATGTCCCCCGCTCCCTGCTGCCGGTCAGCTTCTCCTCAAAGGCCCTTTCCCGCACAAAAACAGGCGGGAGCTGTTCTTGCGGAAAGCCCGATAATCCCCCGCTGTGATCGTAATGACCATGGCTTAACACGATGCCGTCCAGGCCGCTCAAATCCATCTTCAGCTTCTGCGCATTCTGCAGATATACGCCGCTCTGGCCCGTGTCAAACAGGATCCGCCGTCCCGCCGCTTCCACCAGAACGGACAGACCGTGCTCCGCCAGAAGTCCTCTCTTATTCACCGTATTTTCCGTCAGAATCACAAGCTTCATCGCTGCCTCCCCGCCTTCCTTCCCGGCTTTTCCCGGGATTATCTCCGCTATGCCCATACCCGTTTCAGGCTGCAAATCAGATGCTTTTATCATAAGCCGCATGTTTCCGGATTGTCAATTATTGTTTACAAAACGTTTGATTTCTGTTTTATTTTTATTAAATTTGCATTAAATATCATATCCCTGTATTGACTGTCCTTCGGAAAACATTTACACTCTTGGAAGGAGGATACTGCAGCAACGGCAGTCATTATGCTGCGGTAAACGATTTATGAATCTCGAAAAACAGAAAACCTTTCTGATCCGTTTCGCTTTTTGGGTGATTATCATCGCCATCATTTATATCTGTCTGAAGTATGCGCTTCCTTTTTTTGCTCCTTTTGTATTCGGCTTTGTCATTGCCTTTCTTTTGAACTGGCCGATCCGGTGGCTGGAAAAAAGGCTGCGCGTTCCGAGAGCGCTTCCGGCCATTCTGCTGACGGCTTTGTTTTTTGTTGCAGCAGGGGCCCTGATCACTTTTCTGGGCTTCCGCGTTTTCGCCTCGATCAAACAGGGGATTGGAGCGCTGCCCTCCTTCTACGGCACTACGCTGCTTCCAATGCTTGAGGATCTGTTTTCTCAGCTTGAAGTAACTCTGTCCGCGCTGGATCCTTCGGCGGTCGCCGTTATTGAAGATATTTCACAGGATGTAATCGGCTCGCTTGGAAGCTTCGTATCCAGCGCTTCCGTCCGCGCCATCAGCGCCATTTCCTCACTGGCAACCTCCGTTCCCGGCACGTTTCTGAATCTGGTCATTACCATCATTGTGACCTTTTTCATGACCATCGACTATCCGAAGATTACGGAGTTCATCTTGCGGCAGTTTCCGGAGGGCGGCCGCAGAGTTGTGTTTGAAATCCGGGAATATGTCTGCGGAACGCTGATCAAATGCATCCTTTCCTATGCGTTGATCCTGTTCATCACCTTCACCGAGATTTCCATCGGCCTGACGATTCTCAAGGTTCCCAACGCCCTCCTGATCGCGGGATGTATCGCCATTTTTGATATCCTGCCCGTGCTCGGCACCGGAGGCATCATGATTCCCTGGGCGATCCTGTCCCTGATCACGGGTGATTTTTTCCGGGGCTTCGGTCTGCTGATCCTGTATCTGGTCATCACTGTAATCCGCAACATCATCGAGCCCAAAATCGTGGGGCATCAGGTGGGCCTGCATCCGGTGGTGACGCTGGCCAGCATGCTGGCGGGCCTGAACCTGTTCGGCATCATCGGGCTGTTCGGTTTCCCGATTACGCTGTCGCTTCTGAAGAATCTGAACGACAGAGGGGTGATTCATATTTTCAAATGACGTGCACCTTCCAGATAAAAAAGTGTGCGCCAAGGCGCACACTCGCGCCGAGCGCGGTTGCCTTCAGGCAACATCTACCTTGCGCGCGAGTGCGCATCAACGTCGTTTTTTATTCAATAGGAAATGAAATTTCCTATTGAATAAAAAACGTCCCGCAGCGCTTTGTTGGCGAATAACCAGCAGCGCGCTGCAGGACAATCCTTTGGAAGGATAGGAGAAATCCGATAGCATCAGAAAACGTATCAGGATTTTCTTTTTTTGATTCCGTCTACAATTTCCATAAAATCCTCGTAAAAACACTTTTCCTGATTCGCTTTATTCCATTCTGAGCGAAGCAAATTCATAATATATCTAAGGAAAATGGAAAGAAGAAAAATAAAGAGAAGAATTCCACAAATATTTCCTATCACATCTGCGATTCCATTCAACTCGCTCCATTTTCCTGCCTTTACCACAAATTCAAGCAGATAGGCGCTTAAAAATCCAACAACAACCGGATATAAGAAATTATCAATTATAGCATGGTTTGATGCCATTACCCTTTTCCTGTAGTTCAGATAACGCCAAAATTCCTCCAGCTCGTCTAACGGTACTTTTTCCAGAATATTTATAATATGCTCTTTCCAGTTTTTATATGTTTGAAACTGCTTTTCCATGGGAAGCATCTTCTTTTTTACTGTTACCCCTTCACATAAATACAGATAAATGTAAAATTCCTCTCTGATATTAATGTTTAACCGTTCTTCCCAATATTTTTCTTTTTCCTGTACACGCTTCATGTTTTTCTCCATTTGCTACTGTATTTTTCGGCAGCCTCATTTCATCACACATTCTTATTTCTGCTGATCATATACGAACGGCTTCCCGGCCTCCAGTCTCACCCGCTCCCTTTGTCCCTGGCAGATAATGGTTCTCTCCTGGGTACGGTCGGTGGAAAGCACTGCCGTCTTCAGCCTGCCGTCTTCCCATTCCAGACTGACCGTAACGCGCCCCTTCGCGCGAAGGCCCCGGACAGTTCCGTCCGCAAACAGGGAAGGCAGAGCGGGCAGGAGCCGGATTTCCTCCGGCGTGCTCTGCAGGAGCATTTCCGCGATTCCGGCTGTGGTACCGAAATTTCCGTCGATCTGGAAGGGCGGATGAGCATCGAACAGGTTTGGATAGGTGCCACCGCCATTGCGGTAATTGAAGTTATCGCTGTTTTCCGTTTCTGCAGACTGTTCTCCCGCAGGAACGGTGGAAGCGGGAACGAAGCGGAGCTGTTGTGCCAGCACCCGGAAGGCATGATCCCCGTCCTGAAGTCTGGCCCAGACGTTTACCTTCCATCCAAGGCTCCATCCGGTACCTTCGTCTCCCCTCTTTTCCATCGTCTTTCGAAACGCTTCCGCAAGCTGCGGCGTACGGTCACAGTCTGCCATATTTCCCGGATACAGGGCATAAACATGGGAAATGTGGCGGTGTCCCGGTTCCGCCTCCGCAAGTTCCTCATTCCATTCCAGCACCCTTCCGTCGGCGCCGATCTGCAGGGGCTTTAAGCGGGGAAGCTTTTCTTCCAGCTCCTTTGTGAATGCGTCCTCTTCTCCCAGAATCCGGGCGCTTTTGATGCATTCCTCAAATACCTCGCGGATGATGGACATGGTCATCGCCGTGGACTCCGCGATCACCCCGCGCGCTCCGTCTTTGATATAAGTATTTTCCGGAGAGGTGGAAGGAGCGAAAACCAGCCAGCCTTCCCGGTTTTCCGTGAGCACATCGTTATAGAACTCCGCCGCCTTCCGGATGAGAGGCCATGCGGTGTTTTTCAGGAATGTCTCGTCCAGCCCGTACTCGTAATGCTCAAACAGATGTCTGCACAGCCAGCCCGAGGACATGGGCCAGAAGGCGTATCCGGCCGTCCCCTTCCCCTTTCGTCCCACAGGGGTGGAAAGCCGCCAGAGGTCCACGTTGTGGTGGGAAACGAAGCCTTTCGCTCCGTAAATCTCCTCCGCCGTTTTCTCTCCTGTCACGGAAACCTCCCGGATCATGTCAAACAACGGCTCATGAAGCTCCGGCAGGCCGCAGTTTTCCGCAGGCCAGTAGTTCATTTCGGTATTGATATTTACGGTAAAATTCGAACTCCAGGGCGCGCGCAGCTGCGCGTTCCAGATGCCCTGCAGGTTGGCCGGCTGGGTCCCGGGCCTGGAACCGGAGATCAGCAGATATCTTCCATAATGAAAGAGCAGTTCGCACAGCCCAATATCCTTCTGTCCCCCCGGAGAAAAACGGCGCAGGCGCTCATCGGTGGGAAGTTCCTCCCGGCACTGCTCCCCGCCGTCTTCTGCCTCTTCTCCTTTTGTTCCCAGCGTCAGGTCTACCCGGTCAAACAGGGCCCCATAATCCTCCCGGTGTCTGCGTTCTGCTTCCACAAAGGAAACCGCTTCTGCCTGTTTCAGATCCTTCCGGCAGTCCGCTGTTTCATCCTTTCCATCCATAAAGGGCTGTCTGTCAAAGCCGTTAAAGCTGGTCCGGATGCAGAGCCGGATCACCGCTTCTTCTGCGCGGTCCACAACCAGAGCCTCTCCGTCCGCCCGGACGCTTCCCCCCTTTGTTTCCACGGACAGCATGATGCAGAAGCGCATCCCTTTTCTGGCAGGGTCTTCCTCATAGATCACCGGATTTTCCTCTTCCAGATAGCTCGGCGCATCATAGGAAGGCGCAATACCGGATAAAATGAGCCGGCTGCCCTCTGCGCTGCAGACGGACTTCAACTGGCTGTCCAGCAGGATACGGAAGGAAATGCCTGTCCCGGCATTCCGGACCTCCGCATCTCCTCGTGCCGCCCCGTCCGCATTCTCCGTGCTGATTTTCAGGAAAAGAGCCTGCTCCGGCGCAGAAAGAAAGGCTTCCTTTTTCACCCGCATGCCGCAGTCCGACGCCGTAAAGGAGGAGGCCAGTTCCGCCGTTTTCAGATTCAGACTTCTCACATAATCCACCGGTTTTTCCCGGAAATCCGAAAACAGAAGCCGAAGACGGCCGGCCGGAAGATAGGCATCCGTAAATTCTCCCAGCAGGTGGCTTTCAATCTCTTCCTGTGATTCCTGATATTTTCCCGCAAGCGCCAGGTCTCTGGCCCTGTGATAGTGGGAAACCACCCCGCCGATTCCCGCATCCTTCGGATAACCGGACCAGAGCGTGTCCTCATTCAGAAGGATCGTATCCTCTGCAACGCCGGAATACAGCATTGCCCCCAGCCTTCCGTTTCCCAGCGGCAGGGCCTCCTCCCAGTAAACCGCCGGTCTGTCATACCACAGCTGCTGGCGCGTCTGCAGTTCGCTGTTTGTGTGTGTCATCTCTTTTCCCTCCATGCCGAAATGTTTTACACTGATTTATTTACTTTTGCCGGTTTTTCCGGCGATTGCAAGGCCGATGAGAAGAAGGACCGGGAAGACGACTGCCGTAAAGATGCCTGCCTGCAGGTTGTCTCCCGCACGTCCAGCCGCCCAGCCCACCAGTCCGGGCCCGCTCATGCAGCCCAGATCGCCGGCAAGCGCGAACCAGGCAAACATGGTCGTACCGCCCCTGATCCGTTTGGCGGCCAGACTGAAGGTCCCCGGCCAGAGCACACCCACGGAGAAACCGCACAGACCGCAGCCGATCAGCCCCAGCGCCGGAACGGGCGCAAAAGCGATCAGCAGGTAAGAAAACAGGCAGAGAATGCCGCTGGCCGTCATATACTTCGTGATCTCCACCCGGTCGCTGCATTTTGCGTAAAGCACTCTGGCCGCTCCCATCAGGATCGCGAAGGTGAGCGGGCCTGCCAGATCGCCCACGGTTTTTGTCACGCCCAGTCCCTTTTCCGCAAAGGTAGATGCCCACTGGCTCACCGCCTGCTCACAGGCGCCCGCGCAGAGCATCAGAAGGACCATCAGCCAGAACAGGCCGTTGCGGAGCAGTCCGGTTCCCCTGCTCTCCTCGCCGGAGGCTTCCAGAAAGGGTACCGGCACCAGGCAGAAGTAAATCAGGTTCAGCACCGGAATCACCGTCCACAGGCAGGCCATCACTCTCCAGTTAGATACTCCCGCCAGAGCAAAAAACAGAGTGGAAACTGCCACCACGCCCGCATGTCCCCAGCAGTAAAAGGAATGCAGCAGGCTCATGGCCGCTTCCTTGCGCTCCGTGGGACAGGCCTCCACGATGGGGCTGATAAGCACCTCCAGAAGGCCCCCTCCCACCGCATAGACCATGACTGAGATCAGAAGCCCTGCGAAGGGATTTCCCAGCCATTCGGGCAGGGACGAAAACAACAGAAGGCCCGCGGCGGAAAATAGATGCGCCAGAATGGCACTCGCCTTATATCCGATCCGGTCGATGAACAGAGGCGATAAAAGATCCACCGCAAGCTGCACGCCGAAATTGACGGAAATGATCACGGAAATCTGATTCATGCTGATCCCGTACTGTCCTCCCAGCGTCACAAACAGCAGGGGCGCGAAATTGTTGACGATAGCCTGTACCACGTATCCGATGAAACAGGCGTAAACGGTATGTTGGTAGTTGTTTCTGATTGTTTTCAGCATGGCTGCCTCTCCTTATGTCTGATTCAACTTCATCTTTCCGTATGCACATCCGCTCCGGACCGTCCGAGCCGATACGCAGGAACAGAATCTTTTCTGTTATATCAGACCCGGACGATTGATTCTATCAGAAAAAGGGCTTATAATATGACAAAAGCGCCCGGATTTACATTTCACGACAGAATGTTCCGCTGTCCGGGATAACTGGAAGGAAAACACGGGAAATGGAAAATCAGAAGAAAGAAAACACGGACAGGCCGGTTCCGAAAAAGCAGTCTGCCGGCTTTCTATATGAGGTAAAAAAAGAAAACATCCGGCACGGAGAAGCGGGATTTCCATGCGCCGGTTATCTGGACCATTATCAGAATTCGGAGGACTCCTTTCCCTGGCACTGGCATGATGAGCTGGAAATTGCCTGGGTCACGCAGGGAAGCGTCACTGTTTTCATTCACGCGCACTCCTTTGTGCTGCACGAGGGAGAGGGCGTTTTCATCAACCGGCGCATTCCCCACTCCTATTCCGGCTCAGACGCGGGCCCGGCACAGATGCCGAACGTGCTTTTCCATCCGGCTCTGGTATACGGAACACAGGAAAGCGTCTATTGGGAAAAATATCTGAAACCGCTCCTTCTTGCGCCCTCCTTCTCTCACGCGCTCCTGACCGGGGAGGCGGCATGGCAGTCCGCTCTCCTCTCCCACGCCGGGAGAACCTTTCTCCTGTTGACAGAAAAGCCCTTTGGCTATGAGTTCCATGTGCGTTCCGCGCTTTCAGAGGTGCTTCTGCTTCTTGCGCAGAATATGGCAAAAGCGACAGATGCCGCGGATGGCAGTCTTCTCCGTCAGGCGGACATGGACCGCATCCGTCTCATGCTTTCCTTCATTCAGGAACATTATACGGAACCGCTTCAGGTGCAGCAGATCGCCGCGAGCGCCTTTTTAAGCCGCCGGGAATGCCTGCGGTGCTTTCAGCGTACCATCGGGACCTCCCCCATGCAGTATACCATTGCGCTTCGTGTCCAGAAAGCCCGGAAGCTCCTTCTGGAAACCGATCTGCCCCTTCTGGATATCTGCACGGAATGCGGCTTTCAGGACCAGAGCTATTTCATTAAGACCTTTCGGGAACGGACAGGCCTCTCCCCAGCCAGGTTCCGGAAGCACTCCGGCCTGACAGCCGGAGAACCCGCGTCCTCCATCCGCGTTCTCAAAGACCTGCCATCCTGATCTTTTTCAGGGCGCCAGCCGTTTTTCCATCCACACATGGGGACAGCCCTCATCAAAATCCGTCTCCCCGTACGCCGCATAGCCCTGTTTTTCATAAAAGGGCTGTGCCTGCCTCTGGGCATGAAGGCGCACGGTTCTGCCTCCCGCTTTTTTGATCTCCCGCTCAGCCTCCGCCAGCAGAAGGGCCCCCAGGCTTCTTCCCCGGTATGCCTTACGGACCGCAAGCCTGCCAAACACATATCCTCCCTCCTCTTTCTGCGTATAGAAACGGCAGACTGCCGCAGGCGTCCCGTCACAGAACAGAACCAGATGAACGGCATATCCATCAATTTCATCAAATTCTTCCTGAAAGCCCTGTTCCCGGACAAAGACCTCTTCCCGGATTTTCCTGGCTTCTTCCGGCAGCGAATGATAAACCGCAACGCTGTTTTTCATGTTTTCCATCCTCCCTGTACCTGCTCTGTTTTGCCGCACCTCTTCCTTCGGACAGGTCCCTTTGTGCGCGGCCATTGTTTTACATGCGACATCATTGTACCACATACGCTTCCTGCTGTACCACCGCTTCCCGCAGATACCCGGATACCTTGCAATGTTTTTCTTGAATCCATCCTCCCGCCGTCCTATAATTTTCTCAAGACTGTAACCTGTCTGCAACAGCAAAAGCAAAAGGAAGAGAGGGAAGATTGAAAAATAAGCCCGATGGCTTATTTTTCAATCCGGATTTGCGCCGAAGCGTCGCAAATCCCGTTATCGCAGCGCCGAACCGGAGGTTCGGCGCGCGGGCCTCAGCAACGCTTCGGCATGGAGGGAAATGAAAATGGAGGGAAACATGAGAAGTCAGAAATTAAGAAAACAGGCGCCGGAGCTGGATCCGCTCCGGCTGGGAACAGGGTGGAAACGGGAGGATCTGGCAAAGCCGCAGATTCTCATCGAAAGCTCCTTCGGAGACAGCCACCCGGGCAGCGTCCATCTGCTGGAGCTTGCGGAAAAGGCCAAAGAGGGAGCAGCCCGGGAAGGGGGATTCGGGGCGAGATATTTCTGCACGGACATCTGCGATGGTGAAGCACAGGGGCATGACGGGATGAACTATTCTCTGCCCTCCCGGGACATGATGGCGAATATGATCGAGATTCACGCCTGCGCCACGCCCTTCGACGGAGCGGTTTATATCGCAGGCTGCGACAAAAGCATGCCGGCGCATCTGATGGCGGCGGGCCGGATCAATATCCCCTGCGTCGTCCTTCCCGGCGGCGTCATGAATGCGGGGCCGGATCTTCTGACCCTGGAACAGATCGGAGCCTACAGCGCCATGTACGAACGCGGGGAGATCAGCGAGGAACAGTTCCGTTTCTACCAGACGCACGCCTGTCCCTCCTGCGGTTCCTGCTCCTTCATGGGAACCGCCTCCACCATGCAGATCATGGCGGAGGCGCTGGGACTTGCGCTTCCCGGAACCGCACTCCTGCCCGCTGCGGAAAACGGCCTGCGGGAAGCTGCAGATGCTGCAGGCAGGCAGGCGGTACGCCTGGCCCGGATGGGACTTGCACCCTCTGATATCGTCACAGAAGCGTCCTTTGAAAATGCGGTGATGGTACATGCGGCGATTTCCGGCTCCACCAATTCGCTTCTGCACCTTCCCGCCATCGCCCATGAATTTGGAATCCGGCTGGACGCGGACAGCTTCGACCGGCTCCATCGGGGCGCTCATTACCTGTTGAACATCCGTCCTGCCGGAAAGTGGCCCGCCCAGTTCTTCTCCTATGCGGGCGGCGTTCCGGCGGTGATGGAGGAAATCCGCAGCATGCTGCATCTGGATGTGATGACCGTAACCGGAAAGACCCTCGGAGAAAATCTGGAAGAGCTCAGGAAGAACGGCTTTTACGAAGAACGGCAGAAACGCCTTGCCGATTACGGCCTGAAAAAAGAAGATGTGATCCGGCCCTTCGACCATCCCTTCGGTACAAACGGCAGCGTGGCTGTTCTGAAGGGCAATCTGGCTCCGGACGGCGCAGTGGTCAAACACACGGTGGTGCCGAAGGAAA
Organism: uncultured Lachnospiraceae bacterium; assembly: GCA_900544445.1. Taxonomy (GTDB): domain Bacteria; phylum Bacillota; class Clostridia; order Lachnospirales; family Lachnospiraceae; genus Eisenbergiella; species Eisenbergiella intestinigallinarum. The sequence goes on from UQVK01000103.1 coordinate 10,748, forward strand.
TGTTTTCCGCCGTACTCACCGCCCGCCCCTTCGACTGTGAGGAGGATGCCCTGAACGCGGTGCTCACCCACAAAATTCAGCCCGGCGACGCGGTCATCATCCGCTATGAGGGCCCGAAGGGAAGCGGTATGCCGGAAATGTTCTACACCACGGAAGCCATCGCTTCCGATCCGCTCCTTGCTTCTACCATCGCCCTGCTGACAGACGGACGCTTCTCCGGCGCATCCAAAGGCCCTGCAGTGGGGCATATTTCTCCGGAGGCTGCGGAAGGCGGCCCCATCGCGCTGGTGGAGGATGGGGATCTGATCGAGCTGGATATTGAAAAACGTATCCTCCGCCTCATCGGCGTAAAGGGGCAGCGGATGGAAGAATCTCAGATCACCGAGATTCTCCGCCGGAGAAAAGCAGCCTGGACGCCTCCGAAAAACAGATATGAAAAAGGAGCGTTGAAGCATTTCGCCTCCCTGGCAGTGTCGCCGATGAAGGGCGGGTATATGGATAGCTGAATACCTCTCTGCCGGGCCATGACTGACTAACCATGAAACAGGCCGCTGTCCAGAATCCGGCTGTCTTTGTCAAATCCGGTCTCCTGTTGGTACTGCGCGAACTGCTCTGCCGACCAGGTTTTTCCTGTATTCTCCGGATCGGGAGCCGTCCCCATCCGGATCAGTGTCCCGCCGTCCGCCTGACAATAGAGGTTGTCCTCAATTACAAACCGGCGCATGTGCGCCTCATCCACACCGGATGAAATGGCCCCTCCATCATTTGGCGCCTGCCCGAACACATTGTTTCGGATGGTGCAGTAAATTTCTCCCGGCTCTATCTCCTGTTCCAGCCGCCAGATCAGCACCGATACACCGGTCATGGGATTGAAACGCTCATTTTCCGTCCGCCGTCTGCGATTCTCTCCCTGCCTGGACAGGGGGCCGCCCGGGTACAGGCAGATGTTGTTTTCAAAAACGATGTCCCGGGAGGCCGGGCCGCGCCATTCGTATGCAGCCATGCCGCAGCGCAGAAACAGATTATTGCAGAAACTGATGCGCGCAGGAACCTGGCTTTCCGGATACGTCCCCTGATGGGTTACGCCGGAATCATAGATATCCGAAAAAACGCAGTGCTCCACCGTGCAGTCACAGGCGCCGTTCCAGAACTCCACGGCATTTCCCAGACGCACCTTTGTTTTCCGGTCAAACACGCCGCCTCCGATGCAGCGGAAGGTGCAGTGTCGGATGACAACATGATGAACGCGTGTGGCGCTGAAGCCGTGCACGCCGCTTTTTTCAAAGGTGAAATTTTCAATCACCACATATGGTTCTGCCTCCACCGCCATGCGGTCGCCCCAGTGCACCAGTTCAATCTGCTCCCAGGCGTCCGCCGGGTTACGGTCACAGGCCAGATACAGCGTTCCCTTCCCCCATCGTTCCCATTCCCCTTCGTTCATACTGTGCCCGAGCAGGGTGTAATACCACTCTCCCGGCTTTTTCAGCTCCTCCTGCGACCATCGCAGATTTCCGAAGGATGCGCCGTCATTGAAAACAATGTTACACATTTCGCCGGGAAGGGATCCCGCAAAACGCCAGATTCCAGGCCTTTCCTCCGTCCACTGTTCTTTCTTTCCCGCGTTCACAGAAGGGTTCACCACCGGATCAGGTCCATCCCCGTATGCGCCATACGTAATGACACCCTCCCTAGAACCTCCGGGAAGCCTCAGCGCCTTCCGGATCACACTTCCCCGTCTGAACAGGACCTGATCGCCTGGCTCGAAGACGCGCCCTGTGATGGTACACCAGGGCATTTCCGGGATTGTTCCGGCGTTGCTGTCACTGCCGTTTTGGGGGTCGATGTAGTATACCATAGTTTCCTCCTGTTCGTGTTTCAGGTTGTACTATCCACAATCTGATTGCCTTCTCTACTGTTTCAGATTTTCTTCATTTCCGCTTTTTCCATAAAGGCTTCTATTGTATCCGCCTCAATCGCCAATCTCAGCCAGTCTTCCAAAAGGGAAACGTCTCTTTCCTCAAAAATACGCTCTCTCAGCTGTTCCGATACATGCCCTCTCATTTCCAGCGCCAGTATCACTGACTCCGCTCTCTGGCTTCTCAGGAAATCCGCCAGAATTCCTTCCGCGATACATTCCGTTACCGCCCTGTCCACTGCCTCTTCAATCGCTGTCTCTCCTGCCGCATACCGTCTGATGCGGGCCACAAATTCGCTGTATTCCCGCAGCATCCTCTTTCTTCACTCCTGCCGTTTTTCTATGGGTTACAGCATTGGGAATTGAAAATCAGCATAGAGTTTCCGAAATGAAT
>UQVK01000104.1 GCA_900544445.1 uncultured Lachnospiraceae bacterium
TATAAAAACCTCCGGTGGATCGCACTGCGGCGGAATGGAAGATGTCGCTTACGCGCCCCGCCGCGCAGGCAATCTTTGATTGCCGGGAGAATCCCGCAAGCGGGATTCTTTTTCATATGCGCACTCGTGCAAAATGAAACTATTGCCTGACGGCAATCGCACTCGGCGCGCACTTTTTATATTCATACGCCGTCTTCAGGCGGCAAAGGAGGTACCATGAAATATTATTGCGAAGAAAAAGAACTGGTTCTGAAGGAGCTTTCGGCTTCCGACGACGGACTGCGCCAGGCGGAAGCCGAAAGACGGCTGGAGCAGGACGGGAAAAACCGTCTTGCCGCTGCGAAGGGGAAATCCCTCTTCCGGAGATTTCTGGAACAGCTTGCGGATCCGATGATCCTCATCCTGCTGGCAGCCGCTGCAGTCAGCGGCGTGCTGGCGGCTGTGGAAAACGACAGCTTTGCGGACGTGATCATCATTCTTGCCGTGGTCGTCATCAATGCCATCCTCGGCGTATATCAGGAAAGCAAAGCGGAAAAGGCAATTGAGGCGCTGCAGGAAATGTCCGCCGCCACCTCCCGCGTCCTGCGGGGCGGTCAGATTCAGACCATCCCCAGCGAGGATCTGGTAAAGGGCGATATCATCCTTCTGGAAGCGGGCGATGCCGTTCCCGCTGACGCCCGTATTCTGGAGAGCGCAAGTCTCAAGGTGGAGGAAGCGGCTCTTACGGGAGAATCCGTTCCTGTCACCAAATTCATTGATATGCTGAAGCTTTCAGACGGCCAGAAGGACGTCCCGCTTGGCGACCGGAAAAATATGGTCTACATGGGAAGCACCGTGGTTTATGGTCGTGGACGCGCTGTGGTCACTGCCACCGGAATGCAGACGGAAATGGGAAAAATTGCCGACGCGCTGGAACAGGCGCAGGAGGGCCAGACGCCCCTGCAGAGAAAACTCAGCCAGCTTTCCCGCATCCTGACCTGGATCGTGCTGGCCATCTGCGTGGTGGTTTTCGCCGTCCAGATCATCCGGGCCGGACGCCTTGACCTCGCCCTCGCCCTTGACTCCTTCATGATCGCCGTTTCCCTCGCCGTAGCGGCCATCCCGGAAGGCCTTGCCGCCGTAGTCACCGTGGTTCTTTCCATCGGCGTGACCAACATGTCGAAGCGCAACGCCATCATCCGCCGGCTGACCGCTGTGGAAACCCTGGGCTGCGCTCAGATTATCTGCTCCGACAAGACGGGAACCCTGACCCAGAACAAAATGACCGTGGTGGACTTCTTCGGAGAGGATGAAACACGCATTGCGTCCGCCATGGCGCTCTGCAGCGACGCGGAGCAGAATGCGGACGGAACCGTGACCGGAGAGCCCACGGAAGCGGCGCTGGTTTCCTGGGCCGCAAAAACAGGCCGCGCAAAGCCTGAGCTGAAGGCAGAGCTTCCCCGCTGCGGCGAAGCCCCCTTCGATTCCGGCCGGAAAATGATGTCCACCGTACACAGAACGGACAGCGGATATATCCAGTACACCAAGGGCGCGCCGGATGTGGTCATCCAGAAATGCACCTTCTACCTGAAAAATGGCAGCCCTGTTCCCATGACCGACGCTTACAGACAGGAAATTCTTTCCGCCAATAAAAACATGGCCGACAGGGCCCTGCGCGTCCTGGCCTGCGCGGAGCGCCGCTGGAGCGCCCAGCCGGAAAGCTGTGAGCCGGAGTATCTGGAGCAGCAGCTCTGCTTTACCGGCCTGTGCGGCATGATCGATCCTGTCCGCCCGGAGGTAAAAGACGCTATTGTGGAATGCCGTCAGGCGGGCATCCGTCCCATCATGATTACGGGCGATCACATCGACACCGCTGCCGCCATTGCCAGGGAACTCGGCATCCTCACGGAGGACACCCGCGCCATCACCGGTTCCGAGCTTTCGGATATGAGCGATGAAACATTTGAAAAACAGTTCCGTTCCATCAGCGTCTACGCCCGCGTTCAGCCGGAACATAAAACCCGCATCGTAAACGCATGGAAAAAGGCGGGCTGTGTCACCGCAATGACCGGTGACGGCGTCAACGACGCTCCTTCCATCAAGGCGGCGGACATCGGCGTCGGCATGGGCATCACCGGCACGGACGTTACCAAAAACGTGGCCGACATGGTTCTGGCCGACGATAACTTTGCCACCATCGTGGGTGCAGTGGAGGAGGGCCGCCGGATCTATGACAACATCCGCAAGGCCATCCAGTTCCTGCTCGGCTCCAACATGAGCGAGGTACTCAGCATCTTCTTTGCCACCCTGATGGGCTTTACCATCCTGCAGCCGGTTCATCTCCTCTGGGTCAACTTGGTTACGGACTGCTTCCCTGCCCTGGCGCTTGGAACGGAAAAGGCGGAGCCGGATATCATGCGCAGAAAACCCAGAAATGCGAAGGCCGGTATCTTTGCAGACGGCATGGGCTTTGACATCGCCTACCAGGGCGTTCTGGTGACGATACTCACTCTGCTTTCTTATTTTATCGGTCACTACATGGAAAGCGGCGTCTGGGAAATCACCAACAGCCCTCACGGCACCACCATGGCCTTCCTGACCCTTTCCATGGCGGAGATCTTCCACAGCCTGAATATGCGCTCCCAGCGGGAAAGCATCTTCCGGCTCGGTTCCCGGAACCGGATGCTTCTCATCGCCGCCGTCGGCTCCTTCCTGGCCACCACTCTGGTCTGCGAGGTTCCTTTCCTCGCCGCTGCGTTCGAGTTCACCAGCGTGGAACTGAATGAATACCTCATCGCCATTCTCCTGGGCGCGCTTGTGATTCCCATTGTGGAGGCGGTGAAGTTCTTCCAGAGAAAGAGGATGCCCAGGAAATAACCTGAAAGGAAAAGGCTTCAGGCTGCTGGAAAGTACGCTCATATGATCCGGCAGCAAACAGGGCTGCAGCGCTTTGATGCCTTCTGCGCTGCAGCCCTAAATCCCAGTTATTCTTTTACCGCTCCCACCGATACGCCCTTTACAAAGTATTTCTGAATAAATGGATAAATAAACAGAATCGGCAGAACCGATACGATAATCGCTGCATATTTCAGCTGTTCCATCTGTGCCGTCCTGCTGATGCCGATCTGCGCGCTCGCCCCTCCCACATCCTGCTTGAGAATCAGAAGACTCCGCAGAAAGACCTGGAGCGGCTGATACTGCGGGTTCGGCACAAGCACCATGGGCCAGAAATAGTTGTTCCAGTGGCCTACTGCATAATACAAAAGCAGGACGGACAGGATCGGTTTGGAAAGCGGCAGCATGATTTTCACAAGAACCGTCAGATGGCTCGCCCCGTCAATCTGCGCCGCTTCCGCCAGCGCCTCCGGAATTTCTTCATAAAAGCTCCTTGCGATAATGATATTCCAGGCGCTCACCGCAAAGGGAAGAATCACCGCCAGCGGCGTATTGTACAGCCCCAGATTGGTAACAACGATGAAAAATGGAATCATTCCTCCGCTGACATACATGGTGATCGTAATCAGAATGGAGACCGGCCGTCTCAGGACAAATTTTTCCCGTGAAAGCGGATAGGCGGCCAAAACGGTCAGCACCATGTTCAAAGCGGTCCCAAACACCGTATACAGAATGGTGTTCCGATAGGATCTCCACACGGTAGGGTTTTCAAATACCAGCTTATATCCTTCCAGGGAAAAACCTTTCGGAAGAAACGTCACGTCTTTGCGGATCACATGCTCCGGGGCGCTGATTGACATGGAAAATACGTATAGAAAAGGATACACGCAGAGAATCCCGGCGATGATGAGCACTGCGGCCAGAATTCCTCTGACCGCCAGCGCGCTTATTTTTTTCTGTCTCATTCACATCTGCTCCCATGCCGGAGCCGGAAACGTTCCGGCTCCGGCCATATTTTTTCAAGCTTCACATTTACCAGATTCCGACTCCGAACAGCTTCTTCCCCGCAAAATTGCACAGTACCAGGATGGCGATGTTAATTGCGGAATTGAACAGTCCGACCGCGCCTGCATAGCTGTACTGCTGGCTTAACAGTCCTGTCCGGTATACATAAGTGGAAATCACATCCGCCGTCTCATAGGTAGTCGGACTGTAAAGCAGGATGATTTTTTCATATCCCACACTCATGATATTTCCCAGATTCAGGATCAGCAGTGTCAGGATGGTGGGCTTGATGCCCGGCAGCGTAACGTGCCAGATCTGTCTGAGCCGTCCGGCCCCGTCGATTCTCGCGGCCTCGTACAGGTCCGGATTGATACCTGTGATTGCCGCGAGATAAATGATGCTGTTCCAGCCGAATTCCTGCCAGACGCCGCTTCCCACGTACATGGTGCGGAACCATTCCGGTTCTCCGAAAAAATTGATCCGTTTTCCTGTCAGGCTGTAAAGAAGGGAATTTACCACTCCGCCCTGCGGGGAAAAAATATCGATCAGAATTCCGCAGATCACAACCAGAGAAATGAAGTGCGGCAGGTAGGATACCGTCTGGATTACCCGTTTAAACTTTCCATCCTTAAACTCGTTCAAAAGCAGCGCGAAGAGAATCGGAATCGGGAAGCCCCACAGCAGGCTGTATACGCTGATCAGAACCGTATTGCGCAGAAGTCTGCCGAAATAGGGGCTGGAAAAAAACTGTCTGAAATACCGCAGCCCGGCCCATGGGCTTCCCAGAATCCCCCTGCTGATGGAATAGTCCTTGAAAGCGATCAGGATTCCATACAGAGGATAGTAGGAAAACACCGCGAAGAAAATCACCACCGGTATCAGCATGAACACAAGCTGGCGGTCTCTGCGCAGACTTTTCCAGAATGCCTTTCTTTTCATGGCTTACGCCCCCCTTGAACGGTCATACTGGGCCTGCTTCACCGTTCTCAGTTCTTCCAGCCCGATATTGTTTAAGGTATCCACAAAGGACTGCCATTCTCCCAGATCCGTCGCCCCCGTAATGAAGCTCAGAATGCTTTCCGAGCAGTAGGTATCGAAATCCGTACTGTACATGTCCAGAATATCCTGCTCCTCCGCCGTGGACATCATGTTGGGGAAGGGCTCTATCATATTGGTGCTTTCCGCATAGGGAATCGCGTTTCCCTGACCGTTCAGCGCCACATAGGATTCCGCGGGTGTCCGCACCAGAATGGTATTGCTCGCGCCAAGGCTTCTGAGCGCGTTATAGGGATCCAGGCCATCCGGATTATTCAATACAAAATCCGTATACTGCTTTTTACCATCCACTTCCTCCCAGGTCTTTCCCTCAATTCCCCACTCAGTCAAGGTAACGCCCTCGTCGCTTCCCCAGACAAAATTCATCCATTTAACTGCCAGTTCCGCCTTATCGCTGGAGGCAGGGATTGCATAATGGTTCCAGGTAGGGTCGCGCTTCACCACCTGTACCTCCTTCGTTCCGGCAGGATGATGGATCAGTGAATGAACCGCCTCCGGATAGCCGGATGTGGCGAGCAGGTTATTATACTGCGTCTCTCTTTCTGAAAGATGGGAAAAAGCTCCCACCGTATTGGTAGCGCACAGAGCCTGGAAGTTCGCTTCATCTCTCGTAAGTTCCATATCGATCAGCCCTTCTGCGTACCAACGGTTCATCTCCGTCACAAAATTCTTATATTCTTCCGTCGTATAAACACAGAACACCTCTCCGTTCTCATCATACCACCAGGGGCCCACACCCGCAGGCAGATCATAGGCGGACAAAAGATAACTGAACAGCCCGCTGGCAAGATCAATGCCGCTCAGCGGAATCTCATCCTGGATTCCATTGCCGTTCGGATCCTCATTCTTAAACGCGGTCAGAACCTCATACCAGTCCTCAATGGTCTCAGGCTGCTCCAGTCCAAGCGTATCCATCCAATCCTGGCGTATAAAAAGTGCATTGGCAACCACCATGTCGTTCACATACTTTGGCGTGTCCGCAATGGTATAGATATGTCCGTCCGGTGCAGTCAACAGATTTTTCAGTTCCGGGTCTTCATCCAGAACCCTCTGGATATCCGGCGCATACTGACTGATCAGATCATCCAGAGGCTGGATCAGTCCCTCATGCGCCAGATTATATACTCCAGTATTGGTCATGGACGGCGGCACTACAAAAATATCCGGCAGATCGCTTCCCGCAGCAATTCTCGGCTGCATGACCGTATCGTAATCCGCGCTTGCCTCCCAGTTGATTTTCACGCCTGTCCTGTTCTCAATTTCCTGCCAGATTTCCAGGTTGTCGTTGATGGATACCGCCGTGTACCAGCCCTCCAGACAGGCCACCGTCAGGTTATCCGTTTCCCCGTCCCCGATCGGAAGCGTGTAAGCGTCTCCGGATGCCGAAGCCGCGCCGCCCGTTTCACTTTCCGCTGTGCTCTGCACAGAACCGTCTGTCGTTTCCGCCGCAGCCGCCTGCTCCGACGACGCGGAAGTCTCTTCTGATGCGCCGCCTCCGGAACAGCCCGCAAGAAGCGCTGCTGTCAATACCAGACCGATGATTCTGCTTCCCATCTTTTCTATGCTTTTCTTCCTCATTTTTTCCCTCCATCCGAAGCCATAACAGCCCCGGCTTCTTCTTTTTCTGATTTCTTTTTCTACAATGCAATCTTCAGTTTTCCAGGCTCCGGCCGTCCGGCCAGAACTTCGCCGTCCGCCTCCACCCAGAACCCTTTTCTCCTTCCATACCGGGAACCGTCCCTGTCGTATGCGATGGTGATCCTGCGTCCCTTATATGGCAGATCCTCCAGCGAAAAAAAGTCCCATTTCCCTTCAGGAAGGAGCGGATTTATGATCAGGCTTTTCCCTTCCTGCGGACACACCCCGCAGATTCCCCTGATCACCAGATCACAGAACGCGGAATGGTTGTAATCCTTGCCTCTCTCATACCCTCCTTTCTCTTCCGGCCATCCCCATCCCTTTAGAATTTCCCTCGCAAGCCAGACTCCCGTTTCCGGGTCCATATTTTCATCCAGCCAGTTCAGCCTTTTTCCATCCTCTGTCATCCGGTAGTGGCTATGCGCATACAGAGACAGCTGTTCATAAAAATCCTCTTTATTCACGGTTTCCGGTTCCCTTTCCTGCAGGAGCCGGATCATGCCATTCAGCGTCTGGGTGGTTGCAAAGGGCCATACCGGGCCGTTCCACTGGCATTCATGCGGCGAACGGGTATTTCGGTACAGGGGAGAGCTGCGCTGTGCTGTCGTAATTCCCCAGGGCGCCCGGAAGCAGTCCTCCCGCTTCAGATAGCTCCACGCTGCATCATGCCGTTCATCCGGAATGGAAAAGCTCCAGGGAATATAACCGATCTCTTCCATCACATTCCGTCCCTCCGCAAACCGTTCAAAACAGAATTCCTTGATCTCATCATTTCTTTTATTCTGCGGAATTACCTTAAAAAATTTTTGTTTTTCATCCCATAATACTTTTATAATTTTGTCTCTCAGGTAGTTTGCTTTCCGATTGTAAAGCTCTCTGATATCTTCTTTTTCTGCCCATCCCGCGATGACGGCAATCGCCGCCGCGTTTCCATACATATAACTGTTCAGCGTAGGACGCAGTCCGCTTCCGCTGATGGAAAGCTCCATCGCGTCCCTGTCGTCATAGGACCAGAACAGACCGTATTTTGTCAGATTGGAAGCTTCCACCGATTCGTAAAAGGAAACCAGTTCCGGCAGAAAATCCACGGCCAGCGCTTCTTCCCCGGAAACCAGTGCATACTGATAAACGGTATCTGCCAGCCAGGAAGAATAAGAGGTCTCCTGCCCCTCTCCCAGAAGCCAGAATGCAAGATACTCCCGGACAAGGCTTCTATCCTGCTTCAGCCACCTCGCCTCCGCAATGTGATGCCCGTTGGCTCCGTTGATGGAATTATACGGCCCCGCCCAGGGCACCCGGGGAAGAAATTCCGTGATAATCCGGCCCCGTCCGGTATCTTTGATATGCTTTCGGAACACCCACCAGCGAAAATACCAGGTTTCCTCCAGCACCGGATCCGGGCAATCGAAATAAGGCACCTCCCGTTCGACCCATTCCTCTGCCTTTTCATTGGGAACGGCCTGAACAGTCGTTTCTTCGTCATTTTCGTTAAATCTGCGAATGTATTCCCGCCAGTTTTCTCTGTTAAACCTCCCTCCCACTTTTGTTCCCCCCTCTATCTGCTTTTTTCAAAACCCAGATCGCGTCCTCTGTGCACCGCGACGCCGATCTGTTCCACGGCCCCCTGCCGTCCGTTGTACCAGAGGAGCCATTTCTCCCCGTCGTAAATCACAAAGGGCTTATAACAGGCTTCCCCATCCCAGCGTCCCGGATCGGGCGCGATGATCGGATTCTCCGGATGGCGCTCCCAGCCCGTTACTCCATCTCTGGATCTTGCCATGCCGATCTGCGCATAATCCTCATTCTGATAGCCAATATAGAACATCAGATAAGAGCCGTTCTCTTTTACCACATGGCAGCCGGCTGCCTTATGTCTTTCCCAGAGATGTGCCGGTTCCGCCTGAAAAACAGGATTTTTCTCCGCCTTTTCCCAGTGGATTCCATCCCGGCTCACCGCATAGCCGATGGCGTTCGGTTCATACTGCTCTCCACCCGAATACCACATTTTGTACAGTCCTTCCTCTTCCTCCCACATCACGTCAGGACACATGAGAGAGGACTTCTCCCAGTCTTCTTCCGGAAGCAGAACCGGATCATCCTGTTTTCTCTGAAAATGGACGCCGTCTTCGCTCGTCGCATAAAAAATGTGTGAGGTTCCGTCCGCATTTCCCGGATGAAACTGTCCGGTATACCACATGTGGTAAAGTCCGTCCCGGTAAACAACCGCCGGGCGGTTCAGATCATCCTCCCATCCCTGCGGCGTGGGCCTCGGAGCAATGCAGATTTCCGGCTCTGACCAGGAGAATCCGTCCCTGCTGTCCGTAACCGCGATGCTTTTTCTGGTTCTCCAGCTGAAGTACATCCGGTAGCCTCCGTCCTTTTCCAGAACGCAGATGTCAAAGCAGACCCCATATCTGCCTCCCAGAACCGGATTCCCTTCATATTTTTCCCATCCGGCCCTGGTTCCTGTGCAAAATCCATCCATTTTGCGCCTCCCTTTTTGTTATGTATGGTAAATGTTAACAGTTGCCACCTCTTTTTTAGCTCCAATAAGGTCATGTTGCCATAATATAACACAAATTTCAATCACTTTCAATATCTTTTTTGTGTTATTGATGCTGATGCTGATACGAATCTATAATGAACTCAAAGCGGAGGCAAAATGTATTATGGATAAACTGGTAATTACACCTAAAGAAAGTAAAACAATTACAATGACAATCAGAATTGATAAATCATTACAGGATAAATATAACGATCTGGCAGCCAAAACCAATCGCTCCAGAAACGAACTTATTTCCATGGCGCTTCAGTATGCTTTAGAACATATGGAAATTAAGGATCTGACATAAGCGAATCAGCTCACTTTGTATTCACTTTTAGTTTCATATTGTGTTATAGATTTCTTTCATTTATAGATTATATAATAAGTACATCAATGAAAGGACATCCTGTTACATTATGGAAAAACTCATCATCACCCCAAAAGAAGACAAAGCCGTCACCATGACGATCCGGATTGATAAAACGCTTCAGGATAAATACAACGAGCTTTCCGCCAGAACCAACCGTTCCAGAAACGAGCTGATCTGCATCGCTCTCCAATACGCCCTGGAGCACATGGAGCTGCAGCTGTAGATGTGGAAAGAGAAATTCATGCTGCCGGAATCTCTTATGGTTCCTCAGAATTTTTTCAGAAAGGAACAGCGTATTCATTCCGCTTTGAAAGACATGAATACGCTGTTTTTGATTTGACAGTATTCTTTGGGGAAAGAGATCATTTATTTTCCGGGACCTTCAGGCCTGTTTTTTCCAGGAAGTCTTCTATTGAAGCCGTCGTCACTGCAGCCTTCATCCATGTTTCCACAAGCTCCGGGGCCGTTTCCTCCGTAATCCGCTTTTTCAGCCATTCCGGCACAGCCCCATGACTTTCCAGTACAAATAAGCAGGATCTGGCAAAACCTTTAGCCCTGCCTTTTATTTCTCCTTTTATTTCTCCTTTTATTTCTCCTTTTACTTCTCCTCTTTTTTCCCCAATCTCCTGCTCTCCCTTTCTGAGCTTTCTCATTACCTCCTCTTCGTTATACTCGAAAATCGACATGGCAATCACCTCCGCTCTCTGACCTTGTAAAAAGTCTGCAAGAATCCCTTCCGCAATGCATTCCGTCACGGCCCTGTCTACCGCTTCCCCAACTGCTGTTTTACCGCCCGTGTATTTCCTGATCCGGGCCACGAATTCGCTGTATTCCCGCAGAGTTCTGCACCTTTCCATCAGTTCCTGATTATATCCCTGATTGATGTTCAGATACCGGACCTTCAATTCCAGCTCCGGTTCCTCCTCCTTCTGAATAAAGGCATCTGACAGCCTCAGAGTGACGTCCTCAGGTGCCTCCTTTGCACCGTTATAGAACACCACAAAATGAGGCGCCGGAATCTTTACCGGTTCGGACAGGTACAGTAAATCCTTATCCACATTCTTTTCCATAAGCCGTGCAATATAAAGCAGATCGCGCAGGGGCATGTTCGGATTCCACGTGGACTGGTGCTCGTACAGGGTCATCCTTTCGTCCAGAAGAAAGGATACGTCGTTCTTCATGGACATGTAGACCGCGTTTTCCAGCGTGGTAATCGTCAGGTCATCCGGATTCTGATAGTCCGTCCCGTTCAGGGCGTTGTACAGTTCCAGAATAGCCCTTTTGTCGCTGTAGAGCATCCGGAATACCGTGTCCTTATGCTTCCTGTTGGCATGCAGTTCTTCGTTCATCGTACCTCCGTTTCTGCGAAGGCTTCCTTTTCTGATTTTTATTAAAAAGGAAAATCTTCGCCTGTGCGGCGGGTACGGCACTCCCTTCGTCCGCTCCCGCCTGTTCTTTTGGTTGCATTTGTTCTGGAATCAAGCATAGAGCTTCTGAATGGAATGTCAGAATAGACATGCGGCGGGGAATCCGCCAGTTGCCGAACGGCTTACAGAATTTTATGCTTAGCTGTATTTTATCATCCCGGTTCGTGGGTTTCAATACCATTCTTCTGTCTTTCCAGATATTCTGTCTGAACATTACTATTCACAGCCACCCCCTCATTCACACCCGTCGCCTTGCGGCGTTAAGGCTGCTCATGATAAATGTAACATTTCATAAAACATTGATTCGATAATTTCCGGGATTTTCAATTAATTACGTGTCAAAGATGAGATATCTGAATTATAGTTTTCCTTTGCGCTGATGCCGGTATGCACTTTGGGGTACTTTTACAAAGAATTTACACGACACACTCTGCCTGAGATGGTTTTTGGGGCGTCACGATGGTATAATGATTGCGCACAGCTCAATCCGGCACGACTACGTCGTGCCGCCCCGCTCCGCGGGGATTATACCTGCAACCCGTGACTTGTGAAGAAAATGCCGCCTGCGGCAGCGCTTTCTTCCCTGCGTACACGGTATAATGATTGCGCACAGCTCAATCCGGCTCGACTTATAATAAGGAGATTTCATGTTTTCCGATATTTTTTTTCATCAGACCGTCACCTACACCAGAACCGAACAGGAAATCATTGATTTTATCTGCAAAAACCCCGGTGTGTTCCTGACCGCTTCCATTTCCCAGCTTGCGGAAAGGCTTGGCATCTCCGATGCCTCCCTTTCCCGTCTGGCGAAACATGCGGGATACCCGGACTATAAAGGGCTGAAGGCCGCCGTGACCGGAGCTCTCAGCGGAGCAGGACCTGCCCAAAAGCTGCAGGGCTCCCTTCAGAATCGGAAGGAGGACGGGCTGTATGCCTTCCTTTCCCAGCAGCAGATCTGTCTGCAGAAAACGCTGGAGCTGATCGATCGGGCCGCCTTTGAGCAGGCCGCCGGGCTGATCGCTTCCGCGCACCGGATTTTTCTGCACGGGAAGGGGGCTTCCTGCTGTCTGGCCCAGCTCCTTCATTTCCGTCTGAACCGCTTTGGGAAGGATGTGTTTCTCATGCCCTCCGGCGGAACGGAGCTGTTTGAAGACCTGAACCGTCTTTCCGACAGGGACCTGGTCATCTGCTTCGGCTTTCAGAAGCTGCCGCGGGAGGACAGCGTGCTTCTGTCCCATGCCAGGCAGATCGGCTGTAAAAGCATTCTGTTCAGCAGCCGGGTCTATGCTGCGGAAACCTCCAAGGCCAATATCAGCCTGCTCATCTACCGGGGCGAACCGGAAGAATATCATTCCATGACCGCTCCCATGGCCGTCATCGACGCGCTAATCGTCCAGGTGGCCGCCGCGATGGGAGACAAAGCGGTAGAGCCGCTGGAACGGCTTCATGCGCTGAAGCAGGAATACTACCGGGAGCTTCCTGGTTGACGTTACAGAAAAGGCCATCCCCATCCGGGTTTGGCCTCTCTGTCTTTTGGTATTTCAGTTATCACTCCGATACCAGCACCTGCACATAATCCCCGCCCAGACTGTGAATCTGCTTCAGCGCCTTTTTCAGCACGGAAGCCGTCCGCACCTGGAAGGGCAGAGTGGCTTCGATATGGATCGTATAGGCTCCAGCGTCCATTTCCTCCTTCAGCCGGGAGAATGTACAGAAATCGGCTGAAAAATCCGTATGCACGCAGCCGTACTGAAATGCCTGATGGGTATCGCTTCCCGTGACCACCGGCTTTCCCAGCTTCCTTCCGAATTCTTTTGTCCGTTCTATGGTTTTCTCCGCGTCCTCCGCCAGATCCTTTCCGTTCAGGTCAACGAAATCAAAGCCCGTAAGCAGCGAAGCGGGAAGGCGCGCGATGTTTCCCGTCCCCTCTTCCATTCCCCGGAACGGATGGCCCGCGCCCACCAGCACCGGATACTCTCGAAGCAGGGCAAGCAGCTGCGCAAAGGGCAGAAAATTCCCCTTCTCCTTATGCGGCTCCAGCCTCCGGTTCAGCTCCAGGATGGCCTCCGCC
>UQVK01000105.1 GCA_900544445.1 uncultured Lachnospiraceae bacterium
GCGCCCTCTCGCTGCGGCTGTCGCCGTATGTCCCGAAAAACAGAACCCCTCCTGTGAGCAAGCTCACGTCGGGGTTTTGTTTTTCGGGACGCATGGCTCCTAGTTAGACATTTTCCCGTATCCGTATATCTACTGTGGTGTAGTTGTATTCGTGGGCGGGCTTCTGGCCGGTGGCGAGGTAGGTGAAGAGAAGCTCGAGGGGAAGGCTTCCCTGGATGGAGGGCTGCTGACAGATGGTGGCGTCGATGACGCCGTTTAAGAGCATTTCCCTGGTTGTGGGAACCTTGTCACAGGAGATGACGGTGAGATCCCTGCGGCCGGAGGCCAGGATGGCGCGGCAGCCGCCGTAAACGCCGCCGGCGGCAAAATAAAGAGCGTTGAGATCGGGATGATCCCGAAGCATGGCCAGGGTGTTTGCGTAGCTTTCAAATTCATCGTCGCTGTTTTCTCTGGTATCCAGAATCCGGATGTCCGGATAGTGGGAACGGATCCGGTCCTGAAAACCGGCGATCCGGTCGGAGTGGCAGAGCACGCGGGAGGAGCCTGTGATGATGCCGGTGCGGACAGGGGGCTTCCCGATCAGGTGCATGAGGCCGGCAGCAGTCTGACCGGAGCGGTAGAAATCGCAGCCCACATAGGCCAGACGGGCGGAATTTTTAATATCCGTATTGGTGGTGATAACGGGAATGCCCCTGGCATCCAGCTCATTGATCTTATCGCGGACGGCGGGATCGTTGCAGGGGGTGAGGATGATGCCGGACGCACCGTCTGCTGCCATTTCTTCTATGGCGGACAGCTGGGCGTTCAGATCGAAACCGACGCGGGAGATGGAGACACTGCAGTTGTATTCTTCCAGTTCCCGGGCCTTTTTCTGCACGCCTGAAAGCACCTCGTCGAAAAAGGGATTCCCATTGTCGAAGAGGATAACGCCGATTTTCAAATTTCTTTTCTGGGCAGCAAGGACGATACCGGCCCGGTTGGGGCGGTACTGGAGTGCCTTAGCGATGTCCAGCACCTTGCGGGCGGTCTGCTCGCTGACCGCGCCCCGGTTGTTGAGAACCCGGTCCACGGTACCCCTGGAAACACCGGCCAGTTCTGCAATTTCTTTGATGGTAGCCAATCCAACACCTCCCCACCGCTGCTTTGTATTAAGGAAGTTTCTGTGAAAGCAGCATTCTTTTGTTTACCGTAGCATAAACCGGACGTAAAGTCAATTTGAAACCGTCTGTAGATGTGTCCGTGCACTTCAGACTTTCGCAAAATGCTGAACAGACGGTGAAAAAAGGAAATAAAAAGCAAGAAAAGCGCTGAAATATTGAAAAAAATAGATTATTTGGGAAAATGCAAAAGCGGATTGATTTTTTATTGAAAATCAATTATGATAAAGATAACGTGCACGAGCACGAGATGATACGACAGGGAAAAGGGAAGGGAGGCACAGCATGCTGTACATAGGAGTGGATCTGGGAACCTCGGCGGTCAAGCTGCTTCTGATGGATGAAAAGGGAACTGTCCACCGGGTGGTATCGAAGGAATATCCCCTGTTTTTCCCTCAGCCGGGCTGGTCGGAGCAGCGACCGGAGGACTGGTATGAGCAGACGATGGCAGGGCTGAAGGAGCTGCTTGAGAACTGTGACCGGTCCAAAGTGGAGGGCATCAGCTTCGGAGGGCAGATGCACGGGCTGGTGATTCTTGATGAGGAAGACCGAGTCATCCGTCCGGCCATTTTGTGGAATGACGGGAGAACCGGAGAGGAAACGGATTATCTGAATCAGGTGATCGGGAAGGAAAAGCTTTCCGAATATACAGGAAATATCGCCTTTGCGGGATTTACCGCGCCGAAGCTTTTGTGGGTGAAGAAGCATGAGCCGGAGCATTTCGCGGCGATTTCAAAGATCATGCTGCCCAAGGATTATCTGGCCTACAGGCTTTCCGGAGTGCATTGTACCGATGTGTCCGACGCATCCGGCATGCTGTTGTTTGATGTGAAGAACCGCTGTTGGTCGAAGGAAATGTGTGAGATCTGCGGCGTGCGTCCGGAGCAGCTGGCGAAGGTGTATGAGAGTTATGAGGTGGTGGGAACGCTGCTGCCGCAGGTCGCGCAGGAGCTGGATCTGCCGGAAGGCGTGAAAGTGATCGCCGGTGCCGGAGATAACGCGGCGGCTGCGGTCGGCACAGGAACCGTAGGGGAAGGAAAATGCAACATTTCCCTGGGAACCAGCGGAACGATTTTCATTTCGTCGGAGCATTTCTGTGTGGATGAAAACAATGCGCTCCACGCCTTTGCGCACGCGGACGGAAGCTGGCATCTGATGGGATGTATGCTGAGCGCCGCATCCTGCAATAAGTGGTGGATGGACGATATCCTTGGAACCTCTGATTACGGGGCGGAGCAGGCGGCCATAGGAGAACTGGGAGAGAATCGTGTATTCTTCCTGCCCTATCTGATGGGAGAACGTTCCCCGCACAACAATCCGAACGCCAGGGGAACCTTCATCGGCATGACCATGGACACCACCCGTGCGGATATGACCCAGGCGGTGCTGGAGGGTGTGGCCTTTGCCCTGCGGGATTCCTTTGAGGTGGCAAGGTCTCTGGGAATTCAGATCGAGAAGACGCGCATCTGCGGAGGCGGAGCGAAGAGCCCGCTCTGGAGAAAAATCATGGCAAACGTCCTGAATATTCCGGTGGAGCAGATCGAAAGCGAGGAAGGCCCGGGACTTGGCGGCGCGATTCTGGCTGCGGTGGGCTGCGGCGCGTTTGCAAGTGTGGAGGAAGCGGCGGAAAAGCTGGTGAAGCCGGCCGGCGTGGAGGTGCCGGATGTGTCTCTCGCTGCGAAGTATGAGGCCAGATATCAGCAGTTTAAACAGATTTATCCGGCATGCAGACAGCTGTTTGACCAGCTTGTATTTTAAGGGAAGAAGAAGCCCTTATGCGCTTCTTTTGTGATTTAAATGCTGCCTGACGGCAGCAGGAAAAGAGGTAAGAATGAAACTGCAAAAGGTAACGGATCCGGCTTTTAAAAAGTACGGAAAAGTTGTGGAAAACGTGGACTTTTCGGAGCTGGTGGAGGAACTGAAGAAGACGCCCTGTCCGCAGGAAGTGGTGTATGAGCCAAGCGTGGAGCAGCTGGAAGCGCTTCCGGTTTACCAGGCGCTTCAGGATGTGGCTTATGGGGAAATGCCCATTCAGATCGGTTACTGCAACGGAAGCAATGTTTATCTGAACGCGCTGGAATACCACAGGTCTTCAGAGATCGATGTGGCGGCAAACGATCTGATCCTGCTTCTGGGACAGCAGCAGGATATCGAAGAGGGGGATACCTATGACACCGCGAAGGTGGAGGCATTCCTTCTGCCTGCAGGCGTCGGTGTGGAGCTGTATGCCACCAGCCTGCACTATGCACCCTGCAATGCTTCGGATGAGGGCTTCCGCTGTGCGATTGTGCTTCCGGACGGGACCAATCAGACGCTGGATGAGAATCACTATGCGGGAGGAGAGGACCGGCTGCTGACCGCGAAGAACAAGTGGCTGATCGGCCATCCGGAAGGAGGACTTCCCGAAGGCAGCCATCTTGGTCTGAAGGGAGAGAATCTCTGCGTGAAGGACCTGGAGCGCTGAGCCGAAAAAATATCAACGGAGGGCGGCCGCAGAGCCGCAGAAAGGAAAAAATTATGAACAACATGCCGAAAGAAAAAATTGCCATCGTTGCGGTGAGCCGCGACTGCTTTCCCATGGACCTGTCTGTGTCCAGAAGAAAAGCTGTAGTCGCAGCCTATGCAAAGAAGTATGGAGAGGGACTGTATGAGTGCCCTGTCTGCATCGAGAATGAAATCGATATGAGGAAGGCCCTCGCGGATGTGAAGGCTGCGGGCTGCAACGCGATCGTGGTTTACCTTGGAAACTTCGGACCGGAAACGCCCGAAACCCTGCTGATTAAGGAGTTTGACGGCCCCGCCATGGTGGTTGCCGCGGCGGAGGAGACCGGAGACAACCTGGTGGGCGGCAGAGGAGACGCCTACTGCGGCGTGCTGAACGCAAGCTACAACCTGAAACTGAGAAATCTGAAGGCCTATATTCCGGAATATCCTGTGGGAACGGCGGAGGAATGCGCGGATATGATCGCTGATTTCGCTCCCATCGCCAGAGCGGTCATCGGTCTTCACAGCCTGAAGATCATTTCCTTCGGTCCCCGTCCGAGAGATTTCATGGCCTGCAACGCGCCCATCAAGCAGCTCTTCAACCTGGGCGTTGAGATCGAGGAAAATTCTGAGCTGGATCTGTTTGAGGCCTTCAACAATCATGCGGGAGACGAGAGAATCCCTTCCGTGGTTGCGGATATGGAAGCGGAGCTTGGCGCCGGAAACAAAAAGCCGGAAATCCTTTCCAGGCTGGCTCAGTATGAGCTCACCCTGCTCGACTGGATCGAGGAGCATAAGGGCAGCAGGGAACACGTAGTTGTTGCCGGAAAATGCTGGCCCGCATTCCAGACCCAGTTCGGCTGCGTACCCTGCTATGTGAACAGCCGTCTGACCAGGCGCGGCATTCCGGTATCCTGCGAGGTGGATATCTACGGTGCGCTGAGTGAGTTCATCGGAACCGTCGTAAGCCAGGATGCGGTGACCCTGCTTGATATCAACAACACCGTTCCTGCGGATATGTACCAGTCCGAGATTGCCGGAAAGTACAACTACACCCAGAAGGATACCTTCATGGGCTTCCACTGCGGCAATACGCCTTCCAGCAAGCTTTCCTTCTGCGAGATGAAGTATCAGTTCATCATGGCGAGAAGCCTGCCTGAAGAAGTGACCCAGGGTACCCTGGAGGGAGACATTGTTCCGGGTCCCATCACCTTCTACCGCCTGCAGAGCACGTCTGACAGCAAGCTTCGTGCGTATATCGCGCAGGGCGAGGTGCTTCCCGTTGCAACCCGTTCCTTTGGCGGCATCGGTATTTTCGCCATTCCGGAGATGGGACGTTTCTACCGCCATGTGCTCATCGAGAAGAACTATCCTCACCACGGCGCCGTGGCCTTCGGTCATTATGGAAAAGCTCTGTACGAGGTGTTCAAGTACATCGGCGTGGAGCTGGATGAAATCAACTTCAACCAGCCGAAGGGGATGCTGTACCCTTCCGAGAATCCGTTTGCCTGAACAAAATAATATTGTTATAGAAAACAGGCCCGCCATGCCGATAATGCTCCGGTATGGCGGGCCTTATTTGTAATATGCCTGAAGGCGCATGTTTTATCCCTTCAATTTCAGCGCGGTAAGAATGAGATCATAAATAATTTGCTGCTCCTGCGGTTGAAGATCGGAGAGCAGGTAGGAAATTCTGTCAGGAATGTAATTTTCTGCCACCTGCTCGCTGCAGGAAATGTTCGAAAAAAGCTGCTCAATTGGAATACCGAGGCCGATTGCAATTTTCATAACACTTTCTACTGTAGGATTCTTTTCTCCCCGTTCCAGCTGTCCGATATATGTAGGGTGCAGATCACATTTCTCCGCGAGAGCCTCCTGGCTCAGCTTCTTCTGCTTGCGGAAACCCCGGATCCTGCGCCCGATAATCTTGCTGATGTCTTCCATATTTTAACTGGCTCCCTTTGCTTTGAAAACGGTCCCACCCTCATTTCATTTTTCTGTAAATATAGTGCTTGCTGAATGACAAAACACTATAAATATACACTATAAATACAGAAGATTTATTTCAACATACTATTGACCTTTTTTTAAAATATATAGATACTATAAATATTAAAAAAATAAATTATAATATCAATAGTATCAAAAAGTAGTAGACAGAAAATGAGATGAGTACAAATGGAAGAACAGCGGTTCTGTTGGTCAGATGACTACATAAAACGAGGGTTTTTTCATGGATAAATATCGGAAGATATCTTGACTTTATTTTGTTTGAAATATATACTATAGGCACAAAGAGAATGAAATATAAATACTATAGATATTCTTTTCGGAACTTTTCCGAATGAATATAAAAAACAAATGCTTTAGATGCAAGGAGGAATCTACAATGATCAAGAGCAAGTCCATGAAAAAGGTGCTGGCAGCAGCACTGGCTCTGAGCCTGGTAATGGCTCCTGTTGTGGGCGTGAGCGCCAGCAGCACGAGCAGCAGGCCGGTATCCGGAAACAGCGCTTCAGGAACAACAACGACAGCGTCCAGCACGTCTGTTTCCACCACTGAAGCGGCAGAAATTCCCGTAACCAGCAGCGTTACAGTGAATGGAACCACGCTTACAACTACCATCAGAGGCGCTTACATGTCTCAGACGGTTCCCGGAACGGTGGTTATGACCGCAAGGGATACCATTGCTGCAAATTATGCGCTGGAAGCAGGCGAACAGCCCTATGTTCGTATTTATGACATCACCGAAGATAACAGCCCGGCGGCTCTGGCAAGTATCGACGCTGCGGCAGGTGCGATTGGCGGAACGGTTGTGGCTACTGTAAATATGGAGCTGGGCAAGCTGGCTGGTGGAAATTTTGAACTTCTGGCTCAGGGCGGCGCTCCGATTACTATGGTATTTGGAATTCCGCGCGATGCAATCCGTGCAGGCTATGCTTATGCAATGATCTGCGTACGTCCTGGCGGAGCAGTTGAAATTCTTCTGGATCAGGATCTGGATCCCAACACGGTTACCTTCGCAACGACAGGCGGACTTGGCGCTTATGCTCTGGTTGCATATCCGGCAGCTTAATTGCGCACAGGAAACATACATAGGAAAGACGATTGCTTTCGGAATGGAGGCATATCGCAGGAACATACTGGGAGACAGAGAAACTGCTGTTTCCCAGTATGTTTGAAAAGGCTGAAAAAATGCTGGATACGTTCAGAAAAAAAAGTGAAAAATATTATCTTGCCGCGGCGCTTTTTTTATGCTTCTGCCTGGGACAGTACGGTGTGATGGGACTGTTTGGATTCTCGGTTTTTCCGGATGAATTCGGTTACTGGGCTCCTGCGGCAGAACTTCTGGGATGGGACTGGTCGCAGACATCATCCCTGGGATCTTATTACTCGTTTGGATATTCGTTGATTCTTCTTCCGGTTCTGTGGCTGGTAAAGGATTCCATCCTGGCTTACCGGACAGCTGTATTTTTGAATGTTTTGTTCATGGGCGCTGGACTGTGTCTGATGCTCTGGCTGATAAAACGTCTTTTCCCGGAACTGAAGGAGAAGAAGGCTGTTTTGCTCAGCACCATAGCAGTGATCTGTCCGCCATGGATTTTTTATATGCAGTGTACGATGACCGAGGCGATGCTTTTGTTTACTTTCCTGCTGGTCAGTGCGCTGTTTTATCGATTTCTTGAAAAACCCGGAGCGGTTTCCGCCTGTTTTCTGGCGGTGGCGCTCGTTTATCTGTATACATTACATATGCGCTGCGTCGGTACTCTGGCAGCCGGTGCGCTGACTCTTCTGACTTTACTGTTTCAGAAACAGAATGGAAAACAGAAACGGAGCATTGCGCTGGCCTGCATTTTTCTGGCGCTTTTGTTTGTGGCAGCGTTTTTGATAAAAAACGGTGTTATACAGCGGCTGTACTATAAGGCGTCCGCAGAGACGATGAGCTATAACGATTATTCCGGACAGTGGGAAAAGGTTTTCTATATTTTCAGCCCGGATGGGATCAGAGCTTTTCTGGCAGGAACAGCGGCGAAGCTTCTTTATCTGGGAGTTTCCACCTTTGGCCTGGCATACTGGGGACTATGGGGGATTGGAAAGAATGCCTTTCGCGTGTTGAAGCGGCTGTGGAAACGGGAAACAGAAATAAGCGGAGTAGATTTCTTCTGGCTGTTTCTGTTCCTTTCCGTGCTGGCACAGATTCTTGTCACTGTTTTTTATACGATCGGAAGCGCTGACGTTGGGAACAGGCGGCTGGATCTCTTTGTTCACGGCCGTTACGATGAACTGGTTGTCCCGATTCTGACAGCAGCCGGTCTGGAACGTCTTCTTACAAGCCGGAGGGGATGG
Source organism: uncultured Lachnospiraceae bacterium (assembly GCA_900544445.1). Lineage (GTDB taxonomy): Bacteria > Bacillota > Clostridia > Lachnospirales > Lachnospiraceae > Eisenbergiella > Eisenbergiella intestinigallinarum. The sequence continues at coordinate 7,989 of UQVK01000105.1, forward strand.
CTGGGCACTGGGATATGCGCAGGCCTGATGAGCCTGTTCACCGTAAGCAGTGCATGGATCGCACAGCGGGCGATGATGACGAATGTACATGGCTATTTCATGGTGGGGATGAGTTATCTGCTTGAGGATGAAAATCTTCATCCGGTTTCCTTCCTCTGGAAGACGCTCTGTTTTGGCTGTGTGCTGATGCTGGTTGTTACGGCGGTCGTTGTAATGGTAAGAAAACAGAAGCGGCTGGAATGGCTTCTCGTGCTTGTGCTGTTTATTCAGGTGATGCTGGGAATGAATGCCAGCCAGCATTATCTTTATATTGGAAATTCCTACGGATATGGGGATGTGATCATGGCGGACAAGGTGCTTGAGCATCTGGACGGAAACGGGCCGGACCGCGTGATCCACATTTATGAAGGAGATACTCCCTATATCGAGCAGGTGCAGTTCCGGCTCAGAGATATCCGGGTGGAGATTTGGGATGCCCGGGAAGAGGAAATTGATCTAGAAGAACTGAAACCGGAGGATAAAGTGATTGTACAGCATATGAGCGGGCTGGAAGAGGAGCTCGGAAAGCTGTATGAAAAAAGCTGGACGTCAGGCCATTTGAGTCTGTTTTATAACGAATGAGGAAAGGGGAACGGTTATTATGAAGCTGATTATCCAGATCCCATGCTATAACGAGGCGGAAACCCTGGAGGTGGCGCTGAATGATCTGCCCAGAAAGCTGGACGGGGTGGATGAAATTGAATACCTCATCATCAACGATGGCAGTCATGATAACACCGTGGAGGTGGCAAAGAGGTGGGGTGTTCATCATGTGGTGAATTTCAAGCAGAACAAAGGGCTGGCAAAGGGATTCGTCGCCGGGCTTGATGGATGTCTGAGATGCGGTGCAGATATCATCGTCAATACGGATGCGGATAATCAATACTGCGGAGACGACATTGCTGCGCTGATTCAGCCGATTCTGGACGGAGAAGCGGATATGGTGATCGGAGAACGTCCCATTGACGATACAGAGCATTTTTCCTATGTGAAAAAAAAGCTCCAGCATTTTGGAAGCTGGGTGGTGCGGAAAGCGTCGCATACGGACATCCCGGATGCGCCCAGCGGCTTCCGGGCCTTTTCCAGAGAGGCCGCCATGCGAATGAATGTGGTGAATGACTACACCTATACGCTGGAAACCATCGTTCAGGCAGGACGAGAGAAAATTGCCATCACCAGCGTGCCGATCCATACTAATGCGGAACTTAGACCTTCCAGACTGTTTAAGAGTATCTGGGGTTATGTGAAGAAATCGATTCTTACCATTCTTCGTGCTTTTATGATGTATAAGCCCCTGATGTGTTTTACCCTGCTGGCGATTCCAAGCATAGCGGTCGGCCTTGGCATCGGCGTGCGGTTTCTGGTCTATTTCGCAAACGGAGCAGGTGGAGGGCATATTCAGTCCCTGATTCTTGCCTGCGCCCTGATTATCATCGGCTTTCTGACATTCATGATCGGACTGGTAGCGGACGTGATTGCAGCAAACCGGAAAATTCTTCAAGATGTGCAGTACCATGTGAAACGGATGGAATACGACAGAATCGCACCGGAAACAAGGGAAAAGAAGGATTGGGGCAGGGATATTCTGTATTTTGACTCCACAGTAAACGGAGAAGAAAGGCTGGTTGGGGAAAAATGAAAAGAAATGGAAATAGAAAAATACTGACAGGGCTTGTATCTGCCCTGATTCTAGCAGGATGCTTTTCTCCTGTCATTGCGAATGCAAAGAGCGCGAAAGCTGCAGAAGAAACGGTAGCAGTGTCAGCAATGGAGAAGGAATCTCAGACCGCGGACGAGGCCGCCACGGTGGAGGCGCAGGTCATAGACGAGAGCGCTGCGGCGGAAGCAAACATGGCAGGGAGGTTGCTGATGCTGACAGAAGACACGCAGGCGAGAGAGAATCCGGAGGAGGATGCGGTGGTGGTCATGGAACTGCCTGCCGGGTCGCAGTTGTTTGTGATCGGAGAGACAGGTGGCTGGTATGAGATTTTCTATCAGGGAAAGACTGCGTATGTCCCTATGGTGTCGGCAACGGCGTCCACAGAAGTGGATCAGGAGGCCTTGGACGAGGAGATGCAAAGGGTGGAAGAAGAGGGAGCGGCCTTTGTAGAGTCTCTTGAGGCACAGAGAAAGGCCGCACAGCGTTCCAGAATCTGGCAGATTATTATTATTGTCCTGATCGTAGCGGTGTTCCTGACCGGCGTGATATCTGCAGTGAAGAGCGCGAAGACAGAGGATAAAAAGGATACAGAAAAAAAGCATGGGGGAAAAGGGGGAAAAAGGAACAAATGAGTGATGAGATAAAAAGGATCGTTCTGATCGGGCCAGTCTATCCTTATAAAGGAGGAATTTCCCATTACACCGGGCTCATGTACCGTGCTCTGACAAAAAAATATCAGACCTTCATGGTGAGCTACCGGTTTCAGTATCCGAAATTTCTGTATAAAAAGGAACAGAAGGACTATACCAACGACAGCTTTCGGGTAAAGGATACCCGGTTCTGGGTTCATACGGCGAATCCTTTAAACTGGATTAGAACGGCAGGAAGGATAAGAAAACTGAATCCTGACCTGATTATCGTACAATGGTGGCATCCTTATTTTGCACCGTGCTATTTGGTGCTGACCAGACTTCTGGGAAAAAGAAAAATCCTTTTTATCTGCCATAATGTGTTTCCTCATGAACGTTTCCCTTTTGACAGAAAGCTGACGAGGATGGTTCTGAAAAGAGGAGATGCTTTTATCGTACAGTCCGGAAAGGATGCAGAGGATCTGACCTCAATTCTGCCCGGCGCGAGATTTGAACAGGCGGTGCACCCCACCTATAACGCGTTTAAGTTTGAAAATATGTCGAAGGAAAAAGCCAGACAGCTTCTGCTGATTCCTATGGAAGAAAAGGTACTCCTGTTCTTTGGCTTTGTGCGGGAATACAAGGGATTGAAATACCTGATCCATGCTCTTCCGCGCATCCGGAAGGAATGTGAGAATATTCGGCTGTTTGTGGTGGGAGACTTTGGCAACGTACAGAATCGGGAAGCCTATGAGAAGATTATGGAAGAAAATCGTGTGAAGGACGTGGTCACGGTCTGCGATGGCTATATCCCAGACAGGGGGATCGAGAAATACTTCGCTGCCTGCGATCTGGTGGTGCTTCCCTATGTCAGCGCCACCCAGAGCGGCATTGTTCAGATCGCCTATGGTTTTGAAAAGCCGGTTGTGGTGACGAATGTTGGGGGACTTCCGGATGTGGTAGAGAACGGAAAAACCGGGTACGTGGTGGAGCCGGAGAATCCGGATGCCTTTGCAGACGCGGTGGTGAGGTATTTTGTGGAAGATAAGGAAGAAGAATTCGGGGAGAATGTGAAGAAGGAAGCGTACCGGTTCGACTGGGAGCGAATGGTAGAGACTGTCCAAAGACTATTTTGATATAAATATATGAGGGAATCTTTTCATTTATTTTAAGGAAAGATAGAGCTGATATGAAGAAAAAAATTGTATCCGTTGTTGTTCCTGTACATAATTGCGAAAAATATATTGATATCTGTTTGGATAGTATTGTTAATCAAACATACTCTTTTTTAGATATTATAATTGTAGATGATTGTTCGAACGACAGTTCATATCAAAAGTGCTGCAGGTGGAAAGAGAGAGACAATCGAATAAAATTAGTACGGCTTGTTCAAAACGGAGGTGTATCGGAAGCCAGGAATAAAGGATTGGACATTTCAATAGGAGATTATGTATGTTTTATTGATGCTGATGATTTTATAGAGAGAAATTATATAGAATGTTTCATCAAAAAAATTGCAGAGTCAGATATTGTGATAAGTGGATATAATCGAATTGATGCGGATAAAGTTTATCCTCAAATTTTGTCAGAAATGGGGGAAATCAGCAGAGAATTTTTGTTTTACCATATGCTTTGTACGGGATATATTCAATCGTCCTGTTGGAATAAAATTTTTAAAATGGATTATATCAGAGACAATGGAATCAAATTCCAAAGTGATATAAAAATCGGTGAAGATATGGTTTTTTTGATCAGGTATTTGAAAGAATGTCATACATATATCTATATACCGATGCCTTTATATAATTATCGTAAGAATCCTACGTCAGCGTTACAAAATGTTTATCACGGAAAAAGTAAGTTAGACAGTGAAATTAGTGGTTTGTCAGCGGTTACAGTTTTGAACGAGATGACAAAAGATGAAAACCAGTATATAAGAAATTGCGTATCTTTTAGATGTATAAGGACATGTGTCTGGACTATGCTTCAGGCAATTTTTGCACGATATAAGAATAAAAGTTTTTTTCGGGAGTTATGCCAGATTTCCAGAAAAAATATACTCTATAGTTTTAGAATAAAGTTGAAGAGAGCCCCAGAACGCTTGGTTGGTTTATGCATAGCAGTTTCTCCAGAGATAGTTTACTGCATGGGCAGGTGGGTTTTGCATTATAGAAAAGAATTTATAAGTAAGTATCTGAGGTAGAAATGGAAAATATAAAAGTTTCTGTAATAACTGTTTGCTATAACGCAGAAAGTGATATAGAAAAAACAATTAAATCTGTAATGGGACAAATTGGTTGTGATTTTGAATTTATACTTAAAGACGGTGGCTCCACAGATCAGACCAATAAGATTATAGATAAATACTGTGATTTATATAAACAAAATATAATTACAATACGACATATTGTTAAGAAGGATAGCGGTATTTATGATGCAATGAATCAGGCTGTCGAATATGCGAAAGGTGAATGGATTATATTCATAAATGCAGGCGATACCTTTTATAATAACTTTGTATTGAGGGATGTTTTCCAAAAAATTTACAGGGATGAAATTTCTCTTTTATATGGACATGTAGTATATGAGTTACAAGGGAAGATGGATCTTATTTCGTGTTTTAATCTTGATAACTTGGATAAAGAGATATGTTAC
>UQVK01000106.1 GCA_900544445.1 uncultured Lachnospiraceae bacterium
GGCCTCCTTGCGAAGTGCCTTGGGCTGCTTTCCTATCGTAGTTATTGTATCATATGGCCGAAAAGCGAGTAAAGCAGGGATTGCCGGCGGCAGGAAATTGTCTGTGCCGCAGCGGGAAACGGCATAAAAGAGAATCCTTATCAACTATATGGCCCGTTTGGAAATTCTTTTTGCCCATTCGGAAAAAGAGCGGGAAAAGGTATTGACGAAAGAGAAAAAGGTGCATATGATAAAACCATCAATTAAATACTTATTTAATTGTTGAATGAAAAAATAAGGAGAACGGGAAAATGAAGAAAACCTATAAAATCGATGTGGACTGCGCCAACTGTGCAAATAAGATGGAGGAAGCCGCGAAGAAAACGGCGGGCGTGAAAGATGCGACCGTGAATTTCATGATGTTGAAGATGATCGTGGAATTTGAAGAGGGGCAGGATCCGAAGGCCGTTATGCCGGAGGTACGCAAAAACTGCAAGAAGGTGGAGGACGACTGCGAGATTTTCCTCTGATTGGGAAATGACCCTGCGGATGAATGCCTGCCGGATGCGGTGGGCATTTTAGTTCCTGATAGATACCTGATTCGAAGAAACGAGCCGGGGACAAACAGGAAAAGCAGATGAAAGAGGTAAAAGACCATGAATAAAAAGCAAAGGACCATGCTGGTCCGCATCATCGTTGCGGCGGTCCTTCTGATCGCCCTGAATTTTATCCCGATTACGGGCTGGCTCCGGTTCCTTCTGTATCTGGTGCCTTACCTGGTGATCGGTTATGATATTCTGCTGAAGGCCGGAAAGGGAATCAGAAACCGCCAGGTATTTGACGAGAACTTCCTGATGGCCGTCGCCACTGTCGGCGCCATCGCGCTGGCCCTTCTGGAGCGAAGCGGGGATTATACGGAAGCCATCGCGGTTATGCTGTTTTACCAGGTGGGAGAATGGTTTCAGAGCTATGCGGTGGGAAAGAGCCGCAGAAACATCAGCGAGCTGATGGATATCCGTCCGGACTATGCCAATGTGGAGAAGGATGGAAAGCTGGAAAAGGTGGATCCGGATGAGGTGGAGATCGGAACCGTCATTGTGGTACAGCCCGGGGAAAAGGTTCCCATCGACGGCACGATCATCCAGGGAAGCTCATCGCTTAACACCAGCGCCCTCACCGGGGAGAGCCTGCCACGGGATGCGAAGGAGGGAGACGAGATCATCAGCGGCTGCATCAACATGACCGGCGTGCTGAAGATTCGGACCACGAAAGAGTTCGGGGAATCCACCGTTTCCAAAATCCTGGATCTGGTGGAGAACGCCAGCTCCCGGAAATCCAGGTCGGAGGATTTCATATCCAAATTCGCCCGCATCTATACCCCCGCCGTCTGCTATGCGGCCCTGGCGCTGGCGATCCTGCCGCCGCTTATACGCATGGCTGCCCTCGGGCTTCCCGCGGACTGGGGCACCTGGATTTACCGGGCGCTCACCTTCCTGGTAATCAGCTGCCCCTGCGCGCTGGTGATCAGCATTCCGCTGAGTTTCTTCGCAGGCATCGGCGGCGCAAGCAACGCGGGTGTGCTGGTGAAGGGTTCCAACTATCTGGAAACCCTGTCCCAGACGAAAATTGTGGTTTTTGATAAGACCGGAACGCTGACTCAGGGCGTGTTTGAGGTGAACGGCATTCACCATAATGAATTGGAGGACGCGAAGCTGGTGGAATATGCGGCCCTGGCGGAGAGCGCTTCCTCCCACCCCATCAGTAAGAGCCTGCAGAAGGCCTATGGAAAGGAAATCGACCGGAGCCGTGTAGAGGATATCCGGGAAATCAGCGGAAACGGCGTGATCGCACGGGTGGACGGTGTGGAAGTGGCTGCCGGAAACGATAAGCTGATGGAGCGTCTGGGAATCCCTTACAAGAACTGCCATTCGGTGGGAACCATTATCCACATGGCGCTGGACGGAAAATATGCCGGACATATCGTGATCTCGGATGTGGTGAAGCCCCATTCCCGGGAGGCCATACAGGCGCTGAAGGCTTCCGGAGTCCGCAGAACTGTCATGCTCACCGGGGACGCGCGCAAGGTCGCCGAACAGGTTGCCGGAGAGCTGGACATTGACGAGGTATACAGTGAACTGCTTCCCGCCGACAAGGTGGAGAAGGTGGAAGAGCTGCTGAAAAACAGGTCGGAAAAGGAAAAGCTGGCCTTCGTGGGCGACGGCATCAACGACGCGCCGGTTCTTGGCCGGGCGGACATCGGCATCGCCATGGGAGCCATGGGCTCCGACGCCGCCATTGAGGCGGCAGATGTGGTCCTGATGGACGACGATCCCATGAAGATCGCAAAAGCCATCCGCATCTCCCGCAAGTGCCTGCGGATCGTGTACCAGAATATCGTGTTCGCCATCGGAATCAAGCTGATCTGCCTGGCGCTGGGAGCGGTCGGCATCGCCAATATGTGGCTTGCCATCTTCGCCGATGTGGGCGTGATGATTCTGGCCGTGCTGAATGCGATACGGGCTTTGTTCGTGAAGAAGCTGTAGAGATTTTTGATAGAAGAAAATATAAAACCCCTGTCTGCGGAGAAAGAACCACAGTCAGGGGTTTTTCGGAAATTGACCGGACATCACTTCCCAATCAGCTCCCACCCCATCGGCGTTCCCTTCCTGATCGCGCAGGCCGCTTTTTTCCCCAGAACCTCTTCATAATACATGGTATGCAGTCCGTTTCCGGGACGGACGGAGCGCACGTTTTCCGGCGTCAGTTCTTCCCCGGCGGCGATGTCCTCCGCCGCGAACAGGGAGCGGCAGTCGCCATGCTCCACCACCTGCACGGGGGTGAGATGGTAATCGGAGTCGCCCAGCGCCTTTTCCACCGCGCGGATGTTCTTGACCATATCGGCGAATTCCTCCGGTTCCATGGAGAAGGAGCCGTCCGGGCCGCCGTCCGCACGGCGCAGGGTCAGGTGCTTCTCAATCATCCGGGCGCCGAGGGCAGTGGCGGCGGTGGCCACTGCGCTTCCCATGGAATGGTCGGACAGGCCGGTGAGACAGCCGAAGGTACGGCCCAGGGTGGGCATCATGTTCAGGTGAATGTCCTCGTAGGGAGTGGGATAAGCGGAGACGCATTTCATCAGAAGCACATCTTCGTTTCCTTCCTCTCTGCAGACCGCAAGGGCCCGCTCGATGTCCGTAAGGTACGCCACGCCCGTCGCCAGAATCACGGGCTTATGGAGGCGGGCGATCCGGCGGATGAGGGGAAGATCGGTGATCTCATAGGAGGCCACCTTGTAGGCGGGCATGTTCATGGAAGCCATGAAGTCCACCGCCGTAGCGTCAAAGGGGGAGGAAAAGCATTCCAGACCCAGACGGTTCGCCTCCTCCATCAGCTTCGGCTGCCAGTCCCATGGAGTGTAGGCTTCCTCATACAGCTTGTGAAGCGTGGTGCCGTCCCAGACGGTTCCTTCGTTGATCTGAAAATCCGTGGAATCGCAGTCCAGGGTGATGGTGTCGGCGGTATAGGTCTGCAGCTTGATGGCGTCCGCTCCGGCCTCCTTCGCGGCATGGATGATTTCAATGGCCCGATTGTAGTCCTGCAGATGGTTGGCAGACATTTCCGCCACGATGAAAACGGGGCAGTTTTCTCCTACCCTGCGGGAACCGATGGTAAACTGCTTATTCATGAAGCGTGTCTCCTTCCGTGTAATTTTTCTGCATAAATTCCTCCACATCCCACTGATCCCTGGCCTTGAAAAGGCTGCCGTCCCGCTTCGTCACCCAGACGGGAGGGAAATAGTGAATGAACAGAGGATTCAGGCACATGGTGTAGCCGCCGGCGGTATCGTAGATGATCCGGTCCCCTTTTTTCAGGGCGGGGCCGTCCTTGATCTCAAACAGGCGGTCGTATTCCATGCAGGTAAAGCCCGTCACCCACTGGCTGGGAACCGTCGGGCGGCCCTCCGGCGCGTCCGCGTATTCGATATGGTGCGGATACACATGCCTGGTGACCAGGGGATTCAGGTTGGTGCGGCTTCCGTCCGTTACCAGAAATACGTGGTTCCGGATGGGCTTTACATCCAGGACGGTGGTGGCGAAGGTGGTGGCGCGGGAGATCAGGCTGACGCCAGGCTCTGCGATCAGAACGGTTTCCTTCGGATCGAAAGCGGCACGAAGCTCCCGGCAGATGGCGGGGAAATAGTCCCGGTAGTCGGGCTTGTCGTCCCGGCCGCCGAAATAGCCGCCGCCCATGTCCACATAGGAAAGATTCAGTTCGTATTCCTGCGCGATTTTCACCGCCGTGCGGGCAAGGGCACCGTAGACGTTCACCGTACGGGACTGGGTGGAGGAGTGCAGATGCAGGCCGGAAATCTTCACGTTGGGGAGGGGGCGCAGGGAACGGATGACTTCGGCAAGCGCGCCGTTTTCATAGCAGTAGCCGAAGCGTCCGCCTTCTTCCTCCACCAGAACTTCCTCCGGGCAGAGGGAAGCGATGTCGCAGTTGACCCGAAGCCCTACGGAAAAGGTCCGGTCGGGGAAGCGGGCGGAAAGCTCCGCAAGCCATGCCGGTTCCTCGCTGGAATCCAGATTCACCAGGCCGCCAGCCAGAAGGATGTCGGTGAAAATCTCTTTTTCCTTGATCGGCCCGTTATAGATGATCTGATCGTCCGGAAAGCCCAGCCGCTTTACCAGCCGGTATTCCGTTCCGGAGACGATTTCCGCGTAAAAACCCTGCTCCTTCATGTAGCAGAGGAGCCAGGGGAGGGAATTGGTCTTGACGGAATAGCCCACGATCCAGTTTCCCCAGTTGTCGGTCAGGGCCTGCTTTAAAATGGAAACGTCCTTGTCCAGATCCGTTTCCTGAATATGAAAATAGGGGGTATTCAATGCTTGCAAGGTGTTGTCCTTTCCTGGTTGCTTGGTTTTTGCGGGCAGCGGGCCGGGCGGACATACGGGCATGTCCATCTGGCGGCTGCCGCAGCCGTTATGTCCCGGGGGACTGCCGGGACCATGATGTTCGGTGGAGGGCTTTCGCAGCGGTTACGCCCCGGCAGAATCCGATGTATGGAGCCTGCGGTATTTCAGCTCTGCGATCTCCCAGTCCTCTTCGGTGTCGATGTCCTGCACCTCAAGATCCGTGAGATAGATGGGAACCAGATCCGCCACATCCGTGGTGCCGTCCCGCAGGAAGGCGTCCGTGCGGCAGGCGTAGAACTGTCCGCAGTCATGATATATTTTCTCCAGATCCTGGGAGCGGGTATTCTGGTACTGGGGGTATTTGCGCCGGACGCGTCCATTCTCCACGATCAGCCCGCGCTGAGGCGGATAGGAAAAGGCGACCACGGGCATCACTGACTCCGCCGTATCCAGAAGCGCCATGGCCTCCCGAAGCCGCTGGGCGGTGAGGAAGGGGGCGGTAGGGTAGAGGCAGCAGAAGCGTTCAAAATGGATTCCCTGCTTTTCATAATCCCGGATCACCTCCAGAATGACATCGTCCGTGGAAGCATAATCCCCGGAGGTGTCCTGTGAGCGGAGGAAGGGGACTGCGGCGCCCCACTGTCTGGCGACGCGGACGATCTCGTCGTCGTCCGTGGAAACCATCACCTCATCGAAGGCGCCCGATTCCAGGGCGGCCCGGATGGAATAGGAAAGAATGGGACGGCCGCAGAAATCCCGGATGTTTTTGTGGGGGATGCGCTTGCTTCCGCCCCGGGCCGTGATGATCGCGACGGCTTTTTTAAACTGTTCTTCTGTTTTTGGCATATCGGAAAACCTGAACCTTTCCGGAAAGCGCCGCGGTTGGAATCACAGGCTTTCCTGTTCTGTGGATTTTTTCCCTATCAATTCGGTAAGGAAGTGCTTTACAACGCAAGGAGTTCCCGGGCGATCCGTTCCGCTCCTCTTCCGTCGATGGCAGCATGCATGGAACGGGACAGGGCGCTTCTCTGTTGGAGATTTTCCGCCAGAGAAAAAAGGAGGGACAGGAGCCTTTCGGTAAACTCCGGCGTGCTTCGCACGTCTCCCGCACAGAGGACGCCGGCAAAACGTTCCATATCCCTGGCGCAGGGAAGCTGATTGTCCGCCATCGTGAAGCTGACGGACGGAACGCCTGCGGCGCACAGCTCGTACAGAGTGGTTCCGGCGGCGGAGACCGCCAGATCACAGGCGCGCATGAGACCGGCCATGTCCTTCACATTTTCATGCAAGATGAGCCGGGGATGAGATGCGGCGAGCGTCTGCATCCCTTCCCGGTGCGCGTGCATCGGCCCGGTGAGCACATGAAGGCGCCAGGATGCGCTTTCGGGAGCTGTAAGCAGAGCAGAAGCCAGCTTTCCCACCACGTTCCAGTCATCTGTCCCTCCTGTGGAGATCAGCACGTTGGCCACCTGCTCACGAAAAACGGGTGTAAGACCGGAAAACTGAGCGCGCAGCGGAGCGAAGCGACAGCCGAGCAGGGCTTTTCCGGCTTTGGAGTAGAACTGCTCCGGAGGCGCGAAATCATAGTTGATCACCAGGTCCGCCGGATAATCGAAGGCGTACAGATCGTCGATGTAAGCAGTCTTTACCATGGAGCGGAGCGCTTCCAGAAAGTCCTGCGTCACAAAGTAGGAATCGATCAGAAGGGCGGAAAAGCTTTTCTGCTCCGGTCCGTCAGATGCCGGAGAAGGTGCCGGCCCCCGTGTCAGCAGTTGGGTCAGAGCCTTCAGAGCGGTTTCCGGTTTCCGGTAATCCGCATGGAGAATATGAACCGGAAAGCCGTTCCCTTTCGGAAAGAAGGAAGCGAGAAGATCAGCGGAGGCTTCATCAGAAACGGCGAATTCGGCCCGCCCGCCAAGCTCCCGTAACGCGCACGCAACAGAAAGACAGCGCATGAGATGCCCTGTCGCAATGTCCGTATTGCCGTCTGCGTAGATTAGAATGGTTCTGCCTCTCTTCATGAATCCTTCCTTTGTGATGATATACGGGAGACGGATGTTTCCGAAAGCTCCCGCTTCGTATCTAAAGATAAAATCATACCGGATTACGCTGTGCGCAATTATTATACTATGCGGGCAGTGGAGAAAGCAATGTTACAGGAGTTATTTCTTTTATTTTCAGGAATGCGTTCCTGAAATAAATACAGGGAAAATATAAGGTTCACATAAGGGGGCGTAAGGCAGAACTGTCAGGATGACAGTAAGAAAAAAGAAAAAGAATTCAGGAAAGGAGATCGTATGGAAATAAACGGCGGGACGGAAACGGAAAACCTCCGGCCCGCCGGACTTCGAATCATTCCTCCCGGATCATCCAGCGCCCCCGCATCAGGGTCAGACGGTTGCGGGCTGTGGGGGAAAAACGCAGCAGGTCAGACAGGGCCTCTTCGGGAACCTGAATGTCGGACAGGGTTTTCTTCGCTCCGATCTCTTCATAGAGGGCATACAGACTGTCCGCATCGGGAATTTCCGCGATAATGCTGCGGATTTCGGGCCAGGTGCGGATCAGCATGTCCGGAGTTACACCCGCCATGCAGTCCTTCCGGTTCTCTTCCAGAATGGAAGGAGCCAGCTTTTCTCCATAGAAGCTTCGGATTACGGATTCTTCCGGGAAGGCGTATTCGTGGACTTGGGAAGAAATATCCGAAATCTGTCCCAGCTGATGATAAACCCGGGAAGCCAGAATGGTTCCTACGCCCACCTTTTCACCGTGCAGGGCATCGGAGGAAAAAGCAAAGGCGGCGGGTCCCATTTCAATCAGATGGGAAATGTGGTGCTCGCAGCCGGAGGCGGGACGGGAGTTGCCCATGAGCTGCATGGCCAGGCCGGAAAGAATGAGCGCGTAGGTGAGCTGCTCAAAGGCTGACGCGTCTTGCGTCTTCAGGCCGCGGCAGCAGGAATATACCGCTTCCACCGCCTGGCGGGTCATTTTTTCAATGACGGGACAGAAATATTCCCCTGTAAGCGCATGGGCGATCTTCCAGTCTGCCAGCGCCGTATATTTGCCAAAAATATCGCCGGCTCCGCTGAGCGCCAGATAAAGAGGTGCTTCTTTGATGATATCGGTGTCGGCCAGGACGAAAAGGGGAGCCACGCCGGGCATGGTTTTCTTATATCCCTTCCAGGTCATTGCCGATACGGTGGAGCAGAACCCGTCCACACTGGCTGCGGTGGGGCAGGAAACGAAGGGAATGCCGAGTTCGTTTGCGCAGTATCTCGTGGTGTCATGGATGGTTCCGCTTCCGACGGCGACCAGATAGCTGATGCCGGGCTGCAGTTTTTCCCGGAGCATGCTGACGGCGATTTCGTTGGCGTGCAGATTTTCCGGGTTCAGGACAATTTCCTGATCCGCCCTGGGACGGACGAGGTTTTTGGCCCGATATGTATTTTCGTCATATACCACGGCACGCCGGCCGGTAAGACCGTATTTTGCGGCATAAAAGTCCAGCTTCTCCATGCAGCCGGCTTCGATGACGGCTTCTTTTGTTACCATTACATGTTCCCTGCCGCAGGAGCAGGGACCGTTGAGTCTGGCGCTGTCGATGATCATGTTTTTTTCCTCCACTTTGAAACGCTTGAAAACGCCGGTTGACTGTGCTGAAAAACGCGCGTTGAATCACAGTTCGGCGCTGTGGCTGATGAAGTGACTGCTTTACTGTAAGTATAGAACAAAAAAGTTTCGATGTCCATAGAATCAAAATAATTTCGTAAATAAAACGAAAGAAATGTAAAAATATTTTTTAGTACCCATTTTCAAGGGGAAAAGTGAGAGTCACCGCTTGAATTCGGGATCATACTTCTGATTGTGGAAAATCCGGATGGAGAGAGGGGAAGTTGTGGACAGCGGTCGGGCGGGATGCTATGATAAAAGCGAAAGCAGGACTGGAAAAGGAGGCGTGCACAATGGGAAGTTATCTGAATCCGGGAAATGAGAGATTTCAGAGAGTGGTAAATTCGGAAATTTATGTGGATAAAACAGGATTGCTCCGTTATACCAATAAAAAGCTTAATTCTACACAGCAGAATATCTGCGTCAGCCGTCCCAGGCGTTTCGGAAAGTCCATTACCGCAGCCATGTTGACAGCTTATTACAGCTGTGGATGCGATTCTGAACAGCTCTTTTCCGGGCTGAAGATCACGGAAGCGGAGGATTTTAAAACGCATCTGAACCAATATCATGTGATTTTTCTGAATATGCAGGAGTTCCTGAGCCAGAGCGGAAACATGGAGCAGATGATCGGCCTGATCCGGCGAACGGTTCTCTGGGAGCTTCTGGAGGAATATCCGGATTTCCGCTATTTTGATTCGGAAAATCTGATGCGGACCATGCAGGATGTGTATCGTTTTACGGCCAGGCCCTTTGTGGTGATTATCGATGAATGGGACTGCATTTTCCGCGAGTACAGAGAAGACTACAAAGCCCAGGAAGTTTATCTGGATTTTCTGCGGGATATGCTGAAGGATAAGGCGTATATCTACCTCGCCTATATGACGGGCATTCTGCCTATTAAGAAGTATGGCACTCATTCTGCGCTCAATATGTTTTCTGAGTTCTCCATGATCAATCCCAGACAGCTTGCCGAATTTGTGGGGTTTACGGAGGAAGAGGTCAGCGCGCTCTGCGACCGGTACGGAATGGATCTGCAGGAGCTGCGGGAATGGTATAACGGCTATCGGTTCGAATCCGTTCCCGCCGTATACAACCCCCGGTCAGTGGTTGAGGCGGTTACCTCCGGAATCTGCGATTCCTATTGGAACCAGACGGAGACCTTTGAGGCTCTGCGCATGTACATCGACATGAATTTTGAGGGCCTGCGGGACGATGTGCTCAGCATGATGGCGGGAGAACAGGTTCCCGTGAATACGGGAAGCTTTTCCAATGATATGACCACTTTTCATACAAAGGATGATGTTTTGACGCTTTTGATTCATCTGGGGTATCTGGGCTATGATTTTGACCATAAATGCGTATTCATACCCAATCATGAAATCCGCGGAGAGTTTGTGAATGCCGTTTCCGTATCGGAGTGGGGAGAGGTTTCAAAAGCGCTGAGGCAGTCGGCGGGGCTCCTGAATGCCATCTGGCAGAAGCGGCCGGAGCAGGTGGCGGCAGGAATCGAGCTGGCGCATCTGGAGACCTCCCATCTGCAGTATAACGATGAAAATGCCTTAAGCTATACCATATCTCTGGCTCTGTACGCCGCCAGGAATTTTTATA
This sequence comes from uncultured Lachnospiraceae bacterium, assembly GCA_900544445.1. Classification (GTDB taxonomy): domain Bacteria; phylum Bacillota; class Clostridia; order Lachnospirales; family Lachnospiraceae; genus Eisenbergiella; species Eisenbergiella intestinigallinarum. The sequence goes on from UQVK01000106.1 coordinate 10,167, forward strand.
CGGTAATTCGGGAGATGCCTTCCGGGAAGGGATTTGCCGATATGGTATATCTTCCCAAAAAACGTTTCCCGGAAAAACCTGCTCTGGTGGTGGAACTGAAATGGGATAAAAGCGCACAGGGAGCCATCCGGCAGATCAGGGAGAAAAAATATTGCCAGAGCCTTACAGAGTATCAGGGAAAGCTGCTTCTGATAGGGATAAATTATGATAAAAAGACCAGAGTTCATAGCTGTGAAATCGAAGAATGGGAGAAGTAAGGCGACATGAATCAGGAAGAACGAAAGAAATATATACTGGAACGATTGAAAATCAGCTCGTCAGTTTCCGTTTCAGAACTGAGTGAAGCCTTCGGACTTTCGGAAGTTTCGGTCCGGAAGCTGCTTTCGGGAATGGAGCAGGAAGGGGTGCTGAAACGGACCTGGGGCGGCGCGGTGAGCGCCTACGGCTCCCTACGGGAATTTTCCCATCAGGAAAATGAAAACAGGCAGATGGAAGAGAAGCGTGCCATCGCCCGGGAGGCCTATGGCTGTATCGGGGACGGAGAGGCGGTCTTTCTGGACAGCGGCACGACCACTCTGGAGCTGGCAAAGCTGATCGTGGCCGGAGAAAAACGGAAGATTGTACCCTGTACCAACAACATTTTCATCGCCGCCGAACTGGCGAAGGCCGCGGATATCCGCAGCATCATCATCGGCGGCGAGCTGCGCACCAACATCTATTCCTGCGTGGGCAGTCTGGCGCAGCAGGCGCTTTCGGGCCTGTTTTTTGACAAGGGCTTTATCAGCGGCAATCATTTCACGCTGGAGAGGGGCTTCAGCACGCCCACGCTGGGAGAGGCCCAGCTGAAGCGGCAGGTGCTTGCGGCTTCCAAGGAAAGCTTTCTGCTGATGGACTATACGAAATACGGGGACGATTCCATGGTTCAGATCGTCCCGCCGGAGGGGATCGACGTGCTGATCACGGACTGGCACATGCCGGAAAGCGTGGCGCAGGGCTTCCGGGAGAAAAATGTGAAGGTGATCACCGCGCAGAAGGAATGAGGCCCGCTTTTCAGGCATGGGACAGGATGGGAAAGCGTCTCTTTTCCTGCGCAAAGGTTTTCGCCAGCTTTCCTTTTATAAACAGGGCATCGTCGTCATTTTCAAGAGGGAGGACCTTCCAGGCAGAGCTGTCCTCTGCAGACCGGGCATCGGCCCCATCCGCTCCGGCCGGGGTAAAGCCGCATTCCAGCCGGGAAAGACTGCGGGCCGCCTGAGGAAAGCGTTCGCAGAACGGTCCGGCGAGCAGCGCCGCCGCTTCGCGCGGGTCTACGGGGCAGGGCGCGAAAATGGCGTCAAGAAGGAGGGTGTCTCCTTCCGCTTCAGCGATCACCCAGGCGTTTTGAGCGGGAAGATACCAGACGTTTTCCGTTAAAAACTGTGAGGCGTAGAACAGAATAAGGCCGGGATTACCCACCATATCAAAGCTTCCCTGCGGGACGCCGGAAAGGATGGCCCTCTCAAGGGCGGCCCGGTTTTCCGGATCGGCCATGGGGACGAGAACGGCTGATCTGTCCGTCGTGCAGGCGGAAAGGGGAGCGAAGAAACGGGATTCCTGTACCCGCTGAAAACCGAAACGGGGATAGAAATCCAGAACCGTGTCGTTGGCGAACAGATAGATGGCCTCTGCCCGGTCCGCCCAGTCCTTTTCCACCGCTTCCATCAGAAGGCGGCAAAGCCCCTGGCCGCGAAAGGCGGAATCGGTCATCACGGTGCCCAGCTGGATATAGTGATGCAGGATTCCATTTTCGGAAAAGGTCATGGGATTGACGGACACGTTGGCGATCACCTGCCCTTCCCGGACAGCGGCATAAGGAATGTAATTCTCCTTCCAGTACCCGTTCTGATACCAGTTCTCAAAGTTCAGGTCAAAGGTCTTTTCGGCCAGACGGTTAAAGCTGCTTCTCAGCGCAGCGTCATCCCGGATATTTTTTACAATTGTAATATCGGTATGCATGGATTCAGATGTTTCCTTTCAGATGTTTTTGATAAAAGTGAGCGCTGTGGCGAAAGTTGCCGGGTTATTCCGTCAGAAACAGATAGGAAGCTTCTCCGAAAAAGAAGCGTTCGTCCAGCTTTTCTTCCTCCCAGGTGGCGACCAGCTCGTACACCCGGTCTTTTTTGAGCTCAATGGGAAGAACTTCCGAATATTCGGTTTCGGAAAGAGGCTCCGCTTCCGCCACCCCCAGATCCTGAATGTCCCATTCACGCAGCAGAATCCGGTCCGGCAGCATGACACAGTAGAGCAGGTAGGGCACGCTGTCCAGCCTGTTATAGTCCGGTACATCGAGCGTCGCTGCCTGTTCCGGGTCCATATCCAGCGGAGCGGAACCGCAGGCGACGGAGGTGGTGATTTCATCCTTATCCACCCAGGACCATTCCCCGGTTCCGGAGTGGAGGGTGAAGGATGTGTTAGCGCTGGACAGAGAATCGGAAAGTGTGATTTCCGGAGGAGCGGTGAGAAGCACGTCCGCGTGTGCCTTTTCCGATGTGCCCACAGCGGGAGAGGCGGGTGCCGGTTCACTTCCGGCCTCGGACGATGTTTCCATTTCTGATTCGTCGCTGGTGTCAGACGATGTTTCTGTTCCCGATTCGTCTGTGGAGCCGGGAATGATTTCGCTTTCCGCTTCAGAGGATTCTGGCGGCTGGGCGGCAGTCCTGCCGGAGCAGGCGGCGGTCAGGGACAGCAGCAG
>UQVK01000107.1 GCA_900544445.1 uncultured Lachnospiraceae bacterium
CTATGAAGAATGGGATGTGGCAGAGCTGGAGGATCATAACCAGGCGGCCACCATTTTCCAGGCTGTCGGCCGGCGACGTGATTGCCGTGCTCACTGAGGAAGGAACGGACAATATTCTGAAAATATGGATTGTAGAGTAAGCGGAGGAGTCTGCGGCGTACGCGCTTAACGCATAACGCTTCGGCATGGAGGAGAATATGGAAATCAACCGGGAACTGATCATAGACATGAACAACATCAATAAGGGCTACATGCTTGGGGATGAGAAGGTGCCCGTCCTGAAGGATGTCTGCTTTCAGGTTCGGAAAGGGGAATTTGTCGCCATCCTCGGGCCCTCCGGCTCCGGAAAAACCACACTGATGAACATCATCGGCTGCATGGATCTGGCTGACGACGGAGAGTATTATCTGGACGGGAATCCGATTCACGAGATGGAGGAAAAGGAACTGAATGACGTCAGAAACCGGGAAATCGGCTTCATTTTTCAGAATTATCAGCTCATTCCCACCTACAATATCCTGCAGAACATCATCATGCCGCTGGTGGTGCGCGGCATGCGGTCAAAGGAAGCGGAGGAGCGCTGCATGGATACCATAAGGCTCCTCGGAATCGACCACAGGCTTTTGCACAAGCCGGCGGAACTGTCCGGCGGACAGAAGCAGAGGGCGTCCATCGCGCGGGCTCTGGTGGGGAATCCCGCGCTTCTTCTCGCCGACGAGCCCACCGGCGCGCTGGACAGCAGCAGCGGTAAAGAAGTCCTGAAGCTGTTTGAAAAGCTGAACGACATGGGAAATACCATTGTGATGATCACCCACGATCTCAATGTTGCCAGAGCGGCCGGCAGAATCGTACATATCATTGACGGACAGCTGAGTGAAGACTGAATTTTACCGAAAACGGACTGACGGCGTCAGTCCGTTTGTCACATTCTGCATGGCGCCTTTCGTAAAATTTACAGGGAAAGTGATTAACAAAACGGCGCGCTTATGGTAAGATAAGAAAAAGTGTGAAATATGGCTGTAGAAGGCAATCTTAACATTGACGGAGGGAAGAGAATGGGACAGGAAAAATATGTGGCCTACGTTTCTACCTATACGATAGGGGATCAGAGGGAATACGGTATTACGGTATTTGATGTGGATATGGAAAAGGGAAGATTTCATGAAAAAGAGAGGGTTAAGATCACCAATTCCTCCTACGTGACGATTTCCCATAACCAGAAGTTCCTTTATTCCATTACGGATTTTGGTGTGGAATCCTTTTCCATCGGAACGGATGGAAGCCTTACGGCCATCAATCTTGGTTCTATCAACGGCATGCGCGGCTGCTATGTTTCTACGGATTATGAGGACAGATATCTGTTCGTCGCGGGTTATCATGACGGTAAGCTTACGGTCCTGCGCATCAATGAGGATGGAAGCGTTGGCGAAATTACGGAGGAAATCTACTTCAAGGGCCTCGGCATTGTGGCGGAGCGCAATTTCCGTCCCCATATCAGCTGCGCCAAAATGACGCGGGACAACCACTATCTCTGCGTAGCGGATCTGGGAATGGATCACACCAACGTATATCGTCTGGATCATGCGACCGGAAAACTCAGTCTGGTGGACGTGATCCGAAGCGATCTGGAAAGCGGCCCCAGACATCTGAAGTTCAGCAAAGACGGAAAATATCTGTACATCGTTCATGAGCTGAAGAATTGTATCGACGTATATTCCTATCGGGAAGAAAAAAACAACCCGTTTTTTGAGAAAATTCAGACGGTCAGCACTCTGAATAACTATCATGCCGGCGGCTCCACTGCGAGCGCGCTGAATCTGTCGGAGGATTTCAACTATCTGTGCAGCTCCAATGCGGGTGACAACAGCGCGTCGGTTTACCGGATCGATCAGAAGACGGGACTTCTGACAAGACTTTTGTGCCTTCCGATCAGCGGGGAATATCCGAAGGATGTGGCATTATTCCCGGACAACCGTCATCTGGTATCTCTGAATCAGGATTCCGGCACGCTGACTTTTTTCAGTGTGAATCTGGAAAGAGGGCTGCTGGTCATGAACGGGCCGGAACTGAAGGTGGCGCAGCCAAACTGCGTGATTTTCCATAAGATTACGGGGTGACAAAAAACGGCTTTTTCAATCATAACCGGAGAAAATGCCTGTGAATAAAGGTCCCCTGCAGATCGTGTGCAGAGGACCTTTACCATAAAAAGAAGGAAAAAACGGAGGAAAAGAAAATGGAAAAGTGGACCAGAATCGCACACCAGCCCTGTCTTCCCATGGGAAAGGATGGCAGACGCGTGACGGCGTGCGAGGAACATATCGCCCTGTCCCTTGCAGCGGCCGAGGAAGGAATGGTACTTCTGAAAAATGAAGGAGAGGTGCTTCCTCTTTCTGTGGGGACGAAGCTGGCCGTATTCGGCAAGGGACAGATCGATTATGTCCGGGGCGGCGGAGGGAGCGGAGAGGTTACCACCTCCTACACCCGCAATATTTATGAAGGTCTGAAGATTAAGGAAGCGGAGGGAAAGGTACAGGTATTCGATGCGCTTTCCGCTTTTTATGAGGAGAACGTGAGACAGCAGTATGCAGCCGGCGCAGAAATCGGAAAGACGGTGGAGCCGGAAATCCCGCAGGAGCTGCTTGCAGCAGCGCGCAGATTTGCGGATACGGCTGCGGTGGTCATCAACCGTTTTTCCGGGGAGGGATGGGACAGAAAAGGCATTCCCGGCGATGGGGACTTCTATCTTTCCCCGCAGGAGCAGGCTATGGTGGAGGCGGTAAAGGCCGCGTTTCCCAGAGTGATCGTCGTCCTGGATGTGGGAGGCATGGTAGATTCTTCCTGGTTTAAGGATGTGCCTGCCATTCAATCCGTGCTTCTGGCCTGGCAGGCGGGAATTGAGGGAGGACTTGCCATTGCTGAGCTTCTGTGCGGAGACGCAAACCCTTCCGGAAAGCTTGTGGATACGTTTGCGGGCTCCTTTGACGATTATCCTTCCTCTGCGCATTTCAACGATTCCGAGGATTATGTGGAATATACGGAAGATATTTATGTGGGGTACCGTTACTTTGAGACGATCCCCGGCGCGGCCCGGAAGGTGAATTATCCCTTCGGCTTCGGCCTTTCCTATACACAGTTTGCGATTGATCAGATAAGGGGAGAAGAGAAGGACGGAATGATCCGCCTTTCCGCCTGCGTGACCAACGTGGGCGAACGGGCGGGAAAGGAAGTGGTTCAGGTCTATGCGCAGGCCCCTCAGGGAAAGCTGGGCAAGCCGGCAAGAACCCTTGTCTCCTTTGTAAAAACCAGGCTTCTTGCGCCTGGAGAGACACAGACGGTCTTTCTTTCCTTTGCCGTGGATTTCCTTGCCAGCTATGACGACCTGGGAAAGGTGGCGAAATCCGCGTATGTCTGTGAAGCGGGCGGCTACCGTTTTCATCTGGGAAATTCCGTGAGAGATACGGTTGAGGTACCCTTTGTTCATACAGAGCCGGCGGACCGCGTTGTGCAGCAGCTTACGCAGCGGGTGGCTCCTGTGGCACTTCCGGAGCGGATGCTGGCGGACGGAAGCTATGAAGCGCTTCCTGTGACTCCGGGCGGAGAAAAGGATAGGAACCCGGCCTTTGTAGAAGGCCTGCAGCCCCATAAGGGGAACTGGCGGGATGAGCTGGCGTGCTCCACGGGCAAGGGGGAAGGCGCTGAAACACCCGGCCGGAAATTCCTGCTCATGGATGTGGTAAACGGCGCCTGTACCATGGATGAATTCCTTGCACAGCTGACTAACGGTCAGCTCATTGACCTGCTCTGCGGCCAGCCGAATACGGGCGTGGCGAATACCTTCGGCATGGGAAATCTGCCGGAATACGGTGTCCCGAACCTGATGACGGCGGACGGTCCCGCGGGCGTGCGGATTCAGCCTCAGATGGGCGTATGTACGACGGCCTGGCCCTGCGCCACCCTGCTTGCCTGTACCTGGAATACGCAGATTGTGGAACAGGTGGGCGCTGCGGGAGCTCTGGAAATGAAGGAGAACAACCTTGGCGTGTGGCTGACTCCCGCCATGAACATCCACAGAAGCCCGCTGTGCGGCCGAAACTTTGAATACTATTCCGAGGATCCTCTCATCGCCGGGAAGATGGCTGCGGCGATGGTGCGCGGCATCCAGTCCCGCCACATCGGCGCCAGCGTGAAGCATTTCTGCTGCAACAATAAGGAAACCAACCGTAAGGAGAGCGATTCCAGAGTATCCGAACGGGCGCTGCGTGAGATCTATCTGAAGGGCTTTGAGATCGCGGTGAAGGAGGCGCAGCCCTGGACACTGATGACCTGCTACAATCTGGTGAACGGGCAGTACGCCTCTGAACGAAAGGATCTGCTGGCAGGCATCCTCCGGGAAGAGTGGGGCTTTGAAGGCATGGTCACTACGGACTGGTGGAACAAGGCTTATCAGTATAAGGAGATCAAGGCCGGAAATGATCTGAAGATGGGAGCCGGAGAGCCTGACGCGGTGCTGGAAGCCCTCCGGGAAGGAAAGGTGATCCGGGAAGAAATCGCGGCCTGCGCGAAGCGGGTGCTGGAAACCATCATGAAGTTTGACTGAAAAAGTTTATTTTGCTGAAATTTAAAAATTGAAAATCCGCTCCGATCTGGTGCGTCTACAAAGCGCACCGGATCAGGGCGGATATTTTTGTCGGCTGTTCATCCCCCATAGAAATCCCGGATGCGGTCCAGCCTTGCGGTCATGTTGGAGAGAAGGGCGTCTGCGAGCACCAGAGAGGTCATGGCTTCCACCACCACCACGGCGCGGGGAACAATGACGGGATCGTGGCGGCCCTTAATGCGGATAGTGATGTTCTCCCCGTCCCGGGTTACCGTCTGCTGCTCCGAGAAAATGGAAGGAGTGGGCTTGATGTGTGCACGAAGCAGGATGCGGCTGCCGTCGCTGATGCCGCCGAGGATTCCTCCCGCGTGGTTGGTTTCCTTTTCCACACGGCCGCCGCACATGTGGAAGGGGTCGTTGTTTTCAGAACCTTTCGCCTGCGAAACAGCAATGCCGTCGCCGATCTCCACCGCCTTTACGGCACCGATGGACATGACGGCTCCCGCGAGAGCGGCGTCCAGCTTGTCGAATACGGGATCGCCGAGCCCGGCGGGAACGCCGTCTGCAAAGCACTCCACAACGCCGCCGCAGGAGTCCTGCTGCTTCATGCATGCCTCCAGATAGTCCTGCGCCCGGAGAGACGCATCCGCATCCGGCATGCAGAGCGGATTTCTGGAAATCTCTTCCTGACAGAAGCTCTCACAGGCGACGGGGCCGATGCTTTTGGTGTAGGCGCAGACCCGGATGCCGAGCTGCTTCAAAAACAGGGACGCGACTGCCCCCGCCGCGACTCTTCCCGCGGTCTCCCGGCCGGAAGAGCGTCCGCCGCCCCGGTAATCCCGGAAACCATACTTCTGGTCAAAGGTATAATCGGCATGTCCCGGTCTGTAATAGGAAGCGATTTCGCTGTAATCGGAGGAGCGCTGAGAAGTGTTGGGGATGAGAAGGCTGATGGGCGTTCCGGTGGATCTTCCCTCAAACACGCCGGAAAGGATCTGTACCTCGTCCGCTTCCTTCCGGGGCGTGGAAAAGCGGCTGCCTCCCGGTTTCCTGCGGTCCAGAAAACTCTGAATTTCCACTTCGCTGAGGGGAAGTCCTGCGGGAACGCCGTCCACGACGACGCCCAGAGCCTTTCCATGGGATTCTCCCCATGTGGTGATTCTGAACTGTTTTCCAAATGTATTTCCGGCCATGATGCTCCTCCTGTTGTGTAGTGCGTTCATTGGTTACAGTTCACTCCGCGCCATTCGCAAAGCCGCGCTACGCGCTCTCCGCTGCTTCGCAGCTTCGAAGAATCGTCTCTGACGATTCTTTGCTCATAACATGGCCTCCCTCCGTCCGCTCAGAGCCAGTCATCTGTTCGTGCAAGCACGACAGCTGCCTGGTTCTGGCGGACGAGTGAACTGTAACCTCCATTATACCCCCGATCAACCCCCCGGGCAAGCTTGATTGGAAAAGAAGAATATGATATGATGAAAAGACGTTCCTGTCCGCTGGCCTGCCAGAAAACAGAAACGGCTGTGATTTTGTAAATGATACGGACCGGACCGGAATCTTCGGTTTGGCCGGATGAAAGGGGAAAATTCAGAGAATGTATCGTCTGATCAAGCAGGAAGGAAGAGCAAAACGGGGAGAACTGACGACCGTACACGGAACGATCCAGACTCCGGTTTTCATGAATGTGGGAACCGTCGCTGCGATTAAGGGTGCGGTGTCCACGGAGGATCTGGAGCAGATCAAAACACAGGTGGAGCTGTCCAACACTTATCATCTTCATGTGAGACCCGGTGACGAGGTGGTGAAGAAGCTCGGAGGCCTGCATAAATTCATGTCATGGAACCGTCCCATCCTCACGGATTCCGGCGGATTTCAGGTATTTTCCCTGGCGACGCTGAGAAAAATCAAGGAGGAAGGCGTTTATTTCCATTCTCATGTGGATGGAAGAAAGATTTTCATGGGGCCGGAGGAGAGCATGCGCATCCAGTCCAATCTGGCTTCCACCATCGCCATGGCCTTTGACGAATGCGCCCCGGCGAAGGCGGAGCGTGAGTATGTGGAAAATTCTGTGGCGAGAACCACCCGCTGGCTGGCGAGATGCAAGGAAGAGATGAAGCGGCTGAACGGCCTGGAGGATACCATTAATAAGAACCAGCTTCTGTTTGGCATCAATCAGGGGGCGGTTTACACGGATATCCGGATCGACCATGCGAAGCGGATCGCGGAGATGGAGCTGGACGGCTATGCCATCGGCGGCCTCGCGGTGGGAGAAACCCATGAGGAAATGTACCACGTGCTGGATGAAACGGTGCCATATCTTCCTGCAGACAAGCCCACCTACCTGATGGGCGTGGGAACCCCGGCAAACATCCTGGAGGGCGTGGAGAGAGGCGTGGACTTTTTCGACTGCGTTTATCCCACAAGAAACGGGCGGCACGGCCATCTGTATACGAATTACGGGAAGATCAACCTGTTCAACGCGAAATATGAGCTGGACGACAGGCCGATTGAGGAAGGCTGCGGCTGCCCGGCCTGCCGCAGATATTCCAGAGCCTATATCCGCCATCTGCTGAAGGCGAAGGAGATGCTGGGAATGCGTCTCTGCGTGCTGCATAACCTGTGGTTTTACAACACCATGATGGAGGAAATCCGGGACGCGCTGGATGAAGGACGCTTTGCTTCTTATAAAAAAGAAAAGCTGGACCGCATGAATGCCGGACAGACGGAGAAAAAGGAATAGAAGATCCGCCCTGTACCCGCAGGTGGGTGGAAAAGGGGCGGAAAAGGAAGAAAGAAACCGGAATAGGGCTTGCGTGATCGGCATTTTTTGTGTATGATTGTAGAGATAATGTTGCGCTCCGGCTGCAACAGGAGAATGAATGACCGCTCATGCGGTATGAAACTTAGGAGGATTGGAAAAAAATGGGTATTTTGGCGAGTGAAACAGCGGCTGCTGCAGGTACAACAGGCGGAATGATCGGTATGATTCTGGTCTATGTGGTCATCTTCGGCGCGTTCTTTTATTTTGTAATGTATCGTCCGCAGAAGAAGGAGCAGAAGAAGATGAACGCCATGCTTTCATCTCTGGAAATCGGGGACAGCGTTCTCACCAACAGCGGCTTCTACGGTGTGATCATTGATATCACGGACGATACGGTAATCGTGGAGTTCGGAAATAATAAGAACTGCCGTATTCCCATGCAGAAGTCTGCCATCGCTCAGGTAGAGAAGCCGGACGAAGAATAAGATGGAAAACTATTCGCTGTGGATATAGCATGAAGGCAATCCATTACTGCAGGTTATTTCAGCCATATCGAAAGGATATGGCTGATTCTGTTTTCCGGACTTCTTTTTTGTTGAAATTCGATATTCAATAAGCTATGATAAAAGAGATCATTGCGGAAAAGACTGCTGTAGAAATTTCCCCACGAAGCGGAGGGGAGGAATGCCGGGCATCGGGCGTGAAAACGTCCAGCGTCCGGCTTTCCCGTATACAGACGGAATTTTCTGAAAAAATAAAGGCGCCGCCCGGCGGCAGAAAAGGAGCAGGATATGAAATTGAATATTGGATGCATTTCCGGCGATGGGATCGGTCCGGAGATTGTGAGAGAAGCGAAGAAGGTGCTGGACGCCATAGCGGTGAAATACGGACATGAGATTTCCTATACGGAGATTCTGCTGGGCGGCGCGTCCATTGATGTACACGGCGTTCCGCTGACGAAAGAGGCCGTACAGGCGGCAAAGGAGAGCGATGCCGTTCTGATGGGTTCCATCGGAGGAGACGCGAACACCTCTCCCTGGTATCAGCTTCCGCCGGACCGGCGTCCGGAGGCGGGGCTTCTTGCCATCCGCAAGGAGCTGGGGCTGTTTGCGAATCTGCGTCCCGCAGTGCTTTATGAAGAACTGGCGGACGCGTGTCCGCTGAAAAAGGAAACCAGCGAAGCGGGATTTGACCTGCTGATCATGAGGGAGCTGACCGGAGGGCTGTATTTCGGCGAGAGAAGGACCACCGTGGAAAACGGACTCCGCACCGCGGTTGACACTCTGGTTTATAATGAAAATGAGATCCACAGAATCGCCGTGAAGGCCTTTGACATTGCGCGCAAGCGCAGAGGAAAGGTGACCAGCGTGGACAAGGCGAATGTTCTGGATTCCTCCCGCCTTTGGAGAGCGGTGGTGAACGAGGTGGCAAAGGACTACCCGGATGTGGAGCTTTCTCACATGCTGGTTGACAACTGCGCCATGCAGCTGGTGAAGGATCCCGCGCAGTTTGATGTGATTCTGACCGAGAACATGTTCGGAGACATTTTGTCCGATGAGGCGAGCATGGTGACCGGTTCCATCGGAATGCTGGCGAGCGCCAGCCTGAACGATACGAAGTTCGGCCTGTATGAGCCCAGCCACGGCAGTGCGCCGGATATTGCGGGAAAGGACATCGCGAATCCCATCGCAACCATCCTCAGCGCGGCCATGATGTTCCGCTACAGCTTTGACCTGGATAGGGAGGCGGACGATATCGAGCGCGCGGTGAAGCAGGTGCTGAAGGAAGGCTTCCGGACGGCGGATATCATGCCGGAAGGCGGAAAGACTTCCGGAGAAAATAAATGCTCCTGCAGCGAGATGGGAAGCCGGATTGCGGAACGGATTTGAATGAAAAAATAAAATTGAAACAAACAAGAAAGGAAACAGCGCGATGAGAAGTGATTCAGTGAAAACAGGAGTACAGCAGGCGCCCCACAGAAGCCTGTTCAATGCGCTCGGAATCACCGAGGAAGAGAGACAGAGGCCTCTGATCGGGATTGTGAGCTCCTACAATGAGATCGTTCCGGGACATATGAATCTGGATAAGATCGTTGAAGCTGTGAAGCTGGGAGTGGCAATGGCGGGCGGAACGCCCTTCGTGTTTCCGGCCATTGCCGTCTGTGACGGCATTGCGATGGGACATATCGGCATGAAATATTCCCTGGTGACCAGAGATCTGATCTGCGACAGCACGGAATGCATGGCCATGGCGCATGGGTTTGACGGCCTGGTGATGGTCCCCAACTGTGATAAGAACGTGCCGGGGCTTCTGATGGCGGCGGCCAGAGTGAACATTCCGACGATCTTCGTTTCCGGCGGCCCCATGCTGGCAGGCCATGTGTGCGGCCACAAGACCAGCCTTTCCTCCATGTTTGAGGCGGTTGGCAGCGTGGCGGCGGGAACCATGTCGATGGAAGAGCTGGCCGAGTACGAAGAGAAGGCCTGCCCCACCTGTGGCTCCTGCTCCGGCATGTATACGGCGAACTCCATGAACTGTCTGACGGAGGCACTGGGAATGGGCCTGAAGGGAAACGGCACCATTCCGGCGGTTTATTCCGAGAGAATCCGCCTTGCCAAGCATGCGGGCATGCAGATCATGCAGCTGGTGGAGAAAAATATCCGTCCAAGGGATATCATGACGAAGGAGGCTTTCCTGAACGCCCTCACCATGGATATGGCGCTGGGCTGCTCCACCAATTCCATGCTTCATCTGCCTGCCATCGCGCATGAAGCGGGTGTGGAGCTGAACATGGAGATTGCCAATGAACTCTCCGCAAAGACCCCGAACCTCTGCCATCTGGCTCCGGCGGGTCCCACCTATATCGAGGATCTGAATGAAGCGGGCGGCGTATATGCCGTCATGAATGAGCTGAACAAGAAGGGCCTTCTCTATACCGATCTGATCACGGTGACAGGAAAGACGGTGGGAGAGAACATTGAAGGCTGTGTGAATAAGAATCCCGAGGTGATTCGCCCCATCGACAATCCCTACTCCGAAACGGGCGGCATCGCTGTGCTGAAGGGGAACCTGGCGCCGGAAACCGCTGTGGTGAAGCGTTCCGCAGTGGCGCCTGAGATGATGGTGCATGAGGGCCCCGCCAGAGTGTTCGACTGTGAGGAAGATGCCATCGCCGCCATCAAGGGCGGAAAGATCGTTCCCGGAGATGTGGTTGTGATCCGCTATGAAGGACCGAAGGGCGGCCCCGGCATGAGAGAAATGCTGAATCCCACCTCCGCCATCGCTGGCATGGGAATGGGCTCCACCGTGGCGCTGATCACGGACGGACGCTTCAGCGGCGCTTCCAGAGGTGCTTCCATCGGCCATGTGTGCCCGGAGGCGGCGCAGGGAGGCCCCATCGCCCTGATCGAGGAGGGCGATATCATCAGCATCAACATTCCGGAAAACCGTCTGGATGTGAAGGTGTCTGAGGAAGAAATGCAGAAGAGAAGAGAAAAATGGCAGCCCAGACAGCCCCGTGTGACCACCGGATATCTGGCCAGATATGAGAAGATGGTGACCAGCGCGAACCGGGGAGCTGTGCTGGAGATCAAATAGAAAGGTGCTGATGCACATGCAGCTTACAGGAGCTGAAATCATTGTGGAATGTCTGAAGGAGCAGGGAGTGGATACCGTATTCGGTTATCCGGGCGGCACGATTCTGAACGTGTACGACGCGCTCTATCAGCATCAGAGTGAGATTTTTCATGTGCTGACCTCCCATGAACAGGGGGCGGCGCATGCGGCGGACGGCTATGCCAGGGCCACGGGAAAGGTCGGGGTCTGCATGGCCACCAGCGGCCCCGGAGCGACCAACCTGGTCACCGGAATCGCCACCGCATACATGGATTCCATCCCTGTTGTCGCGATCACGGCAAACGTGAACCTTCCTTCTCTGGGAAAGGATTCCTTTCAGGAGGTGGATATCGCGGGCGTGACCATGCCCATCACCAAGCACGGATATATCGTGAAGGATATCCGGATCCTTGCGGATACCATCCGGAAAGCGTTCCGGATCGCCACCTCCGACCGGCCGGGGCCGGTGCTGGTGGATGTGACCAAGGATGTGACGGCGGCGGTATGGGAGTATACCCCCGTGAAGCCGGAACCGTCGAAACGTTCGGACCGGTTTACGCAGGAAGAACTGGAAGAAGCATTAAAGCTTCTTTCCGAAGCGAAGAAGCCTTACCTGTATGTGGGCGGCGGCGCGGTGCTTTCCGGAGCGGCCGAACAGGTGCGCGCCTTTGCCGGTCTGATGGATGCTCCGGTCTGCGATACCCTGATGGGAAAAGGCGCCTTTGACGGAACGGATCCCCGCTATACCGGCATGATCGGCATGCACGGCACCAAGACCTCCAATCTGGGCGTGAGCGACTGCGATCTGCTGGTTGCACTGGGCGCGCGGTTTTCCGACCGGGTGGTCAGCAACGTAAAAACCTTTGCGCCAAAAGCGAAGATCCTGCACATCGACATTGACGCGGCGGAAATCAACAAGAACGTCCGCGCGGATGTTTCCCTGGTGGGTGATCTGAAGAATGTGCTGGAGATTCTGAGCGAAAGGCTGCCGCAGCAGTCACATCCGGAATGGATGGCGCATATCATGGAGTTAAAGGAAAAATATCCGCTGACCTATGATATTTCCGGACTGAGCTGCCCCTATGTCATCCAGGAACTGGAGCGGCTGACCCAGGGAAAGGCCATCATCACCACGGACGTGGGTCAGCATCAGATGTGGACGGCCCAGTATTATCATTTTACGCAGCCGAGAACCTTCCTGTCCTCGGGCGGCCTCGGCACGATGGGCTATGGCCTTGGCGCCTGCATTGGCGCGAAGATGGGACGGCCGGATAAGATCTGTGTGAATATCGCGGGGGACGGGTGCTTCCGCATGAACATGAACGAACTGGCGACGGCCAGCCGGTATCAGATTCCGATCATCCAGATCGTGATCAACAATCACGTGCTGGGTATGGTCCGTCAGTGGCAGACGCTTTTCTACGGACACAGGTATTCCCAGACCGTGCTCGCCGACAGGGTGGACTTCTGTAAGGTGGCGGAAGGGCTGGGATGCCGTGCCATCCGCGTGACGAAAAAGGAAGAAGTGGCGCCTGCCATTGAAGCGGCCATTGCGGACGGCGGCCCCGTGCTGATCGAGTGCGTGATTCCGGAGGACGACAAGGTATTTCCGATGGTTTCTCCCGGAGGCTCCATCAGTGAAGCGTTCGATGCGGCCGATCTGGCGGAACGCGGACAGGAAGCCTGACCGGACAGAGAAAGGAGGGAGCGAAAGCTTCCTCCTTTTGGTAAAATTTGTTTTGATATCGCTTTATTATTTTAATGAAGTAGTTGACTAAAGCAATAAAAGTG
>UQVK01000108.1 GCA_900544445.1 uncultured Lachnospiraceae bacterium
GATTCCATGGCTCTATTCCAGGAGATTGGGTGGCTCCGCCACCGCAGAATATACAGACGGAATGATTGATATGCCATTTCTCCGGATAAGTTTGTGATAAATGTTCCTGCGCGGTTTTGCATGAGGTCTCCTTTCTCTCATGAAACAAGAAACTTGAAAATTCTACGTTCATTATAGCACAGAAAACTCAACAAATTGAGTTTAGATGAAACAAAAAATGAAAATAATTTCACAAAAAACGGTTAATGTGAAATTCCAGGGATGATTTTTGCAGAGAAATTTCAAGTTCTTAAAGCTGGATATCTTATAATAGACTTACATAAAAAACAATAAAATATTATTTTTTCTAACAAAATCATCATCTAATCTCAATTTTTCCTAAATTATATGTTGATTTAATCCTCAAATGGTATATACTATAATAAAAAGAGGTCACAGACAGCCAGAATGAGGAGATTATTATGCTGATACAATTTAACTTTAAGAATTTCAAATCATTTCGTGATGAAGTGTCGCTGGACTTGTCGGCGACTAAAATAACGGAACATGAGGATCATGTTGTAAATATCGCAAATGATAAATTGTTGAAAGTTGCAGCAATTTATGGCGCTAACGCAAGCGGTAAGTCAAATGTATATGATGCATTTAAATACATGAGTTATTACGTGGAAGAGTCTTTCAAATTTGGAGATGAGGAAGGCAGCCGCCGGAAAAAGGGGATGGATTATCAGAAGGTCACTCCGTTTCTGTTTGATGATAACAGCTGCAATGAAGAGACCACGTTTGAAGTCTTTTATGTAGATAATTCTGAAAATACCGGAAAAATATATCAATATGGATTTTCCTTAAAAGCAGATGAGGTGGTAGAGGAATGGTTATATTCCAAAGCTAAGACAGCAAGAAATAATTATAGAACCGTGTTTTACCGTAAAAAAGGTGAAGAACTGGAAATGAATGGTTTCTCCAAAAACCATGTGGAGAATATTAAGGCATCATTGAATAAAGAAGCACTTATCGTTTCTCTGGGAGCAAAATTACGGATTGCCAAACTTAAAAAGGTGCGGGAATGGTTCCTGAATAATGAAATTATGGATTTTGGCGATCCGGCTGAGAACTTTTTCCGTTCCAATATCCTTCCATATGGGTTTGCAGACAAAAAGAAAATACAGGAAAATGTGGTAAAGTATTTTGCTTCCTTTGATGAGGCAATACAAGGGTTTGAGGTGGAAGAGTTGCCATCGGATGATGAGAAGGATACAGGCAGAAGCTTTACAATAGATGCCCTGCATAAAAAAGTGGGAAGTCAGAAGATGGCTTCGATTCCGTTGAATCAGGAATCCAGTGGCACACTGAAGATGTTCGCGCTTTATCCGTCACTGAAAGATGTACTGGATAATGGGGGAACATTGTTTATAGACGAATTGAATGCCAGACTGCATCCATTGCTGGTTCGGAATATCATACTGACTTTTTTATCGCCGGAGATTAATACGCAGAATGCCCAGCTTATTTTTACCACCCATGATATCTGGCAGTTATCCAATGAACTGTTGCGCAGGGATGAGATCTGGATGGTCAATAAAAACAGGGATGGGGTATCAGAATTGTATTCGCTGGCTGAGTTTAAAGATGAGGATGGAAACAAAGTGCGCAGAGACGAGGCTTTGGCAAAAAATTACCTTACAGGAAACTATGGTGCAATTCCTGCATTAAAACCGATGAAGATGCTTATAGGAGGATCTGCGGATGGCGAATAGAAGCGGAGGAAAGTCCAGTGACCGCAGGGCCGGAAAAAGAAAAGACCGGAATCAGCGTGTGGGAACAAGAGTACCGGAGTTAGGTTATTACCTGATCGTAACAGATACGAAGGAGACGGAAAAGAATTATTTTGATGGCCTGCGGGACAGTATTCCGACAGAGCTGAAAGATCGTCTGGTGATAAAAGTGGAAAAGGCCAGAACCGCAGATCTGGTGAAACGGGCGCTGGAGCTTGCAAATAAGGAGCCTCAGTACCGTATTCCATGGATTGTCTTTGACAGAGATCAGGTAACAGATTTTGATAATATTATCCAGTTGGCAGAGAAAAGCGGTGTTGGTGCAGGCTGGTCCAATCCCTGTTTTGAAATCTGGATGTATGCTTATTTCGGAGAGATGCCGACCATAGGCGAATCTTATACATGCTGTGACCGGTTTGCGGATAAATTTGAGAAGGTTACGGGACAGAAATATTTAAAAAGGGATAAAGATATTTACCGAAAATTGATGCAGTTTGGAGATGAGAAAAAGGCAATTCAGATAGCGGAGCGGTGTTACAGGAAGTGCGTAAATGATGGGAAGATAAAGCCATCAGAGATGTGGCCAGCCTGTACGGTGCAGCGGTTGGTGGAAGAAATATGTAAAAAAACTCGTTATTGTTAACTTCATTTTGCATTCACGATATAATCTTAGAAAGCAAGCACAATCATGATACAGCGACTGGCGGAGAATAAAAGAAAAGCATGATGAACCCATTAGAGACTGTTTTGGAAAACATATTCGGAGATTTTCTAAGCGTGCTTACCGGGGGTGCTAAAAACCGGATCGAAAAGGATAAAATTAAGCAGGCTTTCTTCCGGTGCGGTGATATTTTGAGCCGGTTTGAAAATACAGGAGAAGATTCCTTCGGGGATGCTGTCCAGGCGGTCTTTTCCAGAGAAAATCTTCAGATGATATATACGGAAATGTCGAAAGAAACCGGCTATGATATGATTCCCTGTATTCGCCGGGATTTAGAGAGGATTTGTAAAGAGTATGATGTAGAAGCAGAGCACTTTATCGATGCTTTTATGGAGATGTTTAAACGCTGTATCTATGAAAATGACAGAGCTCTTTATGCTGAAATATATCAGAGCGAGTGGAGGGCGGAAGAATATGATGAGCATCGTAGTCTTCTGGCATATCAATCTCTGCTATTATCAAAAGTGAACGGAATAGAAGCACAGCTTAACAGGGCGCTTGCTGCTGAAGAAAGCATGCCATTGATTTCATATTCAGATGCAGAGCAGAACTGGTCTGATGATGAGTCGGAAGAGGATCAGCAGGAGTGGAAGCTTCGATATCCGCAGGGGAAAGGATTATATTTAGACGAAGAGAAGAAAAGAGCCAGAATTCTGGAATTGACGCAGCAGTGGAAAGAGGAAAGGCAGAAAGCGCCTCAGTGGTATATTGTTCCGGGAAATAAAAGGCGTACCCTGCGGTACTACACATGTGATGAGGAGCTTTTGTATTTGACCGAATCGGTTTCAACTGATGAGAAATTTGATTTTGCGTACGAACTGGTCTGGCGTTATGAGGCTGGTTTTATTTCCTATACTGCAGAGCTTCTGAAAGAGATCAGGAAAGTATGGGATCAGATAAATTATGAAACAGAAGCAGATCCGCAGAAGCAGGAAGCATGGTTTTATATGGGACAGGCTCTCTTGAGAGAGTATCGGGAGGACTTGGATTTAGATAACTGGAACGAAGGCTACGCCAGACTTTGGAGTGCCCGCAGTGGCGCCATAACCAGAGAAGACGATTTGTCTCTGCAAAAAATTAAATTATTGTTTATGCAGAATAAGATATCAGAAGCCCGAGACGCGCTTCTGACATTTCGGGGAAGGGAGTCTGCTTTTGGCGTGCGGTTACAGGCTGCCGGATTAAAAGCGGAGTGTGGATTGCTGTCGGAAGCCTGTCAGGATTTGCAGGAGCTGGAAAAGGGACTGTTATCCGTACTTCAGGCAGATACCGATAAAAAGTATCATGTCTATTACAAATCTGTTCTGTCAGGTACATATTTTTTGCAGGCTTTTATTATACAGGCCGGGAGGCTGTCTGAAGACGATGCAGAACTGAAGGGCATATGGGCGAAAGCGGAAAAATATGAAAGTTATTTCAGCTTTGACCGGAATAAAAATGAGTTTATTCAGGAATTATACAGAGATTTAAAAAAGGAAAAGGAATCAGAACCCTTTGAAGTTGACAGAGTAAAAAAGACTGTCGTTTTTGCTTCGCATAGATTTTCAGGAGTTTATGATTTCTTCAGATTACTGGACAGATCGGCAGTTCCATTGCATATCGGTTATACAAGATTACTGGATGAGGATGAGTCCGATTTTATCAGAATATTGCTTGAAAAATACAGATATATCGGATGGTTTATGCTGTTGCGGTTCGGAAGTATTAAAACGACAGAAATAGTATTGGGAAGAAAAGAGTGCATTGTTCTTAACCGGAATAATCGGGAAGGGCTGGAAAAAGCGTTTGATTATGTATACGATGCTGTAGACAGGGCTGTGACGGGTATTCAGACAACGAATGGCCGCCTCCAGGGGAATGCATACAATCATATCCTGTCAAACGGACTGGAAATCCTGAGAAGGATGCTTTCTGTTACCAATATTCGCGGCCAGAAGAAGCTCATTAATCTGATGTGCAAATTAATGGATGCAGATGTGGTCCAGGAATATCAGGTATTGAATAAATGGATCCGACAGATTATGTACGTTACAGAAGACCGGGTAAAGGCAGCTATGCTGAATGAGCTGCTTACCTGTTCAGCAAAAGAACGTACTCAGGGCAGAAGGGAAAACTCTTTGGATCCATTTGACGTTTTCAATGAGTTTATAGACGCCAGACATTTTTACCAGTCTGCAGATATAGATCCGGATATTATAGACGATATGCTTAACAGGGCTTACCAGAATGAAAAGGAAAAAAGAAGCTTTATTCCCCGGCTTGGCCAGATGGCAGATTGGAATTTATTAACAGAGAAACAGAGAGAACGCTTTGCAGTGCTGTTATGGGGAGATATTACTGAACAAACGTTACTACCTTATGAAAAAGATTATTTTGTGGACACGTTCTTAAGGTGGCCGCATCCAGAGAAGATAGACGTTGCAGAAAGAATAAAACGTAAATTACTTGATACTGATAATTTTCAACATATAAAGAAGCAACGGCTGTCAGCTATTGCCTTTGGAGAGAATATTTATTTGAAACAGATTCGGTATCTTAATAGAAGTGTACCAGATTTTTGGAAGCCAGAAGAAGTTGAATTGTTAGTGAAGGGGATTCTTGACTGCTGGAAGGCATTGAAACAGAAATTTTCAGAGACCAGGGATCCTGAATTATACCGGGAAGAGTTTTCATCCCGCGTTAAGTCACTATTAAGTGCAATTTGTTCTTTTGATCGAAAGCTGATACAGCAGATAGACAAGGCAATAATTGAGTGCGTGCAACAAATGGCGCATGAAATAAATGAGTACAGCTTGGAAACGATAGAATTAGTGGTCCTGTTTACGCCGCCAGACAGGTTATCTGAAATCGAAGGAAGGATCATCACAGGATTAAGAGCGGCAGATAGGGAGAAGGTCGTACCGTCAGTAAATGCGGCACTAAAAATATTATATGATTGCTATCAGATAAATTGTGGTTACGATCTTTTTCAAGAGATGGCAATTTTGTGTCTGTACAGAAAAGAACCAGGCTTAGAGTGTTGCCTGATTGCAATACATAATCTCTTATACTCTGTGAAGGACATCGAATTGGCTCAGGATAATCTGAATATGCTGTATGAAGTATTAGACAATATTGATCAGCAGACTGATTATGAAAATAATCTCGATAAAACGGAAAAAGAAATAAAGAATCTGATTAAAATAAGGGAGGCCTGCGCTGCCATGGCATATCAGCTTTATCGATATGAAGAGAGGAATTATATTCCACATTCTTCTGCGGTATCAAACTGGAAAGATATTTGTAAAGGCGGAAAATCATTAAAAGAATTTGTTGAAGTAAAAAGGCGTTGGTTTGAGTGAAGAGATATCCTTATAAAGGCCATTTTGCCTCCCATTCCAGCCAGACACAAAAGAAAGCCGTTCTATATATACCCGGCGCCGCCCGCACCGGAAATGAGCAGGGAGACAGACAAGTATAAAATTTGTACGAAAAACAGACGCTCCAAAATGAGTTTTCTATTCGTTTTCACTTGACACTTTCGTCGAACGGAAGTAGGATAAGGAAGGGTGCACAACCGGCCCGTTTTCAAATCATGTGACCGGCTGTCAGATCATACGGGAGGGCGGCGGACTGCCGCATTTTCCGTTTTCCTGTCAGGCCGAAGCCCGCAGGAAATGGCCCAATTTTTACAAAAAGGAAAGCGGGGAGAACCATATGGAAATCATTTTGTTTCTGATTCTGTTTCCATTCCTGGCCGCGCTCGTGATGTCCTGCATGAAGCAGCACGGACTGCTCAGAAGGACGGTTCAGTTCACCTTCTGTGGCGTCATCGTTGCGGCGGTTATCGTGTTCGCGGTTACGAATCTGATCGGGGGAAAGACGGTCGCCTATCTGCCGCATACGCATGTCATTGATATGGGGATGCTGCTGGTGGAGTGGGGCCTGGTAGCGCTGGTCTTTTACTACAGCTTTAAATTCCGGAAGTACTATTGCGCGCTTCTTTCCATCCTGCAGACCGGAGCGATGACCTGGCTGGAATTAAGCGGCAGGACGGATATTGAAGCCAACCATATTCTGGCGGACAAGCTGACGGTGGCCATGGCGCTGATCGTCGGAATCGTCGGCTGCCTGATCTGCGTTTACGCGATCGGCTATATGAAAGATTATAACAGGCACCATCTGGACTATAAGGACAGGAGGTCTTTTTTCTTTGCAATGCTGTTCCTGTTTCTGGGAGCCATGATGGGGCTGATTTTCTCCAGCAATCTGATCTGGATCTATTTTTTCTGGGAGATCACAAGTATCTGCTCCTTCCTTCTCATCGGCTACAATCAGACGGACGAGGCCATGGACAATTCCTTCCGCGCCCTGTGGATGAACCTGCTGGGCGGTCTGGGTTTTGCCGTGGCGATCATTTATTCCGTGACACAGCTTCAGATCATCAACATTCAGGATCTGGTGAATTTTGCGGTGAGCGGGGATGAGAGGGCTTCCTTGGCGTTGATTCCGGTGGTGTTCCTTGCTTTTGCCGGGTTGACCAAGAGCGCCCAGCTTCCGTTTTCGGGATGGCTCCTGGGAGCCATGGTGGCTCCGACGCCCACCAGCGCGCTGCTGCATTCCGCTACGATGGTGAAGGCAGGCGTATATCTGCTGGTCCGTTTGGCGCCTGCCCTTCAGGGCAATACGGCGGGCCTGATGGTGACCACCATCGGCGGCTTTACCTTCCTGATGACTTCCGTGCTTGCCATTTCTCAGGACGATGGAAAAAAAGTGCTTGCTTACTCGACCATCTCCAATCTGGGCCTGATTACGGCCTGCGCGGGTGTGGGCATGCATGAAGCGGTATGGGCGGGTATTCTGCTGATGATGTTCCATGCGGTGTCCAAGTCTCTGATGTTCCTTTCCGTGGGCGCGGTGGAAAACTGCACCGGCAGCAGGAACGTGGAGGATATGCACGGACTGATCGTGAAGCTTCCAGGGCTCGCCTATGTGATGATCATCGGTATCGCGGGCATGTTCCTCGCCCCCTTCGGCATGCTGATTTCCAAGTGGGCGGCACTGAAGGCGTATGTGGATTCCGGAAGCATCCTTCTGGTGATTTTCCTGGTATTCGGAAGCGCGACCACCCTCTTTTACTGGACCAAATGGCTGGGAACGCTGGTGGCGGTGCATCATCATTCCGAACGGATAAAAAATGTGACGAAAAAGAGTGAGTGGACGGCGCTCCTGACACTGAGCATCCTCATGGTGCTGCTGTGTCTGACCTTCCCGGTGGTTTCCTCCGGACTGATCGAGCCCTTCCTGATGGATATGTATCACACCTATGTGCCGAATCTGATCGGAACCGGAAACCTGTACATCATGATCATGATGCTGTGCCTGATCCTGGTGCTTCCGGTGGCTGTGCGGCTTCTGACCTTCGGAAAAAAGAATAAGCTTGTCATGTCCTATATGGGCGGCGCAAACGCGGGGGATGACCGGAATTTTACGGATTCCTTCGGGGAGGAAAAGCGCATGTATCTGGCGAACTGGTATCTGCCGGATTATTTCAGTGAAAATAAGGTGCTTATGCCCTCCATGGTTTTTGCGGCGGGGGCGCTGATTATCCTGCTGATTCTGACAATAGGAGGTGTGGCGGTATGACTTCCTTTATCATTGCAATTGTATATCTGATCGGGGCGCCGTTCGCCGGCGCTCTGCTGGAAGGGCTGGACCGGAAGGTGGCGGCCCGCATGCAGGGCAGGAAGGGGCCTTCTCTGTTTCAGCCTCTCTATGACATTCATAAGCTGTTCTGCAAACAGTCCGTTGTGGTAAACAGCGTACAGGACTTTCTGGTCTGCGGCTTTCTGGTATTCGTGGTGTTTACAGGCGCGCTGTTTTTCTGGGGCGGAGATATTCTGCTTGTGTTCTTTGCGCTGACCCTGGCGGGAATCTTTTTCATCATGTCTGCCTGCTCCGCGAACGCGCCTTACAGCTCCATGGGAGCGCAGAGAGAGCTGATGCAGATGATGGCCTATGAGCCCATGGTGCTTTTGACCGCCATCGGCTTCTACATTGCCACGGGAAGTTTTTCCGTCCGTCAGATCGCCCAGGCGCCGGTTTCCGCCATCTGCTATCTGCCCGGATTTTTTGTCGGCTTTCTGTTCATCCTGACGATCAAGTTCCGGAAATCGCCCTTTGATATCAGCACTTCCCATCATGCGCATCAGGAGATGGTAAGGGGAATTACCACGGAGCTGTCCGGAAACATTCTGGCTCTGGTAACGCTGTCTCACTGGTATGAAAATGTGTTCCTGCTCGGAGTGGTGGGGCTGTTCATCATCAATTCCAGCTGGGTGAGCATTCCGGCTGCCATTCTGGTCTGCCTGTCGGCTTTTCTGTTTGAAACGCTGGTTGATAACGTTTTCCCCAGAGTGAAGTGGCAGGAAATGCTGAAGTGGACCTGGATCGTCACACTGGCGGCAGGAGGCATCAATCTGATGATCGTTATGCTGATCTGACAGACGGACCCGCGTGGATGCGGATCCCGGCAGTAGGAAGGAAGGAAATAGATCAAGATGAAAGTATCGAATTCACCGTGGCTTTTGCATTATGACGGTTCGAGCTGCAACGGCTGCGATATAGAGGTTCTGGCCTGCCTGACTCCCGTCTATGACGTGGAGCGGTTCGGGGTCATCAATACGGGAAATCCGAAGCATGCGGATATTTTCCTGATTACGGGAGGCATCAACCAGCAGAATAAGCCGGTGGTGCAGCAGCTGTATTCGCAGATGCCTTCTCCCAAGGTGGTCGTTGCGGTGGGAATCTGCGCCTGCAACGGCGGAATTTTCAAGGAATGCTACAACATCATCGGCGGCGTGGACACCATCATTCCGGTGGACATCTACGTGCCGGGCTGCGCGGCGAGGCCGGAAGCTATCATCGACGGAGTGGTGAAGGCGGTCGCGCTGCTGGATGAGAAGAAAAAGAAAATGGCGGAAGAAAAGAAACTGGAAAAGGCCGGAAGGGAGGGCGCAAAATGATAGACGGAGAAATCATGCAGGTGGATCCCGAAAGCCTGATCACGGAGGTGCTGAAATTAAAGCACAGGGATTACAGACTCATTCAGATCTGTGCCGCAAACGCGGGCGATGGGTTTGACGTGACCTATTCCTTTGGAAAAGAATACAAGATGGTGGGCCTGCGGCTTTCCATTATGCCGGATGACGAGATCGTCAGCATCAGCGACATTTACGCGCCGGCCTATCTGTATGAAAATGAAATGCATGATCTGTTCGGCATCACTGTGAAGATGATGTCCATGGATTACCACGGAAATCTTTACCGCATCAAAAACAGGGCGCCCTACAGAAAAGAGCCGGCCGCTTCGCAGCCGGAAAAGGCAACCGCGCAGCAGTCGGAAAGACAGGAGGGAAAGTAATGTCTACAAGAAGTATTGTCCCGTTCGGGCCGCAGCATCCGGTGCTGCCGGAGCCGATCCATCTGGATCTGGTTCTGGAGGATGAAAAGGTGGTGGAAGCGGTTCCCTCCATCGGCTTCGTCCACAGAGGTCTGGAAAAGCTGGTTGAAAAGAAAGAGTTTACCGAATATGTATACGTGGCGGAACGCATCTGCGGCATCTGCAGCTTCATGCACGGCATGGGCTACTGCGAGGCGGTGGAGCACATCATGAACATCGAGATCCCGCCCAGGGCCAGATACCTGCGCACCATCTGGTGCGAGATGAGCCGTATCCACAGCCATCTGCTCTGGCTGGGACTTCTGGCCGATGCGTTCGGCTTTGAGAGCCTGTTCATGCAGTCCTGGAGAATCCGGGAAAAGGTGCTGGATATGTTTGAGGCCTCCACCGGAGGGAGGGTTATTTTTTCCGTGAACAAAATCGGCGGCCAGAGAAAGGACATGGACGCTTCCATGCTCCGTCAGTTTGTGGCCAATTTTCAGGACATGGAAAAGGAATTAAAGGAGCTGACAAAGACCTTCCTGAACGATTCTGCGGTGAACAGCAGACTCAGGGATGTGGGCTTTTTGACGAAGCAGCAGGCCCATGATCTGGGCGCTGTGGGTCCCTTCATGCGGGCCAGCGGCATCGCGCTGGATAACCGGAAGCTTGGCTATGCGGCCTATTCCGATCTGAACTTTGAGCCGGTGACCAGCGATGTGGGAGACTGCTACGCCAGATGCGACGTGCGTATCCGGGAAATTTTTCAGTCCATCGACCTGATCCGTCAGGCGGCCTCCAAAATCCCCGGCGGCGAGGTTGCCGTTCCCTTCAAGGGCTTCCCGGAAGGGGAATATTTCATGCGGGAGGAGCAGCCGAGAGGCGAGGCGATCTACTAT
Source organism: uncultured Lachnospiraceae bacterium (assembly GCA_900544445.1). Taxonomy (GTDB): domain Bacteria; phylum Bacillota; class Clostridia; order Lachnospirales; family Lachnospiraceae; genus Eisenbergiella; species Eisenbergiella intestinigallinarum. The sequence continues at coordinate 10,816 of UQVK01000108.1, forward strand.
GTGAAGGCGAACGGAACCAAGTTCATTGACCGCTTCCGCGTCCGCACCCCCACCTTTGCCAACCTTCCGGCCCTGATTCAGACGCTGAAGGGCTGCCAGCTGGCCGATGTGCCGATCATGATCCTGACCATCGATCCCTGCATCAGCTGTACGGAGAGATAAAAGGAGGGAGATGACCATGAAAAACATGCGAACCATGAGATTTACCCGGACGGCGCTGAAGAATCTGTTCAGCCCGCCCGTTACCAGACCCTATCCGGAACAGCCCAGGGAATACCCGGAGCGGACACGGGGCCATGTGGAAATCGATATTGACACCTGCATTCTCTGCGGGCTCTGCTCCAGGAAATGTCCCACCGGCGCGATTACCGTAAACCGGGCGGAGAAGACCTGGAAGATCGAGCGCTTCGGCTGTATCCAGTGCGGCTGCTGCGTGGAAACCTGCCCGAAGAAGTGCCTGACCATGAAAAATACCTATACCCAGCCCGGGGCGGAGAAGACAGAGGATTCCTTCCTGAAAACCAACATGCCCGCTCCGGCCGCGAAGCCTGCGGCCCCTGTAGCAAAACCGCAGGGGGAAACGGCGGCGAAAGCGGAGGGATCCGGTGCGGTCACAAAAGCGCAGGCTCCTGTCGGAAAGACGGAAGCATGAGGGCGCAGATCACCGTCCTCGGCGTGGTGCAGGGCGTGGGCTTCCGCCCCTTTGTGGCGGAGTGCGCCCGCACGCTTTCCATTCGGGGAAGCGTGTGCAACAGCGGCGGCGTGGTGAGAATCGAAGCATATGGAACGAAAGAGGCGATGGAGGAGCTGGTCCATCGCCTTCGTTCGTGTGCGCCGCCAGCCGCGCGGGTGGACCGGGTGATTGTGGAAAAGGAAAAAGAGGCAGGCACAGAGCCGGAGGATTTTCTGATCGTGGAGAGTGAGGCGGAAAACGGAGCGGATCTCCCGTTGATTCCGCCCGACCTTCCCATCTGCGCAGACTGCCTGGCGGAGTTGAGAAATCCTGAAAACAGGCGTTTTCGGTATCCCTTCATCAGCTGTACGGCCTGCGGGCCCCGTTACAGCATCCTGGAAGCCATTCCCTATGACAGGGAGCACATTTCCATGCGGGAATATGCCATGTGCCTGGAATGCGGCCGGGAATATCGGCAGTCGGGCGGAAGAAGACAGCATGCCCAGACCATTTCCTGCAGAGACTGCGGCCCGCAGCTGATTTTGAGCGGGAGGGAGGATTTTTCTTCCAAAGGCGGTGGGATGGCTCCGGGCCTGCCCTCAGATGCCGCCCTTTCGGAAGCGGTCCGCATCCTGAAGGAGGGAGGGATTCTGGCGGTAAAAGGGATCGGCGGATATCAGTTTGCCTGCCGGCTCGACCGGGAGGAAACGGTTCGCCGGCTCCGTCTGTTAAAGGGGCGGGAGAAAAAGCCCTTTGCGGTGATGTTCCCG
>UQVK01000109.1 GCA_900544445.1 uncultured Lachnospiraceae bacterium
CCAGAACCAGTCAGATGTCGTGCTTGCACGAACAGATGACTGGCTCTGAGCGGACTCAGGACGAAAAGCCGCCGGCAAGCGGCGGCAAAAAGGAGGTAGTTATGTTAAAAACACTTTTGAGGAAGATCGGGAAATACCGACGCGATACCCTGCTCGCCCCGTTTTTCACCGCGCTTGAGGTGGTGATGGAGGTTCTGATCCCGTTCATCACAGCCTCTCTCATCGATTATGGCATAGAAGCCAGAGATTTTCAGAAGGTGCTGCAATACGGCGGCCTCATGCTTCTCATGGCTTTCTGCAGCCTGGCCTTCGGCATTCTGGCAGGGACCTGCGCCGCGAAGGCGTCCTGCGGCTTCGCCTGCAACCTGAGGGACAGCATCTATGAAAAGATACAGGAATTTTCTTTTTCCAACATCGACAAATACAGCACCGCAGGGCTGGTGACCCGGATGACCACGGATGTGACCAACATCCAGAACGCCTGGCAGATGATCCTGCGCGTCGCGGTTCGGGCCCCGCTCATGCTGGTCTGCAGCATGGTAATGTGCTTCTTCATCAGCCCCGCCTGTCCGCCATTTTTCTGATCGCCATTCTTTTTCTGGGAGCCATTCTGATTTTTATCATGCTGAAAACCACGAAGATTTTTGATGAGGTCTTCCGCAGATATGACGACCTGAACGCCAGCGTGCAGGAAAATGTCTCCGCCATCCGCGTGGTAAAAGCCTTCGTCCGGGAAGGCTTTGAAAATGAAAAATTCCGGAACGCAACTGACCGGCTTTACCGGCTTTTCGTCAAAGCCGAAGGGATTCTGGCGCTGAATAACCCGGTGATGATGCTGGTGGTGTACGGCTGCATCATCGCTCTGTCCTGGTTCGGCGCGCAGTTCATCGTGGCGGGGAATCTCACCACCGGCAATCTGACCTCCCTGTTCAGCTATGTGATGAGCGTTCTTATGTCCCTGATGATGCTCTCCATGATCTTCGTCATGATCACCATGAGCGCCGCCAGCGCGAAACGTATCGCGGAGGTGCTGAATGAGGTTTCCGATCTGGCAAGCCCTGAGGAACCGGAGACCGCGCTTGCAGACGGAAGCATCGATTTCAACCATGTGAACTTCTCCTATCAGCACGGAAGCGGGGAAGAAACCCTGCACGACATCGACCTGCACATCCGCTCGGGAGAGACCATCGGCATCATCGGCGGGACGGGATGCGGCAAATCCAGCCTGGTCAGCCTGATCAGCCGCCTGTACGACGTGAGCACAGGCAGCGTCTGCGTGGGCGGAAAGGACGTCCGCTCCTATGATCTGGAGGCCCTTCGGAATCAGGTGGCCGTAGTTCTGCAGAAAAATGTCCTCTTCTCCGGCACCATCCTGGATAACCTGCGCTGGGGAAAGGAGGATGCCACCCTGAAGGAATGTAAGGAAGCCTGCCGCCAGGCCTGTGCGGATGAGTTCATCGACCGTTTTCCGGATGGATATGACACCTGGATCGAGCAGGGCGGAACCAATGTATCCGGCGGCCAGAAGCAGCGCCTGTGCATCGCCCGCGCTCTTTTGAAAAAGCCGAAAATTCTGATCCTGGACGACTCCACCAGCGCCGTTGACACGGCTACGGACGCAAGGATCAGAGGATTTTTCTCCCAGAAAATCCCCGGAACCACCAAACTGATCATCGCACAGCGGATTTCCAGCGTGCAGGACGCCGACCGGATCCTGGTGCTGGAAAACGGCTCAGTCAATGGTTTCGATACCCATGAGAGGCTTCTGGAAAACAACCGGATCTATCAGGAAATCTATGAAGCCCAGACAAAGGGAGGCGGGGACTTTGACCAGCCCGCTCCCGCAGAAGAAGGAAAGGAAGGTGAAATTGCATGACGCAGGCAAAAACCATTTCACAGGCTCCCGCCGGCCGGAAAACCGATTACAGACAGCTTGGCAAGACCATGGGCCGGGTGCTCGGATACATGCTGCAAAACTATAAATTTTCTTTTATCCTGGTCGTCCTCTGCATTATTGGCTCCGCCCTGGCGACGCTTCAGGGCACGCTTTTCATGCAGAGCCTGATCGACGATTACATTGTTCCGTTGACACAAATGGAACAGCCCGATTTCTCTCCCCTGGCCGGAGCGCTTTTTCGGGTGGGCTGCGTCTACGCCGCCGGCATCCTGTGCGCCTACGCCTACAACCGGATCATGGTCAACGTGAGCCAGGGAACCATGTGCTCTTTGCGCGTCGAACTGTTTGAACACATGGAATCTCTTCCCATCCGGTATTTTGACACCCATGCCCATGGCGATATCATGTCCGTCTACACCAATGACGTGGACACCCTGCGCCAGCTCATAAGCCAGAGCATTCCGCAGCTCGTCAACTCCGCCGTGACCATTGTGACCACCTTTATCAGTATGTTCCTTCTGGATCTTCCCCTTACCCTGATCACCCTGGCCATGGTCTGCCTCATGCTCCTGGTCACCTCCCGCATCGCGGGAAAATCGGCCGTGTATTTCGCCAGACAGCAGAAGGATCTGGGCGCGGTCAACGGCTATATCGAGGAAATGATGAACGGACAGAAGGTGGTCAAGGTGTTCTGCCACGAACAGAAGAGCCTGGAGCAGTTCCGCGCGCTGAATGAACAGCTTTGGGACAGTGCGAAAAAGGCCAACATTTTCTCCAACATCACCATGCCGGTCAACGGCAACCTGGGCAATATCAGCTATGTGCTCTGCGCCGTAGTGGGAGCCCTTCTCGCTCTGAACGGCTATCTGGGCCTGACCCTGGGCACCCTGGTTTCCTTCCTGACCCTGAATAAAAACTCCACCCAGCCCGTCAGCCAGATCAGCCAGCAGACCAACAGCATCGTCATGGCAATGGCCGGCGCGCAGCGGATCTTCGACCTGCTGGATGAAGCGCCCGAGGAAGACAACGGCTATGTGGAGCTGGTCAACGCAAAAGAAAATCCGGACGGAAGCCTGACGGAAACCCCAGAGCGCACCGGCCTGTGGGCCTGGCGGCATCCCCATAAGGCGGAGGGCACCGTCACCTACACGAAGCTGGCCGGAGACGTGACCTTCAACGATGTGGATTTTGGCTATGATCCGGACAAAATCGTGCTGCACAACATCAGGCTGTACGCCACGCCGGGCCAGAAGATCGCCTTTGTGGGAAGCACCGGAGCCGGAAAAACCACCATCACCAATCTGATCAACCGTTTCTATGACATCGCAGACGGAAAGATCCGCTATGACGGCATCAAAATCAACAAAATCAAAAAGCCCGACCTGCGGCGCTCCCTCGGCATGGTGCTTCAGGACACTCATCTGTTCACCGGCACCGTCATGGACAACATCCGCTACGGCCGCCTGGACGCCACTGATGAGGAATGCATCGCCGCCGCGAAGCTGGCAAACACGGACGGCTTCATCCGCAGGCTTCCGGAAGGGTATCAGACCGTTCTCACCGGAGACGGCTCCAACTTAAGCCAGGGCCAGAGGCAGCTTCTTTCCATTGCAAGGGCCGCCGTGGCCGATCCCCCGGTGCTGATTCTGGACGAGGCCACCTCTTCCATCGACACCCGCACCGAGACGCTGGTTCAGGAGGGCATGGACCGGCTGATGAAGGGCCGCACCACCTTCGTGATCGCCCACCGCTTTTCCACCGTCAAAAACGCGGACTGCATCATGGTTCTGGAACAGGGACGGATCATCGAGCGCGGCACCCACGACCAGCTTCTGGAGGAAAAGGGCCGGTATTACCAGCTTTACACCGGAAAGCGGGCATAAACCGGGAGCCTCCTGCACAGTTCAGGACTTCCTGCGCGCATGCAGGACCAGCTCCACCGCCGTTCCGATCCCGATATAAACAATCCAGAACAGCACAAATCCCATGAAGCCCGAAACGGGGCCGGTCAAAATTGGGTAGGGAGCCGTTCCGATGCCGCTAAATAAAATGTTATAGACCATGGAAAGCGGGATAAAGGGAAGGATCCAGACGTTTACCGACCAGAAGGTTTTCTTCGCCCTTCCCTTCGCCTCGCCGTCGGCCTTGAGGATTCCGATTCCGTAAACCACGCAGCCTGCCACCATCAGGATCAGCCCCGCTGCCGTGGCGGCTGCGGTCTGTCTTTCATACCAGATCATCGCGGCCGCAATCAGGCCGATCAGATTGAGGGCGCTTCCCGCCATGGTGAAAATCTGAGCGTCCAGCTTCCATGCATCTGATTTCCGGACGTTTAGCTGTCCATCCTCTGATGCACCGTTTTCCCATTCCGGGCGTACTCCCTGCCCCGACGCAATCTGCGTGCCCTTGAGAAGATAATCTGTGGTCACCTCAAAAAATTCGCTTAAGAGAACGATTTTTTCCAGATCGGGTGAGGTCTGTCCGCTTTCCCATTTGGAAACGGCCTGCCGGGAAACCCCGATCCTGTCCGCCAGCTCCTCCTGAGAAATCCCCTTTCTTTTTCTTAACTGCTGAATTCTGTCTGCGAGATTCATTGTTACCTCCAAGCCGAAGCGTTGCAAATCCTGATCTTCTGTTTTCAGTCTGATTATAACAGACGGGACGTACCGGAGCCACCAGCACACGCTGGAAATCTGTCAACCTGCGGGTGCATTTTGTCAACAGGGGCGTTTTTTCTTCTTTTCCTGATTTCCTTATAAATTCCTTAGAGTCTCCTTTTATCATTGAAGCATCAATGATCACGGCCTGTTACAGGGCCGGAGTACAAGGAGGTTTCTGATGAATCACAAAATCATTTCTGCCGCCAGCGTTCCTTCGAGGGCCGGATCGAGAACCGGACAGCGCGGTATCACCGAAACAGGGTTGAAATGGATTGCTCTTGCATCCATGCTGATGGACCACATCTATTATTTCTTCGGATATACGAATCTGATTCCCTGGTGGTTTGGGCTGGCCGGCCGCCTGGCGGCGCCGCTGTTTCTCTTCTGTCTGGTGGAAGGCTTTTTCCATACCGGAAGCCGGAAAAGGTATTTTTTCAAAATTTTCTGTATTGCCGTTCCCATGGGATTGCTGCACTTTTTTATGCGTTTTGGAAACTTTTTCGTCCGGCCTGACGGATTCTATCCGCAAAATGCCATGATGTCCTCTTTTCTCATCCTGATCGTATGCTTTCAGGCTTTTGAATGGATTGCGAGCCGCAGGCTCAGAAAGGCCGCTGCCGGATGCGGCGTTCTCCTCGCGCTTCTGGCCTGGCCCTTTGTTGCCGGAATATTGAGCGGCGCCAACGCCGTCATCGCTACAGCCGTCGGGATTCTCGGCTATACCCTTCTGCCTGTAATCAATATTTCCGGGGACGTGACCATCCCCGTTCTGATGACGGGCATTGTGCTGTATTTGACACACCGGAATCGGAAAATACAGGCGGCCGCTCTGGCTGCCGTCAGCTTCGCATGGCATTTTGTACTGGTATATCTTCAGGTCAGGACCTGGCCCGGTTTTACACTGTCCCAGATGTTTACTGTCTACTATGAATGGATGGGGGCCGTTTTTGCAGTGCCGTTTCTCCTGTGTTATAATGGCAGACGGGGAGCCGGACATGGAAAATTCTTTTATGTATTTTATCCGGCTCATATCTACATCCTTTATGCGTTATCCTGGCTTCTTATGGCGGCGGCCTGAAACAAAGGAGACTATCCATGGCGAATATTATAGCAGTTGATGATGACGCTGATGTACGCAGTCTTTTAACGACAGCCCTGCAGCGTGACGGCCATATCGTGAAAACATTCTCGGCAGGCAGCGGTCTGACGGCAGAAAACTGCAGATGGGCGGACTGTATTTTACTGGATGTGATGATGCCGGGCGAGGACGGATTTGCCGCCTGCCAGCGCATCCGGGCCATTGCTGACTGTCCGATTTTATTCCTCACTGCCAGAACCGAAGAAGCCGATATTATCCGGGGACTCGGTCTGGGAGGAGACGATTATCTGATGAAGCCTTTTCGCGTCACAGAGCTCAGGGCCAGAGTCAACGCCCACCTCAGGCGGGAAAGGCGTACGCCCCACAGCCGGATCAGAAAAGGGGAACTGGATTTTGATCTGAAGGAACGTCTGGTCTATCACAATGAGATCCCCATCCGGCTGACCCGCAGCGAATATTCGATCTGCGAGCATCTGGCAATCCACGCCGGGCAGACCTTCTCCAAGGAACAGATCTATGAAGCGGTGTTCGGCTTTGACGGAACAGCGGACGACTCCGCCATCACAGAGCACATCAAAAATATCCGGGCGAAGCTGCGCGCAGCCGGGTGCGAGCCGATCGAAACGGTATGGGGGGTAGGATATAAATGGAAAAGAGAGCAGCAGTAAAAAACAGACGCCGGGGGCTCGGTTTAAATGCCCTTTTCTGGCGCTACCTGATTACATCCGGCAGCCTCGCAGCAACGCTGTGCGTCCTGTGGCTGGTCCTGTTTAACATCCTCGTCAATATGGGGTTCGTCATGTCCGCATATACCGCTGTCAGAGGTCTGACGGAAACAGAACGTTTGCTGCAGGAGCAGACGATATTCGATCCGGAAGCCATTCCCCATTTCTACGAGTGGGCACTGGTGGAGAACGGTGAGATTACTGACAGCAATATGAATCAGAAGCAGCTGGAATATGCCCGCAGGGAACTGTCCGGTTATTCCGCTCCTCACGGATGGTTCTATTCCCAGTATTTCCACCTCGTACCCCTGCAAAACGGACAAACCGTTATGCTGGAATACGACTACTCCGTCTGTTATGCCGATCCGGTTTTGAATGACATCCTGCCGGATTTTCAGACGGTTTATATCGGGCTGCTGCTGGCGCTTCTCCTGACGTTAATCGGACTGTGCACCGGACACTATACCAGAATTCTCCGAAAGGATACGCAGACCATTGCGGACGCCTGTGAAATGGTGCGCAGCCGCAGTCTGGATATGCCCCTGGACGGACAGGCCCGTGTAAAGGAGCTGCAGGCAGCTCTCGCCACGATTGAAACCCTGCGCGGGGAGCTATCCCATTCCCTGAAAGAACAGTGGACTGCAGAACAGCGCAAAAATGAAGCGCTCGCCGCCCTGACACATGATCTCAAAACACCGCTTACCGTTATCGGCGGAAATGCGGATCTGCTTGCGGAGGATGATCTGACACAGCAGCAGAAAGAACTGGTCCTGGCAATCCTGCGTAATACCGGCCATGCCGAAGATTATGTGAAACGTCTGCGCGAGGTAACGGCAGGAGCTCTTTTTCCCTCAAACCGGGAAAAAATCCCTGCTCGTGAGCTGTTATCCGCCTTTATCCAGCAGGGCCATGATTTATCTGTGCAAAAAGGCCAGGCATTTGCTGTAGATCGTTCTGTCACAGTATTTTCAGCTGAAACTGTGGAAATTGAAAAAAATGAAGTGCTGCGGGCCATGGAGAATCTGCTCAGCAATGCGTTCCGCTTTACACCACCCGGGGGAACTGTCCTCCTGGGTGTGGAGTTACAGTCCGGGCGGGTGGGTTTCTGGATTCAGGACAGCGGCCCGGGATTTTCGCCTGAAGCGCTGGCAAAGGCCGGAAAAACCTTCTATACGGAAGATGGCAGCCGCCCTCAGGGCGGACATATGGGCATGGGCCTTTACTTTGCATCGCAGATCGCGCAGAAACACGGAGGATGCCTGTCTCTTGAGAATACCTCCACGGGCGGAAAGGCCTGCCTGTGGCTGAAGCTGAAACGGGAGATTGGGTGAAAGGGTGAGACCGCCTTCCGGTTTTTCAGCCGGGGCGGTTTAAGCCGGGGGCGATTTTACAAATTCATGCTTGACTGAAGCAGACTCTGACCATACAATGAAAATAGCTGATTTATCTCTCAATAATTTTTATCTTTGACTGCCTGGCAGTCCAATCCGAAAATCCTTTTCTGAAATCATTGTTCTCTATTGTTCCTGATTAAACTATTCTACCAAACTTTTGAAACATGCTATTCCCGCATCAAATAACCTTTTCCATTAAAGATTGAGGTAAACCATGGACATAACAGATTTAATTGGCGAAACAACTGAATATGACAAAAAACTGCTTCTGGAAGAAAAACGGCCCCGAAGCTGGCTGAAAAGTGTAAGCGCTTTTGCAAACGGCTCCGGCGGCATGCTGATTTTCGGAGTTTCAAACGACAATATTCTGGCCGGCCTTGAGAATGCCGAAATTGTCTCAGAAAAAATCAGTGAAATTATGAAAGTCAAAATGGATCCTGTTCCGGATTTTCAACTTGAAATACACAGACAATCCGGAAAGGAATTTATCATTCTGCGGGTTACCAGCGGTCAGGAAACGCCGTATTATTATGTAGGTGACGGGAACCATATCGCATATGTACGCATCGGTAATGAGAGTGTTCCCGCTGACAGTATCACGCTGAAACGGCTTGTTCTTCACGGCAGCAATACCACCTTTGACAGTCTGGTCTCTCCATATCCCTTCCGAAATTATTCTTTTACCAGACTTTGCTCCGCATATCTGAAGCGTACAGGTACTGAATTATCGGATTCCGATTTTATTTCTTTCGATCTCGCTGATGAAAGCGGAATGCTGACCTATGCCGGAGCTCTGCTGGCTGATGAATCGCCAGTCCGGTATTCCCGGCTGTTCTGTACCCGCTGGTACGGGCTGGATAAAGCTTCCGGTGTCATGGAGGCACTGGATGACAAGGAATACAGCGGCTCACTGATCTCGTTGCTGCAGGATGGAATGGCCTTTATCCAGAACAATACCAAAAAACGCTGGAAAAAGACCGGAACAGGAAGAGTTGAAATGCCCGAATATCCGGAGCAGGCCGTTCATGAATGCCTTGTTAACGCATTGATTCACCGGTTATGGAAAGCTTTCCATAACCGATGTTATGCAAAGTTAATAGTTATGCAAAGTTACTGCCGAATCCATTGGTTTTATGGGAAATCCGGCAGTTTTTACTTTGCATAAATTTTAGCATCTCACAGGTTGTTTTTCAACCAGTCAATCAAATCCTCCTTTTGTTTTTGGCTGTATTTATGCGCTGTTTTCACAGAGGCGCTATGCTTTTTCAACTGTTCTTCCTTAATCTTTGGATTTGTTTTCGCATAAATCTCCGTTGTGACTACAGATGTATGTCCCAGCAGATCACGAATGTATATCAGGTTCACACCAGCCTCTAACAAATGCATTGCCTTGCTATGCCGGAAACAGTGGTTTGTTATCCTGCCTCTAAACAAATCCGGCCGCAGTCTCCGGGCTGTTGACACGTACTTATCTATGATGTACTGTATTCCTGCACGGGTGAGTTTCTCACCTTTGCGGTTTACAAACAATGGCTCGTCGGCATTTCTCCTGTTACACCGGTGGATGTAATTCCTGACTATCGCGGCAGCATCCGCGTTGACAGGAACGAGCCTTGTTTTATTTCCCTTCCCATGAAGTTCTGCTGTAACAACAGATGAAAAGCGGATATCTGAAGGAACAAGGTCGATCAGTTCCTGCACTCTGGCCCCTGTCTCATACAGTAATACCAGAATTGCCAGGTCCCGCAGCTGGTCATCTTTTTTCTGGTCAGGAATCGAAAAAAGCAGCCGCACTTCTTCTACGCTCATATAATTCACAGATTTAACCAGGGCTTTCTTAAATGGAACAGAAAGTATCTGCGTACACTGTTCAAACCCGGCAGGGTCGCGGTATTGGAGATATCGGAAGAAAGCATGTATTGCTGCCAGCCGCTGGTTTCTTGTGTTAATACTAACTTCGCGTACTTCTTCCAGATAAACAAGGAACCTTTCGATCCGGCCGGCAGTGAATTCTTTGTATTCCAGCTTTTCAGGTGGCAATCGGTATTCTGTTTTATAGAACTCCAGCAGTTGAACAAACGTGTCCCGGTAAGAGCGAATGGTATTGGGAGAGGCCGCGGTCTGTTTTGGAAGATATTCCGCAAAATATTTCGTCAGATGATAGGAAAAAACATTTTTATTCACCCATGTCACCGCCTTCCTCTTTAGGGAAAATCCCCGGATGGCAGGAAGCCGACTGTTCCAGTATCCCGCCAAAGTGTTCTTCTAACAGCCGCAGGTAGTACTCCGTTTCTGTGATGTGCCTGTGCCCAAGATAACGCGACAGAAGTGGAAGGGATGTGTACAGATCAAACCCTTTCTCCTGCATCTGCTCCAGTGCCCTCACACAGAATGTATGGCGTATATCATGCAGACGTTGCCGTCCGCCGTCTTTTCGCGGAGGGATCTGGGCATCGGCTAAAAGCTGATGGAATCGGCTGTAAAGGATGGATTCACAGTAACGCCTGCTCTTCGTCCCGTGCAGGAAGTAGCCATCCTGGTTTGCAGATGGCAGATATTTACCCTTGTAACATTGCAGTTCCAACAGGAGGGTATCGGATGCGACAACTATACGGCTCACATCATTTTTCCCGTTCAGGATACAGATTTTACCATTCCCGAAATCAACATCCTGGATCCGGAGATTGAGGACCTCTGATTTTCTGAATCCACAGCAGTAATACAATAGCATTGCCATCCGGAATGCATCATTCTTATACCCCGGCGATTTTTCGCAGTATTCATGAAGTATGCGGAACATCTGGCAGATTTCCTCTTCCGTAAAAACATATGGGATAAAATCTCTTTTAAAGATGCGGTTATCATCCTGTCCGGTATAAATGTCAGGATAACCACATGATACAAGGTATTTCGCAAAACCGCGTATGGCAGTCTGACGTCTCTGAATGTTTTGTTCTTTTTCCGGTGGCTTGTGGGAAGTCCATTCCCCGTACATTTCACGGGTGATCCGTATATCCATAACGCCCATATCTTTAAAGAACAGGTCCATCTCCCTCAGCCGGTAAACAATCGGATCCCCAAACTTATAACCCTGTGCTCTTTTGTAAGAGATATATTCCGGGATCAGTTCCCGGAATGGCCCTGTAAACTGCGGAAGTCCATTCACTTTTTTCATTGGTTTAGACACGGGGCACCTCCAGTGAGAGTTCTTTCAGGTGGGTCTCATCCACTGTAAGATAGATTTCGGTTGTCCGTGTACTGGAATGTCCCAGTATGTTTGCGATTGCACTGATGGGCACATTTTCCGACATCATGTTTGTTGCCAGGCTGTGCCGGAGGGCATGGGCCCATGATGTCTTCCTTCATAGTTAATGCCTGCTGTTTCCCATGCATTTTTCAACAAGATGGTATAGGGAAGCTGTGCTGTTAAACCTTGTGTATGGAGCATACATGGTGACAAAAATATATTCAGGGTCGGCGCTCTTATGGCGTCCATTTTTGATATAATCAAGCAGTGGATATTTCACATCATCAGTCAGGGGAAGTGACAGAGGGTTCCCTGTTTTCTGCTGTTGATAATGGATTGTTCCTGTTTCCCAGTTGAGATCAGAAAATTTCAGCCTGATCACGTCCCCGGCTCTCATGCCCAGGTATGCCAGAAGGCAGATCATGCTGTAGGCGCATTTGCCGGAAGGTGTTTCCGTATCAATGCAGGAAAGCATCTGTCCGATTTCCTCTTTCGAATAATAAGACAAAAGTTTATTACGGGGGTCTTTCCTGATTAATGGAAACATCTGCCTGCCGGAGTAAGGCGTATAGCCGCGCGAAAACATCCAGTCATAGATTTCACGGAGTACTGTTTTGATGCACCGGATCGTTGCAGGCGCATAAGATGTAAGACTGTTGATATATTCATGGGCAGACTGGAACGGGATATCCGTTGTTTTTAGAATGCCATTCTGTTCCAGATATTCGAAATACTTCACAAATATCCATAGCTTGCGTTCCCTGGAGTTCCGGCTTAAAGAAGTGGAATTGATCACATCGCGATATTCCAGAAAAAGTTCCCTGTAAATAAGAGGGATCTCCGTTGTGAAACCTTTCTGATGTGTCTTGAGATAATTCCCGGATTCCTCAAATTCGATCAGGATCATAAGGGGACGGCGCAGCACGGATTGCATCGGTGCTGTAAGGTTGTAGTAATCAAAGCCAAAGCAATCCCGCACAAAAGTAGAAGCTATGGGAACTGTAATCTCAGGAATCTTGTTCTTGAGACAGTAGTTCTCAAAATGCCCCAGAATCCAACGGGTATTGTTAAGGACTGTGTTGCTGTAACCATCCGCTTTTAGCTTTTCGTACAGAGCAGCGGCTATCTCTGGTAAATCTTTTGTTTTCATCATGAAAACCTCCTTGAGTTTATTACAACCGATCCTAATTGGCTGCCTCTTGAAG
>UQVK01000110.1 GCA_900544445.1 uncultured Lachnospiraceae bacterium
CGGAGGTTTTTATACGATAGGAAATGAAATTTCCTATCGTATAAAAAATCCGGATATAACCGTCAGGCCATATCCGGAGCTGATAAAAAATATAAAAAGAGACTCACGTAAGCCTTTCGGTTATACATGAGTCTCGCAGTTTAAAACAAGCCAGACCGCTTAGCGCGGCCACGATGTTGACTTGCTACGTATTCCTACGCTTGCTACTCCCTCACGGGATTTTGGTGTGAAAAGAACTATACCACCCTTTGGGAAATCTGTCAATCCTCAATCGCAGCTTTCTGAACGTTGATGTCATGGAAAAGCTTCACATCCACCTTTTCTTTTCTGTCATAGGTGTAGATGCCGTTCTGTTCCTGCTCCACATCGGTCAGCTGGGTATAGCAGAAGCCGAACATCTTCGGATTGGAAAGAAGGGCTTCCGTAAGTCCCTTATAGCGGGCCACGAATTCCTCCTCGGTTTTCGGGCCGTTGCCATAGCCCCAGGCTTTTTCGTCGGAAGCGTCCATGGCCCATTTGATGCCGCCGTATTCGCTGACGAACATGGGAAGGCCCTCCGTATACTGCTGTCTTGCGCTGTGCGCGTCGCGGAAGGGGCCGGTCCCGTTTTTAAACGGCTCATAGGAGGCGGCAAAAACAGCCGGATCCTGCTCGTAATCATGCACATCGTAGATGTCCGTGATCACATGGAAGTTTCCGCTGGTATCGATGCAGGGACGGGTGGTGTCGTACTGCTTCGTCAGATGGTAGGTGAGGGCGAGCAGGCCGTCGATCTGCCTGCGGCCTTCGTAATCCCAGGTCTCGTTGAAGGGGCACCAGCCGATGATGGAAGGATGGTTAAAATCCCGCTCGATGGCCTGCATCCATTCCGGAATAAATGCCTCGTAGCCTGTGTAAGAGGAAATATCAAAGCCCCAGTTCGCCATTTCTCCCCAGGTCAGATATCCCATCCGGTCGCAGTGATAGAGGAAGCGGGGTTCGAACACCTTCTGATGCAGACGCGCGCCGTTAAAGCCTGCGGCCATGGAAAGACGGATGTCATTCTGGAGCGCTTCGTCGGAAGGGGCGGTGTAAATGCCGTCCGGATAGAAACCCTGATCCAGAACCAGGCGCTGGAATACAGATTTTCCGTTGATGAGGAAGCGGTATCCGTCCAGCTTTACCTCGCGCATGCCGAAATAGCTGTTTACATGATCTTCGCCAAAGGTGAGGGTGAGATCATACAGCCTTCCAGCTCCAGGCTCCCACAGATGAAGTTCCTTTAAGGGCAGAGTCAGGAAAACATTCCCGCAGGTGCTGGCCGCTGCAGCGCTTCCGCAGTCCTTTCCCTCATAGGAGGCGGACGCGGTCAGCACGCCTTCTCCCTCCACCTGCGCCTTGATGGTGAGCGTTCCTTCCGAAATGTTGGGATAATACTGAACTGCCTTCACATAAGAAACGGGGGTGAACTCCAGCCATACGGTCTGCCAGATGCCTGTGGTTCTGGTATAGGAGCAGGCATAGGAAGCGTAGCGGTCGCTCTGTTTTCCGATGGGCTGCAAGGGGCTTCTGGTATCGTCCTGCGCGTAGACGGTCAGATCATTTTCACCCGCCCGCACCAGTCCGGTGATGTCAAAAACAAAGGAAACGTAACCGCCCTTGTGGCGTCCCGCTTCTTTGCCGTTTACAAATACGCGGCAGTCATAGTCCACCGCCCCGAAGTGGATGAGCACTCTGCCTCGAAGCTGTTCTTCGGTCAGAGAAAAGGTGCGGTGATACCAGACAGCAGGAATAAAATCCGTGTATCCGATGCCGCTTAAAACGCTTTCCGGACAGAAAGGAACGATGATTTTGCCCTTAAAATCCGTTCTCCTTTCATACCCCCGCTCCAGTCCGCTGACACCGAAGTCAAACTCAAAATCCCAGGTGCCGTTCAGGTTCATCCAGTTTTCCCTTACCATCTGAGGAAAAGGGTGTTCCGGTCTTGGTATGTTTGCTGTCATAACCTCTCCTTCCGCCGCTGATAAGCGGCATATAACGCTTGTGATGATTGAAGTATACTGCTATAATCAATGGCAGGAAATGAAAAAAGTACGCATATAAGTGAGGAATACACGCATAATGGAGGAAATCGTTACATTCCTTCCCGGACAGATGCCGGGAGAGGAGCGCTTTGCCGTTGAAATGACGGGAATCACTTATCCGGATCCCCGTTACCATATCGAAAGGGAGCATTCTCCCCTGCATTGTATGGAGTATGTGATCAGCGGGGAGGGACACATTGTGATGGACGGAAGGGAGTACCGGCCAAAGGCCGGAGACGCCTATCTGCTGGCCGCCGGAAAGGACCACAGCTACTGGGCGGATGCGGACAGGCCCTGGAAAAAAATCTGGATGAACATCTCCGGAGGTCTGGCCGACGCGCTTGTTTCCGGTTATGGACTTGAGTGTGCGGTGGTGTTTGAGGATTGTCCGGTATATCCACAGTTCTGGGAGTTTCTGCGGATTTGCAGGACCTGTGAAAAAAGCAGTCGGGAGCTGGCGGAGAGGGCGGTTCTTCTGTTTCATGAAATTCTTCTGAAGCTTTCCGATAACCTGCTTTCCGCCAGGCTGGCTCATGGAGAACGGGAGAAAAGCGCGGTCTCGGAGACGGCGCTGCAGGTGAAGGAATACATCGACGCGCACATTTATGAGAAAATTGTGGTTTCAGACCTGGCCCGCATCGCCAGCCTTTCCGCATCCCAGCTCACCCGTGTGTTTCGAAATACATACGGACAGAGCCCGTATGACTATGTGCTGGCAAGAAAGATTGACACGGCCTGCCGCCTTCTTCTAAATACGGGAATGAGCGTGAAGGAGGTGGCATACCGGCTGAATTTTGTGGATGAACATTATTTCTCCAATGTTTTCAGCAAAAGGATGGGAATGCCGCCGGGAAGGTACCGGACGGAGGGCAGGAGCAGGCAGGTATGGGAGAAAAACGCGGTGCGGGAATGAGCACTCAGGAAATGGAAAGCATGAACATGGCCGTAGATGCCGTAGATGATGAAATGAATTTAATGAATAACATTAAAAAAATAATGAAAAATATGAAATAATATTTGAAAAAAGTAAAATCCATGTTATGATGGGGGTGAAGAAAAGAAACGCAGCAAGGGAAAGGGGGATTTCAGAATGAAGGTTTTGTTTGCGGGAAAGGACAGCGATACGGTTTCCCATTATAACTGGGTGTACTTTTTTTCCTGTGTTCTATTAATCGGGCTGTGTCTGAGCCTGGTGTGGACGGGAGCTGTTCTCATTTATGGTGGGCTTTATCCAGAGAAAATCGAGATGGCGGACACTGGTTCTGCATTTGTGGGGACGGTGCCGTGGGGAGGTTCCATAATGTTGGACTACCGGGAATTTCCGGGGCGGTTTTATCAGACTTTACCGGATGGGGGCATTTTTTTGTTCGTTGTTACATTGACCGGAATCCTGACCAGAACGGTTCCATATCTGCTGATCGTCTGTTTCCTGATGCGGATTCTGCGAAGCATTGCGAAGGCGCACACGCCTTTTCTTCCAAAGGCAGCTGACAGCATCCGGTATATGGGATACTGTTTTCTGGCAATGGGACTTCTGGGAAAGCTGGTTTATCAGGTGGCGGTCAGTACGGCCGTTTTTGGGGAGCTGTTTTTTGAAAATCCCATTCAGTGGAAGGAAGTGTTTTTCGCGGTGCTGCTTCTGCTGCTGGCCGATATCTATAAACGGGGCTGTGCGCTGCAGCAGGAGAGTGATGAAACGCTGTGAGGATCGGGACGAGATGCTGCGTCTGCGTTGCTTCGCTTTGGAATGGAGGAAAAGATGCCGATTATTCTGAGACTGGACCGTGTGATGGCGGACCGGAAAATATCGTTAAATGAGCTTGCGGAGAGGGTGGGGATTTCCAATGTGAATCTCTCCAATATTAAAACGGGAAAAATCAGGGCAATCCGCTTTTCCACGCTGGAAGCGATCTGTGAGGTGCTGGAATGTCAGCCGGGGGACCTCCTGGAGTATGAGAAACCGGAGGGAAAGGAAGAGTAACGATTTATATTACGGGAAGAAAAGATTGCAGAAGGAAGCGCAGTATGGTAAGCTGAAACCAGATACCGGAAGCAGCTTCCGGTATTGCCGAATGCAGGAAAAACGGAACGGGCGGGAAACCGCCGCGTTTCTGAATCGTTTGGGAAAGGGGGATTTCCATGAGCGGGTATTTGTTGTGGCTGATCATTGTGGTTGCTGTTGTGATTCTGATTCCGCTTGCCGTTGCCGTGATCCGGAGTATCGATTATAAGCGGCAGATTTCCGGAAAGAGGAAAGCGCGCACGCTGAAGGAAGGAGAACAGGTAAAGACAGAAAGCGGCGCGCCGAACATGGATATGGAAATTCTGGCGGCGGAAGCGAAGATGAAGAGCGCACAGAATGTGATGGGGCCGGGAGGCCTTGGAGGCTGAAACGAAGGGCGGGCATTCCGATTTGGAAGGCCCGCCTGGAATTCATTCTTTTCGAATTCCGTTGTTTGTGAATTTGGGCGGACACGTTATGCCGTCCTGCATCCGGTGGGAGTATATCCCGCTTCGGTTACGGCGTCCATGAGCACCTGATCGTCCACTTCTTTGGACAGGGTTACGGCCGCTTCCTTATTCTCCAGGCTCACATCCACGGCGGATACGCCGTCAACGGCTGCGAGAGCCTTCTGTACATGCGCCTGGCAATGTGCGCACATCATGCCGTCTACAGAGATCACTTTTGTCATTTCTTTTTCTCCTTTCAGATCGGGCTGCACGGGGCAGCTGTTTTGTGTATTTATGGGGGAAGCCGGAATGTCCGGCATATCCTGCACAGGTGCTGCCTCCGCTTTGAAGAAGCGGAGGCGCAGAGCGTTTGTTACCACGCAGACGGAGCTTAAACTCATGGCAGCGGATCCGATCATGGGGCTTAAGCGTATGCCGAAGGCCGGGAAGAGAGCGCCTGCGGCCACCGGGATGCCCAGGACATTATAGAAGAAGGCCCAGAACAGGTTCATCCGGATGTTGCGGATGACGCTGCGGCTTAAGCGGATCGCGGTAACCACGTCGTAGAGGGAATCCTTCATCAGCACCACGTCGGCGGAGTCGATGGCAATATCCGTTCCGGCGCCGATGGCGATGCCGATGTCGGCGCGGGTCAGGGCGGGCGCGTCGTTGATGCCGTCGCCCACCATGGCCACCCGATGTCCCTTTTCCTGAAGAGCGCGGATCTTTTCTTCCTTCTGGGTGGGAAGCACATCGGAGATGGCTTCCTCGATACCCAGCTGCTTCTGGATGGCGGAGGCCGTCAGTTTGTTGTCGCCGGTGAGCATGACCACATGGATGCCCATTTCCCGGAAGGCTTTGATGGCGGCCGCGCTGGAAGGACGCACGGTGTCCGCTACGGCGATGATGCCGATGATTCGGGAGTTTGCAGAACCGGCAGCATCCTCCGTGTTTTCCGTACAGGAGAACAGCAGAGGGGTCTTGCCCTGGCCGGCGAGACGGTCCATTTCCGCCTTGATCTTAGCATATTCCGGCATCTGGGAAATTGCAAGAACCTCTTCCATATAAGCAGGATTTCCTGCATGCCAGATGCGGCCGTTCACCGCAGCGCGGATGCCGCGCCCGGAGACGGCGGTAAAATCCTTTGCCGCCGGAATCTGCAGACCTTCCTCTCTGGCTTTTTCCACCACGGCCTGCGCCAGCGGATGTTCGCTGCCGGACTCCGCGGCTGCGGCCAAAGAAAGAAAACATTTTTCAGGGGAAATGTTTTCTCGAAAGCTCTTTTCATCAAAACGGTTGTCCAGCAGAATCACATCCGTTACGGAAGGATGACCGGAAGTGATGGTTCCCGTTTTATCCAGCACAATGGTGTCAATGGAGTGCAGGTTTTCCAGGCTCTCGGCGGATTTGATGAGGATGCCGTATTCGGCCGCCTTTCCGGTGCCTACCATGATGGCCACGGGTGTGGCAAGCCCCAGCGCACAGGGGCAGGAGATGACGAGCACGGAGATGGCGCAGGAAAGGGCGAATTCAAAGCCCGCTCCGGCAATGAGCCAGACGATGGCGGTCAGAATGGCGATGACGATGACTGCCGGAACGAACACGCCGCTGACCTTATCCGCAAGCCGGGCGATGGGCGCTTTGGTATTGCCCGCCTCATCCACCAAACGAATGATCTGCGCCAGGGTGGTGTCGTCGCCCACGCGGGAAGCGCGGAAGCGGAAGGAGCCGTTCTTATTGATGGTGGCGGAGATGACCGTATCGCCTTCTCCTTTTTCCACGGGAATGCTTTCCCCGGTGATGGCGGATTGGTCCAGATAGCCGTTTCCCTCCGTGATCACCCCGTCCACGGGAATGCTCATGCCGGGACGGATGACCACGATGTCTCCCGCCATGACCTGTTCAGCGGGAACGGTGACTTCTTCACCGTCCCGGACGATGACGGCGGTTTTGGGAGCCAGGTCCACCAGCTTGCCCAGCGCGTCGGAGGTTTTGGATTTGGAGCGGGCTTCCAGATATTTTCCCACCGTCACCAGCGTCAGAATCATGGCGGCGGATTCAAAATAGAGCTGATGGGCATAGTGATGTACCAATTCCATGTCATTGTGGCCGACCCCCCAGGCCATCCGGTATACAGCGAAAATTCCATAAATAAAGGCAGCGGAAGAACCGACGGCCACCAGGGAGTCCATGTTCGGGGCCCGCATGATGAGCGCCTTAAAACCGGTCTGGAAAAAGTGCCGGTTAATGAAAAGCACCGGAATGGTCAGAAGCAGCTGGGTGAGCGCCGAAATCAACGTATTTTCCGTTCCCACAAAAATGCCGGGAACGGGAAGCCCCATCATATGTCCCATGGCGATGTACATGAGGGGAATCAGAATGATGATGGAAGAAACCAGTCTGGTTTTCATCGCTTTCTGGTTCTGCAGGGTACGATCCTGCCGGTCCTGCCATTCTTTGCTGAAGCCGCTTTTTCCCCTGGAAGTTCCCTGTGCGTCGGCCCGTTCCACAGGGGAGGCGCCGTAGCCGATTTTGCTGACGGCCTGGACGATGTCGCTTTCCGTGACCGCCGTTTCATCATAGGAAACGGTCATGTTGTTGGCAAGGAGGCTTACGTTGACCTCGGACACGCCAGGCAGCTTACTGACACAGCGTGTGACGTTTGCCTGGCATGCCGCGCAGGTCATGCCGGTGACGTTATATTTTTCTGTTTTCATAATAATCTCCATTCCGAAGCGTAAGCGACGAGGCGAAGAGAAATCGCGAATGCGATTTCTCTTCTGCCATCAAAGCAATTTGTGACGCTCCGGCACATAATTGCTGCAAAGCTTCGCTTTGCTGTAAAAATAAGCCATCAGGCTTATTTTTCACACTAATCTCCTTTATTCCAGCGTGCTGATCCTTTCAGCGGGCTTACTTAAGCGAGCTTATTTAAGCGAGCTTATTTAAGCTTGCGCATCAGCTCGAAGGCTTCTTCCACAATCTGTGTGTTGCCATTCTGCACCTCTTCCACCACACAGGTTTCCATGTGCTCCTTCAGGATAATGTAGCCGAAGGACTGCAGTGCGCTTTCCACGGCTGCGACCTGCGTGAGAATATCTCCGCAGTAGCGGTTGTCGTCCAGCATCCGGCTGATGCCGGCAAGCTGTCCGCTGATCCGGTTCAGCCGGTTTTTCAGGCTTTTCAGCTCCGCCTCGCTACGGGGCGTTTTTTTATGATGACAGGCGTGACAGGAGGCTTTCCCGCAGGTCAGGCCGCTGTCGGAAGCCGCGTCTGCTGGTGTGTGGCCGCATGCAGCCGTGCTTTGATTCTGACTCATGATAATCTCCCTTCCGGAGCTGCGACTGCCATGGCGGAGGCTGTCTGTACACTCCTGGCGGGCCGTAAAATGATGCATATGATTTTACGGCTGTATTTATATAAATTTAAAAGTTACTGAAACAGAAGATTCTTAAATACCCAGATGGGGTATATTTGTTGGAAACATAATATACCCATGAGGGGTATTTGTCAATGGGAAAAAGAGGGAATTTGAAATGGTCCGGAGAAGACCGATTTCTATTCCCTCCTTATCAAAACTCTCTTTTATCAAAATCAAAGGAAAAACGCCTGTTCAGCGGTCTTTTTTCTGTTGATGGACTCTGAATGCAACGATCTCCCGGATCAGATCATAAGGCATGGGTTTGTCATAGGGGAAGCGGATGGCGCCTTTGGAACAGGAATAGCCGGAAATCCGGTTCGCAAAGGCTTCGATGGCTTCCGGGGCGGGGTAAAAGCCGATGTGCTGCTTTTGACCTGCAAAATGCACCAGATTGCCGTGAAGCACATAAGTGGGCATTCCCCAGGATATTTTTTCCGTGATCTTGGGAGAACAGCTCAGAATCAGGCTGCGGAGCTTTTCCATGCGCTCTCTGGCCTCCCCGTCAAAACCGGCCAGATATTCATCCACAGTGCGGAAGGCCGCCGGGACGGGCGTGCGCTCCACAAGCGTGACATGGACCGTATCTCCCGGCTGTTTGCCGATTTTGGCACGAATATCCTTGCGGATGCCGATGATATGACAGGGGGTTCCCATTTTGACCAGCTGGCCGTCGTAGGGCTCTCCGTCAAAGGTGGCATGAACCGGAACGCGGCCTTTGCCAAAGGTTTCCTTCACATCGAAGGGAATTTCCACATAGGCGCCGTTTTGGTCCGGTACCTTCTGAATGACTGCGTCGAATGAAAACTGTTTTTCCATAAATACCTCCATGCCCGGCGTCTGCAGGGCTGTCCCTGTTCCACCTGCTGACAGCATTTCTGCCTCGCTTCGGATTCATCCCAGTTTAACACAGATTCCATTATTTGGGAATCGGCAGGCGCTGCCGTATCTGCCGCAAACATTTTTCTGGTTAGTATTTGAGGGTGCGTACGGGGAGTTTTTTTCTTATACTGGAGAAGTCGTTGAAGAAGGAGGATATTTATTATGAAAATGGAACCCTTTTGCGCGTAGCGGAAGCTATGCGGTGAAAACAGAATATCGCTGATTCATCCTGGCTTCCGCTTTCCGATTCGAGAAAATGGATCCATGAAATGTCCTGACGAGAAGGGGAGCACGGATGCAAAAGAGCGAGATATGGATGATAAAGCCGGTGAAGCCACCGGCTGTAAGAAGACAATGCCCCGGCTGCGGGAAAGACCGCTATGAGAGTACCGGCAGATTCCGGGTCAATGCCAATGGAAACAGACTGGATGTATGGCTGATTTACCACTGCATGCAGTGTGGAAAGAGCTGGAACATGGAAATCCTGGAGCGGGTGGAATCAGGAAAGCTTTCAGAAGAAAAACTGCTGAAATATCAGGAAAATGATGAGGAAGAGGCGCTCCGCGCCGCATGCAGTAATTTTCTCATGAATCAAAACAGGGTGGAGGCGCTGTGGGAGACCCTGGAATATGAGGTTGAAAAAAGCGGGCGAGAGGAACTTATGCAGGAGCCGCACCGGATATCGGACCAGGCAGCCGTCATCGTCATCCGAATCCGGAACGAATATGGCCTTCCCATACGATTCGGCAGACTTCTGGCCGGAGAACTGGGCATATCCGGCGGAAAAGTGAAAACGCTGGTGGAAACCGGCAAAATCCGGCTGCCGGAAGGCATGACGCTGAAGAGCAAGATCAGCGTTACCGCTCAGACGGGTCTTTGCATTTACCTTGAAGACCTTGGGGGAACGGGGTGACATATCATCCGGCTGCCATCATTGGTTCTTTACAGAAAAGGAAAATCCTGTTATGCTTGTTACCAGAGAGTGAAAACGGAGATGTGTTTGGAAAAGAAAGGGGACTTCATTGTATGACTACTGATATCTTTTCTGCATAGCGCAGGGGCTATTGCAGAGAGAAGAAAATACAATAGCCTTTGCTCATCCTAAAACAGAAAAATACTTAGGAGGGCTTTATGGGCTACAGAAAAGCGGAAACGATCCTGCCGCCCGAGGTGGTGGCTCTGATTCAGCAGTATGTGGACGGAGAATATATCTACATCCCCCGCAGAGAAGGAAAACGGAAAAGCTGGGGAGAGACGACCGGATGCCGGAAGGAAACCAGTGAACGAAACCGGAGGATCTACCGGGATTACCGGTCCGGTACGAGAATGGACGAACTGGCGGAGAAGTATTTTCTCTCCGTAAAAAGCATACAGAGGATCGTGACAGAAGAAAAAAGAAAGATAACTGAGGAAACCGATACGGCTTAACGGCTGTGTCGGTTTTTGACTTCTTGAACTTTTTTCTGTTCCGTTTTTAAGGCTGTGGACGAAAACAATCTCTGTTATACTGGAAAATAAGAAGCCGTCTGTCATAAGTTGGCAGTCAGACTGGAACAGGAGAAACGATTATGCTGGAAAAAATGGATCTTTTTTTTGAAAACAGGCTGGAGGAATATGAGGAACACATGCTTTCCGGAATTGAGGGCGCGCGGGAGTTTTATCCTTATACCGCTGCGCTGCTTCCCGGAAATAAAGGCTGTGAGGTTCTGGATCTGGGGTGTGGAACCGGGCTGGAGCTGGAAGCGTATTTTCTCCGCAATCCGGAGGCCCGTGTGACGGGAATCGATCTTTCGGAGGCAATGCTGGGGGCGCTGGCGGATAAATTCCCGGATCGATGTGCGGATGGAAGGCTGCGTCTGATTCCTGGCTCTTATTTTGATGTCCCGCTTCCTGAAAAAGCCTATGACGCCGCTGTATCGGTGGAATCCCTGCACCATTTCACACAGGAACAGAAGCTGCCGCTGTATCGGAGGCTGTGCCGGTCTCTGAAGGAGAAAGGATTCTTCATTCTGACCGATTACTTCGCGGAGTCGGAGGAGCAGGAAAGGGAATATTTTTGTACACTCGAACGGATGAAACGGGAGCAGAATCTTTCGGACGATGGCTTTTATCATTATGACACGCCACTGACTGCGGAACATGAGATGGAGATTTTAAAGGAGGCAGGATTTTCCAGAATCAGGATTCTGAAAAACTGGGGGGCAACCTGTACGGTTGAAGCAGGGAAATGACTGCAGAATGAGATAGCGTTAAGAGGAGGAGACATTGGCGGGAAAATTCAGATGAGAAAAGGAAACGTACTTGATGCAGTAAAAATTGTATTTCAGGTGGATTCGGCAGCGGCGGGCGTTTATTCCCTGCTGAAGCTTTTGCTGGCGCTGGTTCCCGCGCTGCAGACGCTTGCGGTTGCCGCATTTATCGATCAGGTAACTGCAGCAGGAACGGCTGGCGCCCGTAATGACGGCGGTCTGCTGTTTCTTATCTTTGTTCTTGTCGCTCTGGTGGCCTTCAGCTGGATTTCCAAAAGTATTGCAGGACTTCTGGAGCAGCACATGGAAATGCAGCTGAGAGCTGCCTTTAAGCCGCGGCTTGTGGAAAAGATCAGCCGGCTGAAATACGAAGCCATGGAAGATGGAGGCGTGCGGGATAAAATCTCCCGTGTTAACAGGAATGCGGAAGGACGGGTTCGGGAAGCATATGGAGGACTTCTTCGGTTACTGGAACTGATATTAAAGGCTGCAGGTGTCCTGGTGATTCTTTTCACACAGGTCTGGTGGCTGGCATTAGTCATCCTGGCGGTTTCCATTCCCTGCTTTTGCATATCAATGAAGAGCGGAAAGGAAGACTATGACGCTCAGGCTGATGTGACAAAGGTAAACAGGCTGAATGAATATTATCATGAAATGCTGAAAGGCAGGGAGTATGTGGACGAAAGGACTCTGTTCGGCTATCACAGAGAATACAGGGAACGTTTCCAGCAGCAGTATGAAGAGGCACGGAAATACACGACTGGAATCCGGTTAAAATGGTTTGTAAAAATGAAGGCGGGCAGCATGGCCGTTATTGTTGTATCTGCCGCTGCACTGACAGTTATGATCCCGCTGACTTTAAACGGAGCATTGAGCACAGGTATGTTTATGGCTCTGATGAACGCAATATTTGGTATTGTGCAGAATATGTCATGGGATCTGACTTACAGTATTGACCGGGTTGCATGGTATCAGAACTGGTTCAGGGAACTCTCGGACGTATTCTCCATG
>UQVK01000111.1 GCA_900544445.1 uncultured Lachnospiraceae bacterium
CTGAATAATTCTTTTTGGAATTTTCAGGGTTGCATTACTGTTTATTTGTCAAGGTACTTTGCAGGCTTTTTCAGCCTTCCGGCCCTTTCAGGCCTTCGTGCTTTTCTCAGCCGCAACGGTGATTATCTTATCACATGTTGTTTCTCAAGTCAAGCACTTTTTTCAACTTTTTTTAATTCAGTTGATTTTGTTTTCCACCGTTCCGCGGTGGAGTTTTAGTATAGCACCAGTATTCTCCATATGTCAACAATTTTTTACAGATTCTTTTTACTTTTTTTCAACCTGTTCTTTACATACCAGATTTTGTGATTTTAAATCTATATCTTGTGTTTTCTTTCCTTATAATGAATTGGCGGAAACGGACTGCAGCCATTCCGTAATACGGTTTGCTTCATAGAGCTTCATCAGCCATTCGCTTTCCTGCGTCCAGATCATAATCTGTGCGCCAAATTCACCGGTGGGAAATGCGTGAATAATGCAGTACATAATCCATGCCCCCACGATCACCTCTGCGATTCCTGCCGCCAGACCGAGCAGGCGGTTCAGAAAGCTGATGATCGGAAGCTTCGCAATCGCTTTCAGGGATTTCATGATGATTCCGAACAGGTGCAGAACGATTCCCGTAATAATCAGAAGAATGACCGAAATGATACCGTTTTTCATATCGTCTGCCCGGAAGCTGCTGACAGCCATGAGCAGCAACGCCAGGACGAACAGCGCTGCCACCAGAGAAATCAAACGGTAAATCTCCTCGGCAAAGCCGTTCTTATACCCTCTCCAGGCGCGCCATACGGCAAGGAGAAGAAGCGCCGGAAGCAGCAGGTTAATATTCATTGGTAAATCCTCGCTTATCTCATTTCAATGATGTCAATGCTTTCCTGAGAGACCGCAAGATACCTGTTCCCACGGATCGGCGCGAACAGGAGATAGGGTGTCTGGAAATCGCCGTTAAACCGCTCCACACCATTCATATTGGCAAGAAGGCACTGCGTTTCATTATAAATAATAATATTGTCCTTTCGGAAAATAATATCCTTGTAATCCATATCAAAATACAGGGATGTTTCCACCAGGCCGGATGTGTTGTAAACATCCAGTCTGTATTTTCCATTTCCCGTGGTATCCAGGAAGACAAGGCCAATATGGCTTTCATTATAGAAGATACTTTGGATTTCTTCATTCAGAAGAACATCCGCCACGCTTTTGGGCCGCTGGCCGCCGCCATAGATCACCAGCCTGTTGTCCGCCACTGCAAATGAGGTGTCATTGTTCAAAAAAGCCAGAAAGGGAATCACAGCGTCTGCATAATCAGAACCGCTGACGAAGTTATCCACATAGTTCTGTCCCACTGAACTGAAGTTATAGAATGCGACACTGCTTTTCGCCGTACCATTGTCCACCGTCAGGTAAGAAACTGCCAGGAGTGTGCCGTCAGGAGACAAAGCAAGGGCCGAAGGGTATCCGCTGTTCTGCATGGTCGTCCTGATATAGGCAATCGTCTCTCCCATAGAACTGTAGAGATAGATCCATGTGATTCCCGTATCCTCCAGAACGGCAGCAACCATTCCGCTTTCGGATACGGCGATTTCCCGGATCGGCAGGTTGGTGTCGATCTCAATATAATTTCCATCCTGGCTGATGCTGTATATGATATGGCCATTATAATCCGCAACCGCCACTTTGCTTCCGGCCACACGAACCATGGGTTCCTGCATCTCATAGGCCTGATTCCATACCGCATTCCCTTTTGCATCCGTATAACTGATTCCATCGCCGCTGTAGGAAAGAAAACCATTTCCATAGCTCAGGCAGACAGAGCTGTCATACTGCTGCCGGGCGATGGAGGACAGGATCACATAGCTTGTATATACCTGGTTCTTCAACTGCACATAAACAAGCGTTCCAAGAAGCGCAAAAACAAAAATGACAAACAGCGTTCTCCCAAAGACAGCCAGCCGGTGCTTCTGAATCAACGCGCCAAAATCGCGTGACTGAGCTTCACCGGCTTTCCGTTCCGCTTTTTTCTGCAGATAAGTCCGTACATTGATCATGGAAATTCCTTTTCTGTTCTCTGCTGTTACTATGGCAATAAAAGACATCTACGATAGTATATCACAAACTTCTGCATTTTGCGACCTCTACCATTTTCTCTTACCATGCCGGTTCCCCCGACGCCTGAACAGCAGAAAATGCCCTATTCCTGTGGAAGAAGGATTTCTTGTCCCGGAATGAGGTGGTTCGGATCATCCAGCTGATTCAGCGTTGCAATCTCTTCCACTCTGTCTGTATTCCCATACTGGCGTCTGCAGATCGCCGCAAGATTGTCTCCACGCTGGACGATATAACTCACCGTTCCGGCCGCTGCGGCCTGTTCTGATGTTATGGCCTCTCCGTCCGCCTCTGTCATTTCAGCCGCTGCAGTGTCCGTACCTTCCGCTGCCGTTGAAGAGCCTGCCTCCTGTGAAGTATCCGCCTCTGTCACAGGGGCTGACGCCGTTTCCTCAGTCGAAACCGCTTCCGTGTTCTGTTCGCTCTCCGAAGCCGGTTCCACATCCACGGAGGTTTCCTCCTGTCCGAACACATCCGTGGAAAGAACCGGAAGCGTTTCCGCTGTCGCTGCATCTGCCCCATCCTCTGAAGGCGCAAGCTGCGTCTCTTCCACGATGAGGGTTCCGCCGCCGGAACTGCCGGATCCGTTTCCGCCGTTTCCGCTTTCTCCTCTCAGTTCATCCAGCGCCTGGCCGAAAAAATTCCCCGCCTCTTCCGCATCCTGATATCCGTTAACGGATGTTACCGCAGCCGCGCAAAGCCCAAGAAGTACAGCCAGCGCAGCTGCCTTTATCCGGAAGGATGTCCGCCTTTCGCTTCTGCCTTTGTCCAGCAAAGCGCTGCGGGCTCTTCCCGGGGCTTTGCCGGATCCCTTTGTCCGGTCTGACATGGCGTCTGCCCTGCTTCGCTCCCGGGATCTGAGCCTTAATGCCGCTTCCCGTCCGGTCTGCGCGGCGTGGATCATCTTTTCCTCCTGCGGCTGCTCCGCTCTGCCGTTCTCTTCTTTTCCTTCCTTTTCTTCGCTCTGCCTGTCATTTTTCAGGTCATACGCCATCGGGCTCCGCCTGATTCTGCGCGGTTCCTGCATTTCCTCCGGGGAGTTCTCCGGCTTTCTTGCAGCTCTGTGCCTGACCTCCACCGTTTTCTCCCCGGGCTGGTTCTGGTGCATGGCGATCAGATAGGACTGCATGTCCTCATTCTGCTCATAAAAAATGAAATAACCGTCCAGCGGCGCGGAATAACCGTCTTCAAAAAAGGCCCATGCCTCCTTTTCATCGAAGGTCACCTCGCCGATTCTGCGCTGAAGGGCAAAATATCTGCTTTCCATCAGTTCCCAGCCCGGCTCCTCCTTTGCCGCGCCGTAAATAAAGTAATAGGAAATTTCTCCTTCCTGCTCCCGCTTCCCGTAAAGACAGAAATCCGCTTCATTTTCCCGGTACTGGGTGAGCAGGGTATGTACATAATCCTCCATGTAAATTTTATGACAGGGGTCCGTCTCCCCCGTCTGTATCACATTCTTCGGAATCTGCATGCCGTCACCGCCTTTTTTTCTTTCAATATAGCAGAGAAGGGGCGCATATTTTATCGGAACCTGCGGCCGATTCCATTTTTTTCCTGTCAGAAAGGAAGCCTAAACGACAAAACAAAAGGGGAAAGGATGCACTCCTTTCCCCGGTCAGGCTTTTTCATAATTATTCAAAGCGGAAAATGGTGGTGGTATGATATTCCCTGTCAGGGCCGAAAACGGCGGAAGGGAAGTCAGGCTCATTCGCCGTATCCGGATAATACTGGGTTTCCAGACAGAACGCCCCTCTGCGTCCATAGTTGGCTCCTCCCTTGCCAGTGCGTTCAGACAGGCCATTTGCCGTGTAGAACTGCACACCGGGCAGGTCAGTATAAACCTTCAGCGTTCTGTTCCCGGAAGGATTCTGCGCACAGGCAACCAGGCGTACGCTTCCGTCATATCCGTTCAGACACCAGTTGTGATCATAACCTCCCACCATGGTCAGCTGGTCCCAGTCTGCGTCAATCTCATCACCGATCCTCTTCGGTGCACGGAAATCCATGGGTGTTCCTTCTACAGGAAGGAGTTTGCCGGTGGGAATGGCGCCGGGCACGATCTCCGTGAAGGTATCCGCATGCAGCGTCATCACATGGTCAGCGATGTCTCCCGCATCGTGGCCGTCCAGATTGAAATAGGTATGGTTCGTCATGTTCAGGATCGTCTTTTTGTCACTGATTCCATCATATTCCAGCTTCAGCTCGTTCTCTTCGGTCAGGGTATAGGTGATTTTCAGCTTCTTGTTTCCCGGAAAGCCCAACTCGCCGTCTGCCATGTCCAGAGAAAAGGTGACGCTGTTATCTCCTTCCTGCGCAGCCCATACCCGCTTATGGCTTCCCAGCTCCTTATGGCTGTGAAGATTGTTAACACCGTCGTTCACATCCAGCTGATATTCCTTTCCGTCAATGGAAAAACGTGCGCCCGCGATCCGGTTGGCATTGGGCGCGATCACCGCACCGAAAAAGCTGTCATTATCAAAATATTCTTCCAACGTGTCGTATCCCATCACCACGTCGGCACATTTTCCTTCCTTATCGGGAACGATAAGGCGCACGAGGATGGCTCCAAAATCCGTCACCACTGCCTTCATTCCTCTGCTGTTTTCCAGCGTATAGAGGGTAACCTCTTTTCCGTCCTTTGATACCCCAAATTTTTCCTTCTGCATTTTAAAAACCCTCCTTTTTGTATACTTTTTTCGTTTTCAGGCTACATTTCCGTCCTGCCCTCCAGCGCGCGCAGAAGGGTGACCTCGTCGATGTACTCCAGATCTCCTCCCACAGGAACGCCGCTGGCGATTCTCGTCACCTTAATGCCGGTCGGTTTGATCAGCTTTCCGATATACATGGCCGTTGTTTCGCCCTCCAGGCTGGAATTGGTGGCGATGATCACTTCCTTCACATCCCCCTTCAGACGGTGCATCAGCTCCTTGAGCCGGATATCGTTGGGGCCGATCCCCAGCATGGGGGAAATGGCGCCGTGAAGAACGTGATAGACGCCTTCATATTTTCCCGTCTTTTCATAGGCCGCCAGGTCGCGGGTATTTTCCACCACCATGATGGTGGTATGGTCGCGTTTTTCATTGGAGCAGATGGGGCATTTTTCCGCGTCCGTCAGGGTGAAGCATTCCTCACAGTAGCGCACATGCTCCTTGGCATCCGTCATGGAACGGGCCAGCTTTTCCACCCGTCCCTTCGGCATGTTGATGATGTGAAAGGCAAGCCGCTGGGCCGACTTGCTGCCGATTCCAGGAAGGGCGGCCAGTTCTTCGATCAGTTGATTAATATATCCGCTGTAAAGGTCCATCAGAACGGGAAGCCTCCGCCCAGGCCGCCGGTCATCTTGCTCATCAGTTCCGTGTTGGCCTCATCCGCCTGACGCAGCGCCTCATTGGCAGCCGCTACAATCAGATCCTCCAGCATCTCAATATCGTCGGGATCCACCGCTTCTTCGGACAGCTTCACCTTTGTGATCTCCTTCTTTCCCGTCACGGTGACCTCAACGGCCCCGCCGCCTGCCTTGGCCGTGAACTCCTTCGTCTCCAGCTCCTTCTGGCCTTCCTCCATCTGGCGCTGCATCCTCTGCGCCTGCTTCATCAGATTATTCATGCTTCCGGGCATTCCGCCTCCGGGAAATCCGCCTCTTTTTGCCATTTGTTACCTCCATTCATTCACTTTTCGTATTTATTCCATTTCTATATCCATGTGGATGATTTTGGCCAGATCCACATGGTTTTCTTCAAAATCCCGGTCGCCTCTGCTGACCTGGAAATTGACCTCAATATTTTTCTGGACAAATTCGGAGAGCAGCTTTTCCAGCTCCTCCCGGTTGCCTTCCTGTTTCAGGAAATAGTCCGATGCCAGTCCGTCCTCCAGCACGATCATGAGGCGGTTATCCCCGCCCAGACTGAGCCTGGCTCTTTTCAGATAAAGCTTCATGGGCATGGCGGTCTGTCCCACCAGCCCCGGCCAGTTTTCCACGATTTTTTTCACATCCTCGGGGATGGCCCTGGGAAGTTCGGGACGCTTCTGCGGGCCCGCGGCGTCGGCATTTCCGCCGACTGTATTTCCTGCCGCAGCATTCCCGGCGCCAGGGGCGGCCTGTACGACGATGCCCTCTTCCATGCGCTGCTCCAACGCGCGGATCCGATCCAGCAGGGATTCCGTATCGGATTCCATCTGGGGCCGGCAGAGCCGAATCAGAGCGATCTCGATGAGAATCCGCTTCTGCGTCGCATAACGAAGCCTTCCGGACAGCTCGGAAAGCTCTCTGATATAGCGGATGACGGCGTCAACCTCCACCATATCCGCTTCCTGAGAAAGCCTGGACAGGTTGTCAGAGGACATATCGATCACATCCTCCATTCCCTCTCCGTCAGAGGTTTTGATGAGAAGCAGATTTCGCAGGTACCAGGTAAAATCGGATACGAACTGGCCCAGCTCCCTTCCCTGCATCACCACCTCTTCCAGAAGCCTGATACATTCCGTCACATTGCGCGCAAGCACCGCCCGCAGCAGACGGCTGAACACTTCCGTGTCCACAGCTCCCAGCACGTCCAGCGCGTCGTCATAGGTGAGCGTTTTTCCGTAATGAAAAGCGATGCACTGATCCAGCAGGCTCAGAGCGTCTCTCATGGAGCCGTCCGCCGCCCTGGCGATGTAGCGCAGCGCCCTTTCCTCCACCTGCTGCCCTTCCTCTTCCATCAGCTCCCGCATCCGGTCCGCAATGGTTTCAATGGAAATCCGCTTGAAATCATACCGCTGGCAGCGGGACAGGATGGTGACGGGAATCTTGTGCACCTCGGTGGTCGCCAGAATGAAAATCACGTAGGAGGGCGGCTCCTCCAGGGTTTTCAGCAGCGCATTGAAGGCTCCTATGGAGAGCATATGCACCTCGTCGATGATGTAAACCTTATATTTTCCCTCCGCCGGTGAGTAGGACACCTCATCCACAATTTCCCGGATGTTGTCCACGCCGTTGTTGGACGCCGCATCGATCTCGATCACGTTCATGCTGGCGCCCGCCGCGATGGTGCGGCAGCTCCGGCATTCCCCACAGGGAGAGCCGTCCACCGGATGCTCACAGTTGACGGCTTTCGCAAAAATTTTCGCTATGGTTGTCTTTCCTGTCCCTCTTGTTCCGCAGAACAGATAAGCGTGACCGATTCTTTCAGCCGCTATCTGGTTCTTCAATGTCGTAACAATATGGTCCTGTCCCTTTACGTCCTCAAAACGCTCCGGGCGAAATTTACGGTAAAGAGCTGTATAAGACATATTTACTCCCGTTATTGCGGCATAACGTACTGCTCCTGACTGCCGCAGTCTGATTTCCGGCCTTAATCGCCGAAGCTGATACCCAGCATTTTGGCCTCTTTTACCATGGAGGAATTGGGATCCACCGTTTTCAGCTTTCCTGCCACATCTTCCAGCGGCACCTTCACGATTTCCCGGTTCCTGTAGCCGACCATGAAGCCATACTCGCCCTTGAGAATCAGATTGCCCGCTTCTGAGCCGAGACGGCTGGCAAACACTCTGTCATACGGGCAGGGAGAACCGCCCCTCTGGGTATGGCCGGGTACGGTGACACGCACCTCCATGCCGCTCTTCTGCTGAATCTGATCCGCGATCTCGTAAGAGACGGAAGGATAAGGATAATTTTCCAGTTTTTTCTTATATTCCTTCTTTGACAGCTTTGCGTCCTCCTTGGACATGGCGCCCTCAGCCACCGCAAGAATGGTGAACCGGCTGCCCCGGTCATGACGCTTCTTTATCGCTTCAATCACCTTGTCAATATCATAGGGAATCTCCGGAATCAGGATGATGTCCGCGCCGCCAGCCATGCCCGCGTTCAGCGTCAGAAATCCTACCTTATGCCCCATCACTTCCACGATGAAGACCCGTCCATGGGACGCCGCCGTGGTATGAATGTTGTCGATCGCCGTCGTGGCGATATCCACCGCGCTCTGGAAGCCGAAGGTCATGTCCGTTCCCCAGAGATCATTGTCGATGGTCTTGGGCAGCGTGATCACGTTAAGCCCTTCTTCCTTCAGCAGATTCGCCGTCTTGTGCGTTCCGTTTCCGCCCAGAATCACCAGGCAGTCCAGTTGCAGCTTATAATAATTCTGCTTCATCGCCTCGACTTTGTTCAGGCCGTTCTCATCCGGATCCCGCATCTGCTTGAACGGCATCCTGCTGCTTCCAAGAATCGTGCCGCCTTTCGTCAGGATTCCCGAAAAATCCCTTCCGGTGAGCATCCGGAACTTCCCGTAGATCAGTCCCTTATACCCATCCAGGAAGCCATAAATC
Source organism: uncultured Lachnospiraceae bacterium (assembly GCA_900544445.1). Classification (GTDB taxonomy): domain Bacteria; phylum Bacillota; class Clostridia; order Lachnospirales; family Lachnospiraceae; genus Eisenbergiella; species Eisenbergiella intestinigallinarum. The sequence goes on from UQVK01000111.1 coordinate 8,413, forward strand.
TCCACATCTTCGCTGGCATTAAACAGCGTCTTCGCAACGCCCCTCATCGCCGCATTCAGAGCCTGACAATCCCCGCCGCTGGTAAGCATACCTATTCTCTTCATGATTTCCTCCATTCCGAAGCGTTTTCCGCCTTCCTTCTCCCGCCTCAGCAGTCCGCCTTACCCTTTACCCAATACCAGACGCCATCCGACAAGAGGATTGGGACATATTCATTTGAATTATATAATATTTTTTATATAATGTACAACGTTTTTTCGCCGCGGACCGGGCAGCCGGGGAAAAGGGAACCGCACGAAAAGCAGAGCGGCCTGCTTCCTCTCTGTCCACGTCCAGGTGGCCGAAGGCTCTGTATTCTTTCATACTCTTTCCCAGATTTCCCATAAATTTTACACATCACGGATAGCATTCTTTTTTTCTTTCCTGATATATTTACAGTAATAATGCTTCGCAACGCAGACGTATTTCTATCTGTCGCGCCCCGTTTCCGCGAGGCTAAATAAAACGGCGGCCTGACAGCCGCCTGGGGAAGGAGTTACCGGTATGGGAAAAATCTATGTTCTTGACACCAACGTTCTGATTCAGGCTCCTTATGCGCCATGCTGCTTTGAAGAAAACGAGGTTGTCATCCCGCTCGTTGTCGTGGAAGAGCTGGATGGGCTGAAAAAAGCCGACGGAGAACGGGGCGCAAATGCACGTTCCGCCATCCGCCTTCTTGAATCTCTCCGCGGAAGGGGCGATCTTCTGAATGGAGTGAGGCTTTCCACCGGCGGACGGCTGAGAATTGAAAAAAATTTTGTCAACGTCACTCTTCCCGCGGATCTGCCGGAAGAAAAATCGGATAACCGTATCCTGAAAGTCTGTAAGGGCCTTTCCGAAAGCGCCGGAGGAAACGATCCTGTTATCCTGGTCACAAAGGATCTTGTGCTGCGGCTCAAAGCTTCCATCCTGGGGATACCTGCGGAAGACTTTACCACGGAGCAGATCGGCCCGGATGACGCTTCCTACAGCGGACGCGCCGAAGTATATCTTCCGGAAGAGCTGGTAAAGGATTTTAAAAAATCCGGCGTTCCCCTCTCCTGTGTATATCAGACTGACGCGGACGGCGGACATATCATACCGGAGCTTGTGGAAAATGAATTTCTTATCCTGACGCCGGACTGTTCCGGGAAGAAAACGCTCCTGGGCAGAGTGGAACGTGAAAGGATCGTTCCACTGAGTTTTAAAAAAAGCAAACCATACGGCATTACCCCCCGTAATGTGGGCCAGTATTTCATGCAGGAGGCTCTGATGCAGAGCGCCGAGAAAGCACCCCTGGTCATCATCAAGGGAATGGCGGGAACCGCAAAAACCTTTTATGCTCTCGCCGTCGGGCTGGAAAAGGTTTATAACTGCGCTTCCGGGGAATACCGCCGTATCATCATCAGCCGCCCCAACGCACAGTTCGACGACGACATCGGCTTTCTGCCCGGCGATGAACAGGAAAAAATCGCGCCGCTGATGCGGCCTGTAATTGATAATCTGGAACAGCTGCTGGATTCTGATGAGGAAAACCGATATGAAAACGAAATGCTCCTGACCGACCGGATCAACGAGGTATTTGAACGCGGAATCATTCAGACGGAAGCGCTCAATTTCATCCGCGGCCGTTCCATTGTAAAAACCTACCTGATTATCGACGAGGCCCAGAACATGACTCCCAATCAGATCAAAGGGATCATTACCCGGGCTGGCAAAGGAACCAAAATCATTCTTCTGGGAGATCCCAGGCAGATCGACCGGCCTTTTCTGGATGAGCGCACGAACGGGCTGAGCTATGCGGCCAAGCATATGAAGGGCAGTCCCCTGTGCTGGCAGATCACATTGTCCGCAGAGGAATGCGAGCGTTCCGCGCTGGCGATGGACGCCGTAAAAAGACTGTGATGCGAAATTGTCGCAAAAAAGGCATCCTGAGATTCAGGATGCCTGATGCGCGGAGATGGTGGGAGTCGAACCCACGCGCCCTTGCGGACCTATCGCATTTCGAGTGCGACCTCTTACGACCACTTGAGTACATCTCCGTTTCTTATGAAGAACATTTATATTCTATAAGAAACGGAGCGTTTGCGCAAGTCCCAAATTATTTTCACAAAAATTTTTTCCGTTGTTGCCGTCTTACCTGCTCCGGAACGCCTGAATTCCTCTCTTCAGACGGTCCAGGCCGTCCTCAGCTGCGGAGCGGGGGCAGGCCAGGTTCATGCGCAGGAACCATTTTCCCTGTCCGCCGTACTGCTCTCCGGAGGACAGATACAGGCCCGTCTTTTCCCGGATGAAGGCGGCGAGCTCCTCCGCGGGAACGGAAAGGGAGGTACAGTCCAGCCAGGAGAGATAGGTGGCCTGAGAAGGGACCACAGATATGCCCGGAATTTCCTTCTTCACATATTCCTCAACCAGGCGCTTGTTTTCAAACACATATTCACGAAGGGCGTCCAGCCATTCCCCGCCCTCCGTAAAGGCGGCAATGGCTGCATCCATGGCAAAGGCGTTCGGCTCCGCCACTTCGTCCGTATTCAGGCCGCGCCATACCTTATGGCGCAGAACCGGATTGGGAACCACCACCGCCGCGGTCTGAAGTCCGGCCAGATTGAAGGCCTTCGTGGGCGCGATGCAGGTGATGCTGTTTTCCCGGCATTTTTCGGAAACGGAGGCGAAGGGCACATAGGAGCAGCCCGGCGCGGTCAGATCGCAGTGAATTTCGTCGGAGATGACGCGCACATGGTGCTTCCAGCATAGATCTCCGATCCGTTCCAGGGTTCCCCTGTCCCAGATCTTTCCCACAGGGTTGTGGGGATTGCACAGGATCATGAGCGTGGTCTGCGGGTCGGACAGCTTTTCTTCCAGATCGTCAAAGTCGATTCCGTATGCGCCGTTTTCATAGACAAGGGGACTTTCCAGCACCACCCGGCCGTTGTTCAGGATGGAATTGAAAAAAATGTTATAAACCGGAGTCTGAATCAGTACCTTTTCCGCCGGGGTCGTCAGCTTGCGGACCATGCTGGAAATTGCCGGGACCACGCCTGTGCAGAAGATCAGCCAGTTTTTCTTTATCTCAAATTCATGCCGCATCTTCCACCAGCCCATATACGCCTCATACCAGGCGTCCGGAACGATGGTATAGCCGAATACCCCGTGCTCCGCGCGCTTCTGAATGGCCTGCCGCACTGCTGGGGCGGTCTGAAAATCCATGTCCGCCACCCACATGGGAAGCTCGTTTTCCGCCACGTCCCATTTCATGGAATTGCTGCGGCGCCTGTCAACCGTTTTGTCAAAATCAAACCTGTCAAATCTGCTCATCGTCATCCGCCTCCGTCGTTTTCTTTTCCGTATCATCCGGCTCTCTGCATGTCCGTTCGATCTGATAGACCAGATAGTCCAGACAGTCGATCCGTTTTTCCTCCCGATGCACGTTGTCCAGAAGCTGCTTTCTATGTTCGCTCAGCATGGAAAGCTGATCGGCCGTTCTTTCCTCTTCCTGCCAGTCCAGGAAGCATTCGATCTGAC
>UQVK01000112.1 GCA_900544445.1 uncultured Lachnospiraceae bacterium
GCCCGTAATGGTTCCGCCGGAGCCCACTCCCGCCACGAAAATGTCCACTTTTCCGTCCGTATCCTCCCAGATCTCCGGTCCTGTGGTCAGCCGATGGGCCTTCGCGTTGGAAGGATTGTCAAACTGTCCCGGAATAAAGGAACCCGGAATCTGCGCATGCAGCTCATCCGCTTTTGCAATCGCGCCCTTCATCCCTTCCCCGCCGGGCGTCAGGACGATTTCGGCGCCGTATGCCGCCAGCAGCTTTCTGCGCTCCACGCTCATGGTCTCCGGCAGCGTCAGAATCACCCGGTATCCTCTTGCCGCGGCAATCGCTGCCAGTCCTATTCCCGTGTTCCCGCTGGTGGGTTCGATGATTGTCGCGCCCTTCTCCAGCCTTCCGTCCGCCTCCGCGTCCAGAATCATCTGCAGCGCCGCCCGGTCCTTCACGCTGCCGGTGGGATTTAAGTACTCCAGCTTCGCCAGAAGCGTCACCCCTTCGATACCGGCTTCTCTTCCATAATTTTCAAGCGCCATCAGGGGCGTTTTTCCGATCAGTTCCGTGATATTGTTCCGAATCTCTGCCACTGCGTCCTCCATTCCCAGTTTTTGACAACTGAACTGCGCCGCCAATTCATACTGTTTCAGTAGGCTATAATGTATGATAGAAATATACTCCGATACGCAAAAGCTGTCAAGGCGGAGTTCAGGCCATAGCCGCTCCTTTCTGTGAAGCTGTGTTATACACATTATAACATACCACCTGCCAAAAGTAGAATAAAATCCCGCTACGCGTTTTCGCCTGTCCGAAAACAACGCCGCGGGATTTTTTATAAAAAAATAGAGAGCTCCGTTTAAATCGGGGAAGCGGAAATGATCGTCTTCCAGCTGTTGCAGGCGCACAGGGTATGCTCCTCTCCCTCCTTCACGGGACGGAAGGGAAGCCTCGGCTCCTCCAGCTCCGGCAGGCTGTCCACCTCTCCGTTCAGCCAGGACTCCACACGTTTCTTCGCGCTCTCCAGGCGGGCCAGCAGGCCGCCAATGCGGATGTCCAGCACCTCAAAGCCGAAAATACGGCTTTCCCGGTTCCAGAGCGCTTCCCTGCGGTCCCGGTATACACGGATTTTTTCCATGGCGAGGGGAATCTCTTTCTCTGCCAGCGCCGCAAGGGACTGACGATCTTTTTTCTCATATGCCTCATGCAGCTTTCTTCCGAGCGGCGCCTTTACGGAAAGCGCATCCGCCAGGCAGACGTACAGGGAAAGCACCTCTTCGGCATAGCCGCCGCCACGCTGCAGAATCTGCATGCAGTTTTTCTGCGTGCAGTTTCTCTTCATACCTTCCTCCAGAGCCTTCAGGAGCCTGTCCCTGAGCCCTTCATAATAGCTCTTCACATCCCAGTTCCTGATCTGCTCATCAAACAGGCCGATCAGGACATCCTGATAGAGCAGATATTTGGAGGGATTGTCATAAAACGCGCTGCCCTGCGGCCGGTCGAATTCTCCCAGAATCTCACAGGCCTCCCAGGAGGTTCCGGTCAGGAATTCAAACTGCTCCTTCAGCGCTTCCTCCGACACTTCCTTTGCAAAGCCATGCTCCGCGAAACGGACAATGGAAGAAAGTCCCGCGCCCATCGGGGTCTCCGCGCCGTCGTCCTGCCACATGGTGCAGACCGCCTCCCGGATTCCCGCTTCCTTCACCGCGCGCATCGCCGGCTCTGTGGTATCCTTTGCCCCCTTCAGATTGGGAGATACGCCGTTCCATACCCAGCCGCCTCCGGCAAAGATTACCTTGTCAGAAAGCTGGCTGTGCATGCGCAGATACTGTCTGTAGAAATTTTCATCCGTATGATAATAATCCCAGTAAACCAGCGCCACATCCGCCGGCGGCTTCACCGCGCCGGAAAGGTCTGCATCCAGCGGAAGGTCATAGTAGTCGTTATTTTGTGAGCTCATGCGCAGGTACATATCGCTCCAGATCATGGGTTCAAGACCAAGCTTCCGGCAGATCTGCGCCACCTGTTCCAGATGGGCGGCCATGATCTCCGATTTGGGATGGTAGCCGTTTTTGTGAAGATATTTTCCAAGCCCCAGCGACCAGGCCTCGTCCATGCCCAGATGTACCCGCTTCGTCAGGAATGGTTCCGTCGCCCGACGGATGCAGGCCTCCACAAAGCGGTAAACCTCGCTCTCGCCAACCATCAGGATATCATCCGTATCCTGCATGCCCGCCATGGCTTCCCAGCGCAGCGTATTCTTCAGATGCGCAAGCGCCTGGATGCAGGGAATCATCTCAATGCCGAACTGATCCGCGTATACCGCAAGCTCATGCAGCTCTTTGCTGCTGTAACGGCCCCTGTAAGCGCCAAAATAAGGATATTCCTCCACCTCATAGGTATCCTCCGTATACAGCATCATCGTGTTCATGCCGAGCGACGCCTCAAAACGGATGTACCATTTAATCATATCCATGGTGAGTACACTGTTTCTGGAGCAGTCCAGCATGACGCCGTTTCTGTCCAGCCAGACCTGTTCCTCCACCTGAAAGCTTTCTTCACTTCCCCTCTTTTCCAGCTCCCGCACCAGCCGCATCAGCGCACGGAAGACGAAGGCCTTATCGCAGGCGGAAAGCACGGCGCTCCCGTCTGCGCAGGATACGGAAACCTTCTTTTCCTCTGTCAGCTCGATGCTGAGGTCAATGACCGCCCCTTCTCCTGCATTCTTCTCCTCTCCGGGCACACACAGCGCGTATCCCCTCTCCTTCAGCAGCTCCCCCGCCGCTTTTTCGTACCCCTCCGGTACATTTTTCAGTCTGAAAATCATGTCATGATTCCCCCTGTTCCTTTGTTATTTTACATCCTCATCCGCGAATCCGCTTCGTCTCTGTTTCCAGGTTCCTTCTTCGCGGCGGAAATGTCCTTTTTTGTCAGTTTCAGCCTTGCATCCGGCATTGCCTTTCCGGCCGGCTGAATGCGGATTTCAATGTGACAGTCCGCAAGATACTCGTAATTTACCTCCAGAGCGTACTCCACCTGCAGACGGATTTCCTCCTCTCCTTCTGAGAATTTCACCCGCCGGGTATCCATGCCGATCAGAAGGCTTCCGTATGGGGTGAGGTAATTGGTAATGTTTTTCTTGCATTCCTCAAACGCCATGTAAACATTTACCATGCCGCGTTTCATCAGGTTCATTTCCCTCTCTCTGAACTTGATGACGTTCCTAACCGGCTCCTCAAAGCCTTCCATCATTTCCTCGTAAATGATATAATGGGTTCCGTTTTTCTTATAATACTGCCCCCACTGGACAGTCTCAATTTCTTCACTGTCCGGGCCCTGGTCGAACTGCAGCCCGCGTATGGTGAGCATTACTTCCTTTGTCATTGCCTTTCTCTCACAATCTGCCGCATGTGCGGCCTCCTCAATTGCGTTCCTCTGCCCTGCCTGCCATCCGGAAACCGCATCAGTATTCCTCGATGGGAATGGTCTTTGCGGAAAGGATTCCATACTTGATGATGGAGTTGGCAAAGCGCTTGAATTTCTCCGCGGCATCGCTTACGTAAAAGCGGTAACGGTTTTCTCCCAGCGCAGGAGGGTTGGGGCTTAACAGCTCATGCTGCCCAAGCAGCTCCTTCAGCTCCACCGCCGTCTCATAGGCTGGATTCACCAGCGTTACACCTTCCCCCATGATCCTCCCTACCGTTTTGCGGATCAGGGGATAATGCGTGCAGCCAAGAATCAGGGTATCGATCCCGATGTCGATCAGCTCCGTCAGATAACGGGATGCGATCTCATCCGTCACCGGATCTTCCCACAGCCCCTCTTCCACCAGGGGAACGAACAGGGGACAGGCCTTTCCCGTTACCTGGACCTGCGGATTGATCTGATGTATGTAGCTGGAATAGATTCCACTTCCGATGGTCCCTTCTGTACCGATCACGCCGATCCGTCCGTTCCGTGTCACTTCTGCGGCTACCTTTGCGCCGGGTTTCACCACGCCGATCATCGGGATATCGATTTCCTTTTCCAGCGCATCCAGCGCGTAGGCGCTCACCGTATTACAGGCCACCACAATGGCTTTCACCTGCTGCGTCTGCAGAAATCTCACAATCTGTTCGGAAAAGCGGGTCACCGTTTCCCGGGATTTGCTTCCGTATGGCACCCGGGCCGTATCTCCGAAATATACGATTTTCTCATTTGGGATCTGTCTCATGATCTCCCGCACCACGGTCAGCCCGCCAACGCCCGAATCAAATACCCCGACGGGCCTCTCCCTGTATTCCAGTGCTTCCAATCTCATCATCCTCCCTGTGTTCTTCCTCATCCGGAGTTTTCATGTCTTCCCTCCGCTTTTCCGGCTTCTGTTTCAGAAAGCTGAAGGTAACCCGCAGCTCTCCCTCCTGCGCATTCAGAATTTTCTCATAATCCTCCGCCTCCGGAGCACTCCCGTCCGCCCTGCGGCAGACATCGGCAGGAAATGCGAGTTCCGGGTAGAAAACGCCCCAGAAGCAGAGCAGCATGAACGCTGCCGCGGCAAATGCAGCAACAGCTTCTTTTCTGCGTACCTGAAGCCGTCCACATAATCTCTGTCTGATATACCAGGGCAGGCAGCGCACCCATTTCCATTCCTTCTGCATACCGTCCTCCTTTCCGTCCTACGGAAAGTATTGACAACACGGACGGCTTTATACATTTCGGGAACCAGGTTCCTTCCTTTTCTGCTGAATCTGGGACAGAATGGACTGTTCCTGATTGTAAATGTGCATCCGGATCGCTCTCGCTCCGGCTTCCCCATCCCGGCTCCGGATACAGCGATAGATTTCCTCATGCTCCTCAATCAGCCGTCCATGCTGGCTGACGTCCTTGATGTATTCCAGCCGGTATCGGTACATCTGCTGGGACAGGTTTCCCACCATCTGGATCAGCCTGTCGTTGCCGCTGGCGCGGACGATGATATCATGAAGCGCCACGTCCGCCTGGGCGATGCGGACCGCGTCCTGGGTGCGGGTCATCTGGACAAAAGTGTCACAGGCCCTTCTCAGCTCCCGGATCTCTTCCTCCGTGATCCGCTCGCAGGCAAGCTCTATGGCAAGGGCATCCAGCGCCTGGCGCACCTCCAGCACATCCTTCAGGCCTTTTTCCGTGATCTGCGCCACCTCCGCTCCCCTTCTGGGAATCATGGTGACCAGTCCTTCCAGCTCCAGCATGCGGATCGCTTCCCGGATCGGCGTCCGGCTCACGCCGAGGCGGTTGGCCAGATGGATTTCCATCAGCCGTTCCCCCGGCTTCATCTCTCCCGTCAGGATGCTTTCACGGAGCGTGTTGAACACCACATCCCGCAGAGGCAGATATTCATTTGCTTTTTCTTCTGTCTTCATCCATCCTTCTTTCTGGCTGCCAGGGGCAGCAATTGTTGAAAAAAACGGCGTCCGCTATCCCTGCTCCACGCAGGTGTGCTCCGCGAAGGAGGTCAGATAGGTCTGGGCCGCCAGCTTTGCCGTTCTCAGCGCTTCCAGCGCCTGCTTCGCCCGCTGTCCGTCATCGAACAGGGCGAAAACCGTGGGACCGCTTCCGCTCATCAGCGCGCCCAGCGCGCCGTTTTCCATAAGGAACTCCTTAATCTGCGCGATCACCGGATATTTGGGGACGGTCACGGTTTCCAGCACATTGGAAAGTCTGCTCACCACGCCGGAAAGCTCTCCCTTCCGGATGCTTTCCGCCATGCCGTCAATATCCGGATGCTCCTTCACGGTTTCCAGATGCAGATTCTGGTAAACCCACTTTGTGGATACGTGAATGGAAGGCTTGGCCACGATCACATGACAGTCCGGCGCGGCGGGAAGGGCGGTCAGCTTCTCTCCGATTCCTTCTGAAAGGGCCGTGCCGCCACAGATACAGTAAGGAACATCCGCGCCGATTTTCACCGCCCGCTCACAAAGCTGTTCCTCTGTCAGTCCCAGACCGAACATGCGATTCATTGCCACAAATACTGCAGCCGCGTCAGTGCTTCCCCCGGCCATTCCGGCCGCCACGGGAATCCTTTTCTCCAGCCGGACGGCCAGGCCTTCCCGGATGCCGAATTCCTCCTTCAGAAGAGAAGCGGCCCGGATGATGAGATTGTTTCCATCCGTAGGAAGCTTCTTCATGTTGGTTTCCATCTGCAACGTGTCTTCCTTTTTCTTTTCAAAGGTGAGTCTGTCATACAGATTCACGGTCTGCATGATCATCCTCACCTCATGGTAGCCATCCTCTCTGCGCCTTACCACATCAAGTCCAAGATTAATTTTGGCCATCGCCTTCAGCGTCAGTCTATCCATTCGTTCCCCATTCCTTCCCCTTTTGTATACACTGATTGTTTTTGATTATAAACAATTCTCCCCATTCCGTCAACGTCCATCTGGCTTATGACAGGGCGGAAAGTTACTACTCAGCCAGGTCTGCGCATTCACTGCGCAGACCGTACGAAAACGGTACGGCCGGATGCCGTTACAGTTCTGCCGAAGGCTGAACTGTAACCCCGGGCAGTGAGAATTTTTCTCAGCTTTCACGGCTGTTTTCAGGATACTCCCTTTACGATCAGAAGCTTTTCTCCCGGCTGAATTTCGTCACCCGCCAGTTCGTTGATCTCCCGGATCTGGGATACGGGAACATAATAACGCTTTCCGATATCCCAGAGGCTGTCGCCCTCTCTTGCGATATAGGCCACGATGCCCGGCAGGCTCCCCAGCTTTTCCGGATCCGGATCGGAAACCCGGATGTCCCGGATCATGGGCTCCTCATAGTTGTCAAAGACGATTCCGGCAAAAGCGATCACCAGCTTCACATCCGCTTCTTCTCCGTCCGTCATGGTTACGGAAAGCTCACAGGGCGCCGTTTCCAGCCGCCAGGTACAGGTCTCCCGGATACCGGGAATTTCCAGCACATAGCTGAACGGTATCGTCCCTTCCATACTGTCGTATGGGATCTCCGTATCCCCAGTCGCATAAAGACTCTCCACCACAGCAGCTCCGGTGATGCGCAGTCCCTCTTCCACCACCCGGACCTCAGCAAGCTGAATGACACAGCTGCTGTGGCAGATCTGCTGCATCTTCGGCATGCCCTCCGCCACCTTAAAATGGCCGTTCAGCCGGGTCCGCCCATTGTTTTTCATGAGAAGCTGCTTCAGCTTCGCCGTTCCCGTGACCACATTGATTTCCTTTGTCACGCCGTACACATCGGAAAGGATCTCCGTCTGTTCTTCCTCATAGATTTTCATATCCAGATCCAGCACCAGCTCCAGGCTGACCACACGCTCTTCTCCATCCGCGTCCGCCTTTACCTCAATTTCCTTATGACCGATGCTGCAGACGATGTCATCCACCATCTGTTCCCGCAGTCCCTGACAATCCAGAATGCCGCTGAATGGGATCATGCTTTCATACCAGGAAACCAGCCTGCCCTCTCCTTCCCCCTCATAGAGGAAGAACAGCTGCACCTGTCCCTGTATGGCGATCCTGCCGTCCGAAAGCTTAAACTGTACGTCAGAAAGATCGCAGGTCATCCAGAAAATTTCGAAAATATTGGGGTGTCCCGACGGGATCTCGATCTCCTCCCGGATGCGGAAAATGTCCTTTTTCTGGATGGCGAGCCCTGCCAGGTCAATCACCTTTCGTTTCAACTCCACGGGCTCTTCTCCGGTCAGCTCCACAGCGGCCTCCTCATCGTACAGCTCTTCCACATGGAGGCTCAGGCTGACCAAAGCCTGGACACTCAGCTTCCGGGAGTTAATGATCCCCACGCTCAGGTCCTCCAGCTCTTTTTTCACTACGACGCCGTCTGTGGGTACCACGCCCTCCATATAGATCTGCTCATCAAAGGGAAGGCTGCCTTCCATGCTGGACGGCTTTCTCACATCGTCGTCTGAAAGGTAAAGCACGGTGAAATTCAGCTTTCCCTTCACATGGACGTGGTCCTGCACCGCCCGCAGTTCCTCAATGACGATCTCTCCCTGCTCCTGCACCAGCTGATAGACATCCGGCCGTATGTCCGTGATGTTGATATCATCCTCCAGCGCCACCTGTGTTCCCGCCCGGCATTTCACACGGTCGATATGTATATTCTTCCTGATCAGCTCCATAAAAATACCCTCCATGCGCTGCTTTGTACAGTCTATTCGCATGGAGGGATTTTAGAACAGATTTTTCCAGGAAAGCCCTGGCAGGCGGCTGTGTGGATGGGCGTGCAGGCACGCACAGACACTTTACCTTACACAGCCGATCAGCTCCGCGATATCGGAAACGCCTTCCTTTTCCATAAACGTCTCAATGCCGGAAACGATCTCCTGCGTGGCGTAAGGATTGATGAAATTGGCGCAGCCCACCGCCACCGCAGTCGCTCCCGCCATGATGAATTCCAGGGCGTCCTCCGCATTCATGATGCCTCCCATGCCGATGATGGGAATCTTCACAGCCTGGGCGCACTGCCAGACCATACGGACGGCCACGGGCTTCACCGCAGGACCGGACATGCCTCCCGTTTTGTTGGCGAGGAGGAAGCTCCTTCTGTGAATGTCGATCTTCATGCCGGTCAGGGTGTTGATCAGGGAAATGGCGTCCGCTCCGGCCGCCTCTGCCGCCCGTGCCATCTCCGTGATGTCGGTGACATTGGGGCTCAGCTTCATGATGACCGGCTGAGCGACCTTCTTCTTAATGGCGGAGGTGATATCGTACAGGCAGTCCGCCTTCTGGCCGAAGGCGATGGCTCCCTCCTTCACATTCGGACAGGAGACGTTGATCTCCAGCATGTCCACGGGTGCATCCGCAAGGCGCTCCACCACTTCCAGATAATCCTCCACCGTTTTGCCGCAGACATTGACGATTACCTTCGTATCATACTGCTGCAGAAAGGGCAGGTCCCGCTCCAGGAATACGTCGATGCCCGGGTTCTGCAGGCCGATGGCGTTAAGCATGCCGCCGTAGACCTCCGCCACTCTGGGGGTGGGATTGCCGGGCCAGGGCACGTTTGCCACACCCTTTGTCACCACGGCGCCCAGACAGTTCAGATCCACAAACTCGCTGTATTCCATGCCGGATCCAAAGGTGCCAGATGCGGTCATGACCGGATTTTTCAGTTCAATTCCCGCCAGATTCACCGATGTTTTCATCAGATCTCCACCTCCTTCGCTTCAAAGACAGGCCCGTCCGTGCAGATACGGGCGTTGTTCACATGGGAATGGGCGTCCTTCTTCGTGGTTTTGCACACGCAGCCAAGACAGGCGCCCACGCCGCAGGCCATGCGCTCCTCCAGAGAAATGTAGGCGTTGATCCCCGCTTCTTCGGCATAACGCTTGATGGCACGAAGCATGGGCATCGGACCGCAGGCATAAATCACGTCCGCCTTCAGCGCATTTTCCCGGATGGCATCCATCACGTTACCCTTCGTTCCCACGCTGCCGTCCTCCGTCGCGATATAAACCTCCCCGTTCTTCTCAAAGTCCTCCCGCAGGAAACAGTCCGCATCCCGGTATCCCACGATGATCTGCTTTCTGCAGCTTAAGCGCTTTGCAAGCTCCAGAATGGGAGGAACGCCGATGCCGCCGCCCATCAGGAAGGCCGTCTGATCCTCTCTCACCTGATCCAGCGGGAAGCCGTTTCCCAGTACGCCGAGAATATCGACAGTATCACCTTCCTTCAGCCGTGAAAATTCTTCGGTACCCGCTCCCACAACCCGGTACACGATGCGAAGTGTATCTTTTTCCGCGTCTGCCTCGCAGATGCTGATGGGGCGGGGAAGCAGAGTGCTTTTATCCTTCGGATAAAGCGCAACGAACTGTCCCGGCTTCGCCTCCTTTGCCAGTGTGGTTTCCAGCAGGCAGTCATAAATGCCAGGCGCCAGCTGCTTCTGCGCCAGCACCCGTGCCTGCTCCTTTCTCTTCTTTGCCATAATCTTTTCTCCTCTATCGTTCAGGTATTTTCGCCATACGATTGCATTCTATTTTGTGTGGGACGGCTTCGCCGTTTTCCGCTCTGCCTGGTTCAATCCGCTTTCCCGCAATCGAAGGGATAGACTATCCTGCCGCGGCAGATAGTCGCGTGGATTTTCCCTTTCAGGGTCTTTCCCACAAACGGCGAATTCTGGGAGCGGGAATAAAACCGTTCGGGCGTCCATTCTTCCGCCGGATTGAAGAGCACCAGATCCGCCGGACCTCCCTCCGCCAGATATCCCGCATCCAGCCCGTACAGCCTTGCAGGGGCCAGCGACATCCGGTCGATGAGCTGCATCAGAGTGAGCCTTCCAGTGTCCACCAACTCTGAGATTCCCAGAGCCAGAGAGGTTTCCAAACCGATGATGCCGCTTGGCGCTTCCGTAACGGGTTTCGCCTTTTCCTCCGCGCTGTGGGGCGCATGATCGGTGGCGATCATATCGATGGTGCCATCCGCAAGCCCCTCAATGATGGCCTGCCGGTCTGCTTCTTCCCGCAGAGGCGGGTTCATCTTCGCCAGCGTCCCGTACTGAATGGCGGCTTCCTCCGTCAGGGTGAAATGGTGGGGCGTAGCCTCCGCGTGCACGTCGGCGCCTTTCTGCCTCGCCTGGCGGACCAGTTCCACCGCTTCCTTCGTGCTGATGTGCTGGATGACCACGCAGGCGCCCGTCTCTTCCGCCAGCCGCACGTCCCGCTCTACCATGGCGATCTCCGCCTGCCGGTCCGATCCGCCGATCCCGAAATGTGCGCTTGCTTTTCCGGCATTGATTCCGTTGTTCTGTATGAAGGCCGGATTCTCTTCATGAAAGCTGATGGGTACGCCTTCCGCTGCCGCAGCTTCCATGGCCGCCCTCGCGGTTTCCTCTGACAGAAGCGGGATTCCGTCGTCCGTAAAGCCGGCCGCTCCTGCGGCGTGAAGCGCCTTCATGTCGACCAGTTCCTCCCCCTTCATTCCCAGGGTCACATTGGCGCAGGTCTCCACATGGATCAGTGTCTTTTCTCCCTTTTCCAGCACATAGCGCAGGGTGTCCACATTGTCCACGCAGGGCTTGGTATTCGCCATCAGCACCACCGTGGTTACGCCTCCCGCCGCCGCCGCGCGTGCGCCGCTTTCAATGTCCTCCTTCCAGGTAAAGCCCGGATCCCGGAAATGTACGTGGGCGTCCACAAGGCCGGGAATGGCGGTCAGGCCTTTGGCATCCAGAATGGTCAGACCGGACGCCTCCTCCGGGTCAATGCGGTCCGCAATTTTTATGATTTTCTCTCCTGTGGTCAGGATATCCCGGATTCCGTCCGTCCGGGACGCCGGGTCGATCAGATGTGTGTTCTGAATCAGAAGCATGGGTGTTCTCTCCTTTCGCCGCCGGCAGGCGGCCATATTCAACGGTTCTCCTTCTTTACAATCACATATTTCTGATTTTTGCTTTTAGGCGCATCGGGAATCGTCATCCGAAGCATACCCGCTTTCAGAAGCGGCCGGATATACTTCTTTACCACATAGGATGGTGTTCCAATTCCCATATGGTCAGCAATCTCATTCCGGCTGCGCGGTATTCTGCAATATTCCAAAAGTTTCTGCGCAGGTTCCGGTAACGGTTGTTCTGCTGTTGTAAAATTATTTTCAGTATCATACCCATTATACAACGTTACCTTAAATACGCCTCTTTTACTTTCAAAAACAGCCGGCGGCAAACCTGCTCTTTTCATTTCATGCATGATAGTCGGGATACCGGAAAAACGATTTTCCGTTCCCAGCATAACCTCCAATGCACCTGCAATAAAGGGATTTCGGGTATCAGCGGCCATCTTTCCAAGCTCGTCCACTGTTATCCTTCCATACAGTCCTCCGGGATTTTCTACTTCCAGGCGGTCCCTGTATAGTATCACACGGACAGGAGAATGGTCGGTATGAATACTGTAATCCCGGTG
>UQVK01000113.1 GCA_900544445.1 uncultured Lachnospiraceae bacterium
CGGAGAATCCGCAAGCGGCTTCCCGGCCGGTATTTTTCGGGATGACTGCGTGGCTTGTAGAAAAAATAAAAAATCCGTTGACAACGGGTAGGAGAAGTGATAATGTATGTGTCAGAAGGTGTTAGCACTCTGATTGGTTGAGTGCTAACAACCCGAAATGGGGTGACAGTCAGATGGAAGGAAAATTGGATGAGCGGAAAATGAAGATCCTGCATGCGATCATCCGGAACTACCTGGAAACGGGAGAGCCGGTGGGAAGCAGGACGATTTCCAAGTACACGGATCTGAATCTGAGTTCGGCTACGATCAGGAACGAGATGGCGGATCTGGAAGAGCTTGGCTATATCATCCAGCCCCATACCTCTGCCGGACGTATTCCTTCGGATAAGGGCTACCGTCTGTATGTGGACAGTATGCTGGAGGAGAAGGACAGAGAGGTGGATGACCTCAAAGGGCTGCTTGTGGAGAAGGAAGATAAGATGGAGCACCTTCTTCAGCATGTGGCGAAGTTTCTGGCAGCGAATACAAATTATGCGGCAATGATATCTTCGCCGCTCTATCATGGGAATAAGCTGAAATTCATTCAGCTGTCCCGGGTGGATGAGCATCAGGTCCTGGCGGTGATCGTGGTGGAAGGCAACGTGATCAAGAACACGATGCTTCACGTGGAGCAGGCGCCGGATGAGGAGACGATGCTGAAGCTGAACATTCTGCTGAACACGCATCTGAACGGGAAGACGCTGGATGAGATCAATCTCGGGATGATCGCTAACATGAAGCAGCAGGCGGGAATCCACAGCGTGATGGTGGGTGAGATTATTGACGCGGTGGCGGAAGCCATACAGGCGGATGAGGATCTGCAGATCTATACCAGCGGTACGAACAATATCCTGAAGTATCCGGAGCTGGCGGACAAGGAAAAGGCCGGCGAACTGATCACAGCGTTTGAGGAGAAAAAGGCATTAAATCAGATCGTACAGGAAACACTGGCTGATGAGAACAGTACCGGAATCCAGGTTTATATCGGAAATGAATCGCCTGTGCAGACCATGAGGGACTGCAGCGTGGTGACAGCAACCTATGAGCTGGGAGAAGGCATGAAGGGGACGGTCGGTATCATCGGACCGAAACGGATGGATTATGACAAGGTGGTCGGGATTCTGAAGAATCTGATGAACCAGCTGGAGACCCTGTATAAAAAGACATAGAACGGCGTATGGCCTGGCCGGCCGGACGCGCGGAATGGAGTGAGGCTGAATGATGGAAAATAAGAACAACAGGAATACGGAAGAAGAACTGGATACTGCTTCTGAGGCGAAAGCAGGCGAAGACGAAGCCGTGGAAATCCCTGTAGAGGATGGAAATCTGGAGGAAGCAGAAAACGGCGGCGCTGAAGAGGATATGGAAGAAGCGCAGCAGGAGTCCGACGATTCAGAACCGGCGGAAGAAACGGCCGGTAATGAGGATGCGGAAGGCTCAGGCAGCGCGAAGGAAGGTTTTTTTCGGAAGAAGAAAAAGGATAAGAAGGAAGAAGCCCTGAAAGCGAGAATCGATGAGCTGGAAGACCGGGTGAAGCGCCAGATGGCGGAATTCGAAAACTTCCGGAAGCGCACCGATAAGGAAAAGGCAGCAATGTTCGAGACCGGAGCGAAGAGCGTGATCGAGAAAATTCTTCCGGTGGTTGACAACTTTGAAAGAGGTCTGGCAGCCGTCCCGGAGGATGAGAAGGGAAGCGCCTTCGTGGAAGGGATGAACAAGGTATATAAACAGCTTTTGACCGAGCTGGATAATATGGGCGTTAAACCCATAGAGGCTGTAGGTCAGGAATTCGATCCCAATTTCCATAACGCGGTGATGCACATTGAAGATGAGAACTTCGGTGAGAACATCGTGGCGGAGGAATTCCAGAAGGGTTACACATACCATGATACTGTGGTAAGACACAGCATGGTTAAGGTTGCAAATTAAGGATGGACGAAAGTCCGTAGAATAGCCGCCCGGACGGCGGAATGGAGGAGTGCATTATGAGCAAAATTATCGGTATTGACCTTGGTACGACAAACAGCTGCGTAGCAGTTATGGAAGGCGGAAAGCCTACCGTTATCGCAAACGCGGAAGGCGCGCGCACCACGCCCAGCGTGGTTGCATTCACGAAGACCGGTGAAAGACTGGTCGGCGAGCCTGCAAAACGTCAGGCTGTGACAAACGCGGAAAGAACCGTGTCTTCCATTAAGAGACATATGGGAAGCGATTATAAGGTAGACATTGACGGAAAGAAATATTCTCCTCAGGAGATTTCAGCAATGATCCTGCAGAAGCTGAAAGCTGACGCAGAGAATTACATCGGCGAGAAGGTGAGCGAAGCGGTTATCACCGTACCCGCTTACTTCAACGACGCACAGCGTCAGGCGACCAAGGACGCGGGCAAAATCGCGGGTCTGGATGTAAAGCGTATCATCAACGAGCCTACAGCCGCTGCTCTGGCTTACGGCCTTGATAATGAAAAAGAGCAGAAGATCATGGTATACGACCTGGGCGGCGGTACCTTCGATGTTTCCATCATCGAGATTGGCGACGGCGTCATCGAGGTTCTGGCTACCAACGGCGATACCCATCTGGGCGGCGATGACTTTGATAACAAGGTGATCGACTGGATGGTGAGCGAATTTAAGAAGCAGGAAGGCATCGACCTGTCCGGCGATAAGATGGCCATGCAGAGACTGAAAGAGGCGGCTGAAAAGGCGAAGAAGGAGCTGTCCAGCGCCACCACCACCAACATCAACCTGCCTTTCATCACGGCAACGGCAGAAGGCCCGAAGCATTTTGATATGGATCTGACCAGAGCAAAGTTCGATGAACTGACCCATGATCTGGTTGAGAGAACGGCAATTCCGGTACAGAACGCTCTGAGAGACGCGGGAATCACCGCTTCCGAACTTGGAAAAGTGCTGCTGGTAGGCGGTTCCACCCGTATCCCGGCCGTACAGGATAAGGTAAAGATGCTGACCGGACATGAGCCCAGCAAGACCCTGAACCCGGATGAATGTGTTGCAATCGGTGCTTCCATTCAGGGCGGCAAGCTGGCAGGCGATGCGGGCGCAGGCGATATCCTGCTTCTGGATGTTACGCCCCTGTCCCTGTCCATCGAGACCATGGGCGGCATCGCAACCAGACTGATTGAGAGAAATACCACGATTCCCACCAAGAAGAGCCAGATTTTCTCCACGGCGGCAGATAACCAGACGGCAGTTGACATCAACGTGCTTCAGGGTGAGAGACAGTTCGCAAAGGACAACAAGTCCCTCGGACAGTTCAGACTGGATGGAATCCCGCCGGCACGCCGTGGTGTTCCGCAGATCGAGGTTACCTTCGATATCGATGCGAACGGTATCGTGAATGTATCCGCAAAGGATCTCGGAACCGGCAAGGAGCAGCACATCACCATCACTGCAGGCTCCAACATGTCCGAGGACGACATCAACAAGGCGGTTAAGGAAGCCGCTGAATACGAAGCGCAGGATAAGAAGAGAAAAGAAGCAATCGACACCAGAAATGAAGCGGATTCCTTCGTATTCCAGACCGAGAAGGCTCTGGAGGATGTGGGAGATAAGATTCCGGAATCCGATAAGGCTTCCGTTCAGGCAGACCTGAACGCGCTGAAGAATCTTCTGGATCAGACCAAGGATCAGGAGATGACAGAATCTCAGGTGGCTGATATGAAGGCAGCACAGGAGAAGCTGATGCAGAGTGCGCAGAGCCTGTTCTCCAAGGTTTACGAGCAGGCCCAGCAGGCGGCAGGCGGTCAGGCCGGAGCAGGCCCTGACATGAACGCCGGCGGAAATGCAGGCGGTTCCACTCCGGAAGATGATGTGATTGACGGAGATTTCAGAGAGGTGTAAAATAGCGGATGGCCCGCAACGTGCGGTATCCTTAAGAAAAGACAGAATTACACAACACCAGGGGGCACTGCCGTGTCCCTTGATGTTGTGTGCGATAAGCCCGGAAAGCGGCCGTCATGCTTGCATGAACGGCCATTTGCCGGCAAGTACAGCGAACGGCATTTATGACGTGGGCTGTGCGCATCGCGTAATCGGATAGGGGAAGGAACTTCCCCTGTCCGATTCCAGAAGTTTTGGAGGATTAAGATGGCTGAACAGAAAAGAGATTATTATGAGGTTCTTGGCGTTGACAGGAATGCCGACGAGGCCGCATTGAAAAAAGCATACCGGGTCCTCGCCAAAAAATACCATCCTGACACCAATCCCGGCGACAAAGAAGCAGAAAAGAAATTCAAGGAGGCTTCCGAGGCATACGCCGTTCTCAGCGATCCGGAGAAAAGACGCCAGTACGATCAGTTCGGCCATGCGGCATTCGATGGCAGTGCGGGCGGCGGCTTCGGCGGATTTGATTTCAGCAGCGCTGATTTTGGTGATATTTTTGGCGACATATTCGGAGACTTTTTCGGAGGCGGTTCCCGCAGAGGAGGCCGGGCGGGAAATGCGCCGATGAAGGGGGCGAATCTGCGCACCAGCGTCCATATTACTTTTGAAGAGGCGGTATTCGGTACCACGAAAACCATAGAGCTGAACGTGAAGGAAGAGTGCAAAACCTGTCATGGAACCGGCGCGAAGCCCGGCACCCAGCCGGTCACCTGTTCCAAGTGCGGCGGCAAGGGACAGGTGGTATTCACCCAGCAGTCCTTCTTCGGTACCGTGCGGAACGTGCAGACTTGCCCGGACTGTAACGGAACCGGTAAGGTGATCAAGGAGAAGTGCGCGGACTGCCATGGCAGTGGATATGTACCCATGCGCAAACGGTTTGAAGTGGATATCCCGGCAGGAATTGACAACGGCCAGTGCAAACGGCTTGCCGGTCAGGGAGAACCCGGTGTGAACGGAGGCCCCAGAGGCGACGTGCTGGTTGAGGTCATCGTGGGACGTCATCCCATTTTCCAGCGCCAGGATTACAACATCTTTTCCACGGTTCCCGTATCCTTCCCGGTTGCTGCGCTTGGCGGAGAGGTGCTGATCGATACGGTGGACGGCAAGGTGGTCTACGACGTGAAGCCCGGCACGCAGACGGATACCAAGGTGCGCCTGAAGGGCAAGGGCGTTCCCAACCTGCGCAACAGGGATGTGCGCGGCGATCATTACGTGACCCTTGTGGTTCAGGTTCCTGACCGGCTTTCCGGAGAGGCAAAGGACCTTTTGAGAAAATTTGACGAAGTCAGCGGAGACAGCCTGAATGCGGCGAAACGTATGATGGGTGAGGCTCCTGACGGGAAAGAAAAGGAAAAAGAAGGAAAGAAGAAGAGGGGCTTCTGGAAGTAAGGCCATACAGGCGGCCGGGACCGGGACAGGTGATCTGTGCGGTTCCGGCTTTTCGTTTACGCATGTTTCCCACGGGAAAAGCGTTCTGGAAAAGGAGAAAGGTAGAAAAATGCGCTCGATGGCGCATTATTTAACCTGGATTTGTGCAGAAGCGTCACAAGTCCTGTGAGCGCAGTGCCGGATTGGAAATTCGGCGCGTCTCAGCGTAAAACGCTTCGGCAAGGAGGTAAAATGAAGCTGTTTTCCCAAAAAGATCCGGTTCAGGCTGAACTGGAGAAAATGAAGAAGCAGGAAGGGAGATTTCTGGAAAAAAACAGAGAACGGAAGGAGCTTTTTCTGAACCGTTTTTTACAGGACAAGATTCCCGACAGGCTTCAGGGAACGCTGGAGGCGGCTTTTGCAAGAGCCTTTTCCCTGATTTTTGAAAAAGGGACCGGAATCATCGAAAAGACCTACCGTAAAGAGGAACTGGAAAAAGAAAGCAGCATCCGGCAGTATGCGGCGGATGTGAGAGGCGACCGGAAGTCCCTGAAGAGCTTTTCCAGGCAGGCGGCGGGAAGCGGGGCGGGCAATACGCTGGCTTCCGCCGCTGCAGGCATCGGGATGGGGCTTCTGGGAATCGGCATTCCCGATATTCCCCTTCTGACAGGGATGATGCTGAGGAGCATCTATGAGACGGCCCTTCATTATGGCTTTTCCTATGATACGGAAGAGGAGAAACGCTTCATTCTGCTTCTGATTCAGGGCGCCATGACCCATGGAGAAAGGCTTGAGCGCGTCAATGATGAACTCAATTTTTTCATGGAGCACGGCAGCTTTTCTCAGGAGGAAGGGATGGAGGAACTGATTCGCCGTACCGCAGGCATCCTGTCCGACGAGCTTCTGTATATGAAGTTTCTCCAGGGCATTCCCATCGCGGGCGTCGTCGGCGGAGCAGGGGATGCGGTGTACATGAACCGCATCAGCGAATATGCAAGGCTGAAATATCACCGGAGATTCTGCCTGGAAAGGCTGAAAAAGGAATATAACCCTTCGTCACATCTAAACTGACAGATGCTGTTGATTTTAGCGGTATTTTGCTATAAAATATCAATAATTAGAAAAACCCAGGTACATTTTCTCCAGGATTGAGATAAAGGAGACAGAAATGGTGCATAAGGGATTCAGCTATGAATTTTCACCAAGAGAGGCGGCATATCTTCTGTTTGGGAAGAAAATTTGTCCCAGATGCGGCAGCCGTCTGGAAAAACGGAAGGATTTTGAAATGCGGCTGGGCGCAGAACTTAATTCGAAAGTAGATCCGATCTTTGTACCAGATGCAAAGATCAGGCAATACCGTTATTATTTCTACTGCAGGAAATGTAACAGGGAATTTTCGTTAAATGAACTGGCAGAAAGAAAGAAGAGATTTTAAATTCTGACAAGTTTTCCAGTTTGTTTAGGAACAGATTAAATGTCTGCATTTCATTGTTCTGTGAACGATTAACTGATAATGTGGGGCTGTCCCGAAATAGACAGCCCTTTTCTATATGAAATTTTCTGACGAAACTGAAAGCCTTGTGATATCCGTTCCCTTATGCTACAATAAAAAACCGGATATGAGCGCGCCGGAGTCCCGGCGCTTTGAGATGGAGAAAAAAAGATCAGAGAAGGGCAATTCCGGAAGGAAGAGAAACAGATCACAGAGCGTAAAAAGGCAAAGGAGCTGAGGAGAGCGGCCATGAAATGGAAAAAATTCAGAATTAAAACGGTTACGGATGCGGAGGATATCGTTATCAGCACCCTTTATGACATCGGCCTGGAGGGCGCGCAGATCGAAGACAAGGTTCCCCTTACCGCCGCGGAGAAGGAGCAGATGTTTGTGGATATCCTGCCGGAAGGGCCCGAGGATGACGGCATTGCCTACCTCAGCTTTTTTGTGGAAGAGAATGAGGACGGAAAGCTCCTGGTGAACGGAGAGGAAACCACGCAGGAGGCTGTTCTGGAATCGGTCGAAAAGGAGCTGGACGGACTGCGTGCCTTCTGTGACATTGGAGAAGGCAGCATCAGCGTGGATGAGACGGAGGACGTTGACTGGATCAATAACTGGAAGCAGTATTTTCACCAGTTTTACATCGACGACCTGCTGGTGATTCCCTCCTGGGAGGAAGTGGAAGAGAAAGACCGGGATAAAATGATCCTGCACATCGATCCCGGAACTGCCTTCGGGACCGGTATGCATGAGACCACCCAGCTGTGCATCCGGCAGCTGAAAAAATATGTGACGCCGGATACGGTCCTGCTGGATGTGGGAACCGGAAGCGGAATTCTGGGAATCCTTGCCCTCATGTTCGGCGCGAAGAAGGTGGTCGGCACGGATCTGGATCCCTGTGCCGTGGACGCAGTGCAGGATAACCTGCAGGCAAACGGCATTGATCCGGAAAAATTCACCCTTCTGATCGGCAATCTGATCACGGAAAAAGAGGTGCAGGATCAGGTGGGATACGGTTGCTATGATATCGTTGCGGCAAACATTCTGGCGGATGTGCTGGTGGCGCTGACCCCCGTGGTGATTGCGCAGATGAAGCCGGGAGCCATCTACATCCTTTCCGGTATCATCGACGATAAGGAAGCTGTGGTAAAGGAGGCGGTGCAGGCGGCAGGTCTGGAGCTTCTGGATGTGAATTATCAGGGTGAATGGGTCGGCATTACCGCGAGAAAGCCGATCGTCTGAAAAAATATGGCATTTAGCGGTTTCAAAGATGGATTCAGGTTTGAGGAGGCGGCATGTACCAGTTTTTTGTACAACCGGAACAGATACAGGGAAAAACGATCCGGATCACGGGGAGCGATGTGAACCACATTAAAAATGTGCTGCGCATGAAGCCCGGCGAGGAAATTTCCGTCAGCAACGGCGTGGACGGAAAGGAATACCGCTGCGGAATCGAAAGCCTGGGGGAGGATGAAATTCTCTGTACGCTCCGCTTTATCAAGGAGGAAGGGCTGGAACTGCCTTCCCGGATCTATCTTTTTCAGTGCCTGCCCAAGTCGGACAAGATGGAGCTGGTGATCCAGAAGGCGGTGGAGCTGGGCGCCTGCGCGGTGATCCCTGTCGCGGCAAAGCGCTGCGTGATGAAGCTGGACGCAAAAAAGGAAAAGAATAAGCTGGCGCGTTGGCAGCAGATTGCGGAAGCGGCGGCGAAGCAGAGCAGACGCCGCATCATTCCGGAGGTCACCCATGTGATGAGCATGAAGGAGGCGTTTTCCTTTGCTGCGGATATGGACGTGAAGCTGTTTCCCTATGAGCTGGCGGAGGGAATGGAGCAGACCAGAAGGCTGGTGGACGGAGTAAAGGCGGGTCAGAGCATCGCCGTGTTCATCGGTCCGGAGGGCGGATTTGAGGATTCCGAGGTGGAAGAGGCCCAAAAAGCGGGATTTACGCCCATCACTCTGGGAAAGAGAATTCTGCGCACGGAAACGGCGGGCTTTACCGTCCTGGCCTGGCTGATGTACCGGCTGGAGGATGCGGAGCCGGAAGCTGTGGGAACGCAGGATGCTGGAATGCCGGGGGCGAAATCTGCGGGGCTGCCAGAGAACGGTGAAGGGGAATCCGCCATATAATAAAGCAGGCGTGCCCGGCGTGGTGCGTCCTGACGAGCCCATGTCTCAGGCGCACGCTTTTTACTGAACAATCGACATAGAAAGTTGGGAAAAACCATGGAATGCTATCTGGATAATTCAGCCACAACAAGATGCTTTGACAGTGTCGCAGAACTCATGACGCAGGTGATGTGTCTGGACTATGGCAATCCATCCAGTATGCACAGGAAGGGAGTGCAGGCTGAGCAATACCTTCGCTATGCAAAAGATGTGTTTTCCAGGATCCTCAAGGTGAATGGAAAAGAGCTGTTCTTTACCTCGGGCGGCACGGAGTCGGATAATCTGGCGCTGATTGGCTGTGCGTTCGCAAACTGCCGCGCCGGAAGGCATCTGATCACAACGTCCATCGAGCATCCTGCCATCCTGCAGACCATGCAATATCTGGAGGAACAGGGCTTTGAAGTGACTTATCTTCCCGTGGACGAATGGGGAAGGATCCGACTGTCGGATCTGGAATGCGCCCTGCGGCCGGATACGATTCTGGTATCCATCATGCATACCAACAATGAAATCGGTTCTCTTCAGCCCATTGCGGAGGCGGGAGCGCTGATCCGGAGAAGAAATCCTTCCACCCTGTTCCATGTGGATGCGGTGCAGGGCTTCGGAAAATTCCGTATTCTCCCCAGAAAAATGGGAATTGACATGCTTTCCTTAAGCGGCCATAAAATCCATGGGCCGAAGGGAACGGGACTGCTGTATGTGAACGACAGGGTGAAAATTCATCCCATCATCTTCGGCGGCGGCCAGCAGCGTGGACTGCGTTCCGGAACGGAAAACGTGCCCGGCATTGCGGGACTCGCAAAGGCTGCGGAGGAGGTCTATGCGGGGCTGGATGCGGATACGGCAAGGCTGTATGAGCTGAAGCAGCGCTTTATCGACGGGGTTCTGCAGCTTCCTGATGTCCAGATCAACGGCCTGACGGGAAGGGACAGCGCTCCTCATGTGATCAGCGTCTCCTTCCGCGGTGTGCGCAGCGAAGTGCTTCTGCATGCGTTGGAGGACCGGGAGATCTATGTGTCGGCGGGAAGCGCCTGCTCCTCCAACCGGCCGGAAACGGCAGGAAGTGCCACTCTGCGCGCCATCGGGCTGGATAAGGAGCTGCTTGGATCCACGCTCCGCTTCAGCCTGTCCGTGTTTACTACCCGGGAGGAAATTGACTATACGCTGCATGCGTTGCATGAGCTGGTTCCCATGCTGCGCAGATTTACCAGACGATAAGAGGCTTTTGTCTCTCGGGCGGAAAAGGCGCGCGCAGGCGCCGCCGTCCGCCTGAGAGGGGGCTGCGGCAATACAGGAAAGCGGGGAGCATGCTGAGCATTTGTCCCTGGAAAAAGGAGTATTATGGAATTCAGATCTTTTTTGATTAAGTATGCGGAAATCGGTGTGAAGGGAAGAAACCGCGGCATCTTTGAGGACGCCCTGGTCCGGCAGATCCGTCACGCGTTGAAGCGGTGCGAGGGAGAATTTGCTGTCCGGCGCACCAGAGGCAGGGTATATGTGGAGGTCCTTTCCGAGAGCTATGATTATGAGGAAACGGTTGAGGGACTGAAAACCGTGTTCGGCATCGCCCAGATCTGCCCGATGATCGAGCTGAAGGACGAAGGCTTTGAGAGTCTGTGCAGCGCTGTGGTCTCTTACATGGGAGAAGCCTATCCGGACCGGAATCTTACCTTTAAGGTGAATACGAGGAGGGCGAGAAAGGACTACCCCATGGAATCCATGGAGGTGAACAGCGAAGTGGGCGGCGTGCTTCTGGACGCCTATCCGGAGATGAAGGTGGACGTGCATGATCCGCAGGTGATGCTGAATATCGAGATCCGGGAAAAAATCTATGTGTATTCTATTGAAATTCCCGGCCCCGGCGGAATGCCGGTGGGAACCAACGGCAAGGGCATGCTTCTTCTGTCCGGCGGAATCGATTCGCCGGTGGCAGGCTGGATGATCGCCAAGCGCGGTGTGAAGATCGACGCGGTCTATTTTCACGCGCCCCCGTACACCAGCGACCGGGCGAAGCAGAAGGTGGTGGATCTGGCCCGCAAGGTGGCCCGCTACAGCGGACCGATCTGGCTGCATGTGATCAATTTTACCGATATCCAGCTCTACATCTACGAAAAGTGCCCGCATGAGGAGCTGACAATCATCATGCGCCGTTATATGATGCGGATTGCGGAAAAGATCGCTGCGGATACGGAATGTCTGGGACTGATTACCGGAGAGAGCATCGGTCAGGTAGCTTCTCAGACCATGCAGTCGCTGGCGGCCACAAACGAGGTCTGCAGCATGCCCGTGTACCGTCCGTTGATCGGAATGGACAAGCAGGAGATCATCAATATTTCGGAGAAAATCGATACCTATGAGACGTCGATTCTTCCTTTTGAGGACTGCTGCACTATTTTCGTGGCCAAGCATCCGGTGACCAAGCCGAATCTGAACGTGATCCGGAAGCATGAGAAGAATCTGGATGAAAAGATTGACGGGCTGGTTCAGACGGCTCTGGATACGAAGGAACTGATTGTGGTAGAGGCGTAGCGGGGGCGGTGGCCTCCCGGCTGCGGCT